>NZ_BAAASD010000034.1:0-105578 GCF_039532705.1 Streptomyces sparsogenes subsp. cuspidosporus | reverse complement strand
GCGGGTGTCAGCGCGCCGCGCCGCGGCCTGGACGACCTGCCCGCGGCCTGGCCCGAGGCGCTGGCCGCCGCGCGGGCCGCCCGGGCGGACGCGCGGCTCGGCCCGGTCGCGGAGTGGTCCGCCATCGGCCCGTACCGGCTGCTGGCCGCGCTGCCCGCCGCGGCCGGGCCCGACCCGGCGGTGCGGGCCCTGCTGGAGCCCTCGCACGCCGAACTCGCCCGCACCGCCGAGGCGTTCCTGGACTGCGCGGGCCAGGCGAGCCGCACCGCCCAGGCGCTCGGCATCCACCGGCAGACGCTGTACTACCGGCTCTCCCGCGTCGAGCAGCTGACCGGGCTCGACCTGGACGCCGGCGAGGACCGGCTGCTGCTGCACATGGCGCTCAAGTCCGCGCGCCTGTGACCTGGGCCCGGCCGGTCGCGGGTGGGGCTGGGATGTGTGGGGGCCGGGGTGTGTGGGGGCCGGGGTGTGTGGGGGCCGGGGTGTGTGGGGGCCGGGGTGTGTGGGGGCCGGGGTGTGTGGGGGCCGGGCGTGGCGGGACTGGCTGTCGGTGGGCGGTGGCACAGTGGGCGACGAGGGCCGGCGACGGCGGATGACGGGGACTCGGACGGGGGCTTTGATGGGTGACCACTTCCAGCGGATCGTGGATGCCGAGGCGACCGAGGAGGAGGCGGGGCCGCTCGCGGAGCGGATCGTCGACTGGCTGATCTCCGAAGGCGTGATCACGCGCGAGACGTCCGGCGAGGGCGTCTACAGCCAGAGCGCCGACGAGGGGTATGTGCCCGGCCCCCGCTGGGACCGGGCCGTGGCGGGCCCCGCCGAGCCGGGCTGGCCGCCGGGCCCGGTGGCGGTCATGACCGGGCGGGACTACTACGTCGGCGGCCAGGGCGAGGACGAGGCGGATTGCGCGATCTGCCCCCGCTGCGACGCGAAGACGGTGGTCATCGACTATCCGGAGGAGTTCGAGGCGGACGAGGAGGTCTGGCGGCCGTTCCGCGACGCCATCGCCGCGTGGAGAAGGACGGGCGCGGGAGGCGTGGCCTGTTCCGCCTGCGGGGCGCTTGTCCCGGTGACCGAGTGGCGGTTCGGGCCCGGCTTCGACCTGGGCGCGCTCGCGTTCGACTTCTGGGACTGGCCGCCGCTCGGCGCCGCTTTCCTCGCGGAGTTCGCCGAGCGGCTGGGGCATCGCACCGGGGAGCAGACCGGCAAGTTCTGAGGTCCTGCGCGGGGCCGCATGCCGCGTCACATCGCCTTAACACACGCGAATCCCTCCACACGGCGGGATAAAATCGACCAAATGCCGATCATTTGGAGGGTCGACAACGCAAAGCAAAGGCTGGCATACTCCAAGGGCATAGAGTACGCTAATGCACAATCGGGGGTATTGAATGACCGCACCGACAAGCAACAAAGCGCCACTCAAAAATTCCTCCCCACCGAGCCTCAGTTTAAGAGAAAACTTATCCGGAATTCTCGGCGCCCGCCGTGACCAGTTGAGTTTCGTTCAGTATGCCGCCACCCGGGGAGACATTGTCCGGCTGCGCCTGGGTGGCCTTCCGATGGTTCTCGTCAACCACCCCGACCATTTCCAGCACGTGCTGGTGGACGCCCACGCCAACTACGACAAGGACAACTTCCTCTACCGGGCGGTCCAGACCGTCTTCCGGGGCGGGCTGGTGTCCAATCCGGGCGGAGAGCGCTGGCGCGCACGGCGACGCATGATGCAGCCCTCCTTCAACCGGGGCAGCATCGTGGACCTGTCCCCCGGCATGACCGACCTGACCGGCCGTCTGCTCGACAGGTGGGCCGCCCGGGACGATCCGGACGCGGTGGTCGACGTCTCCGCGGACATCCGCGACCTCGCCCTGAAGATCGCCCTCCGTTCCTTGTTCGGCGTGGAGGCCGGAGCCGATGTCGCCGCGTTCGAGCGCAACTTCCTCGAGCTGAACACCATCATCGGCAATTTCTTCCGCTTTCCCTTCCCGCCATTGAGCCGGCGTCCCCGGCTGCGCGCGCTCATCCAGGACATGGACGGCTTCGTCGACCGGCTCGTGACGGACCGCGAGGCGGACCCGGCCGAGCGGCGCGACCTGTTCTCCGCGCTGCTGGCCATGACCCACCACACGAGCGGGGTGAACCTCACCCGGCAGGAACTGCTCGGCGAGATCCTCTCCACCATCGTGTCCGGCTATGAGACCTCCAGCAATTCCATGGCCTGGGTTTTCTACCGGCTGGCCCGGCACCCGGAAATCCAGCGCCGCGTGCAGGAGGAAGTCGACCGGGTCCTGGACGGACGGGCACCGACTCTCGAGTCCCTGTCCGAACTGACCTACACCCGTATGGTCATCGATGAGACCCTGCGACTGCACACCCCCGCCTGGCAGACCATGCGCCGGGCCATTGCCGACGACGAGATCGGCGGATATCGCATCCCCCAGGGGTCCAGCGTCTACCTGAACTTCCTCACCTATCACCGCCACCCGGAATTCTGGCCCGACCCGGACCGGTTCGACCCCGAGCGCTTCGCTCCCGAGAACGCCGCGAAGCGGCCCCGCAACGTCTACCAGCCCTTCGGCAGCGGGCCGCGCTACTGCATCGGCAAGTACTTCGCCCTCACCGAGATGCAGATCGTCGTCGCGATGCTCGCGCAGACCTTCACCCTGACGGTGCCGCCGGGGCAGCGGCCGGTCGGCTTCGCGCCGCTGGTCACCCTGCACCCCAAGGGCGGGATCCGGCTGCGCCTCGCGCGCCGGTAGCCGACCGCGCCCGCGCGAGCGGCGCCCCTTCCTCTTACGAGCCCACGGCGTGTGACCGACGTCCTGGGCTGTCACCGCATCGATGAACGGACAACCGATGTCTTCAGCACCGACCGTGCCCGATGTGGGCCGGCCGCCAGGCGCCCGAGAGATACCGACGATCCGCCGCAAGGACGGCATCGGCGGGGCCCTGGCCTTTCGTAACGACCAACTCCACTTCCTCGGAGCCGGCCTCGACCGGTACGGGGACATCTTCCGCTTCCGGCCGCTGGGCATCCCCATCGTGCTGGTCAACCACCCCGACTACATCCGGCACATCCTGGTCGAGAAGGGCGAGAGCTACGACAAGGACGCGATGCTCTTCCGCGTCGTCCGCCCGGTGCTGCGCAAGGGCCTGATCGCCAACGCCGACATGGAGCTGTGGCGCCGGCAGCGGCGGATGATGGCGCCGCACTTCACCCCGCGCACGGTCAGCCACTTCGCCCGCAACATGACCGACGAGACCGCGCAGATGCTCCAGCGCTGGGAGCGGCGTGAGGGCCAGGTCCTGGACGTCACCGACGAGATCGGCCAGCTCGCGCTGCGCATCGTCAACCGGTCGCTGTTCAGCGCCGAGGTCGGCAGGACGGCACAGGCGTTCGAGCGGGCCTTCCAGACGGCCAACGCCATCCTCGGCGCCTTCTTCCGCTTCCCCTTCCCGCCGCTGAACTTCCCGACGCCCCGCAACCGCAAGCTGCATCGGGCGATCGACGACATGGACACCTTCGTCTCCGACTTCATCCAGGCCAGGCTGCGGGCGGACGTCCCCGCCGGCGACGAGGCCGACCTGCTCACCCTGCTGCTCCACACCGTGGACGAGGAGGACGGCAAGGGGATGGACCTGGAGCAGTTGCACCACGAGGTGCTGAACATCTGCATCGGGGCCTACGAGACCACCACCAACACCCTCTCCTGGGCGTTCTACCTGCTCGCCCGGCACCCCGAGGTGGAGGCGAAGCTGCACGCCGAGGTGGACGCCGTGCTGGGCGAGCGGTCCATACCGTCCTTCGAGGACCTCCCCCGGCTGACGTACACCCGGATGGTGATCGACGAGACCCTGCGGATCTACTCCCCCGCCTACCAGTTCATGCGCCGGGCGCGCGAGGAGGACGTGGTCGACGGCTACCGGGTTCCGGCGAACACCAACGTCCTGATCAACAGCTACTTCCTGCACCGGCACCCGGACTTCTGGGAGGACCCGGAGAGCTTCGTCCCCGAGCGGTTCACCCCCGAGGCGATCGCCGCCCGCCCCAAGCACGTCTACACGCCCTTCGGCGCCGGGCACCGGATCTGCATCGGCAAGCACTTCGCCCTCACCGAGCTGGTGCTGGTCCTGTCGACGGTGGCCCGCCGCTATCGGCTGGCGCTCCCCGAGGCGACGCCCGAGGTGCACCCCCAGGCACTGATCACCCTGCATCCCGAGGGCGGTATCCACCTGCGGCTGGAGGAGCGCCGATGACCACAGGACAGCCGATGGCCCCAGGACAGCCGATGGCCACAGGGCAGCAGATGGCCGCGGAGCAGGGGAACGACGCGCGAGCCCCGCGGATACCGGAGCTCCACTGCCCCTTCCCGCACCGGGTGAACCCGCACGCCGAGCAGGCGCGCCGGCACCTGAGCCAATGGGTGGGGACGGTGGGCCTCATCCAGCGGGAGTCGGCCCGGCGCCGCTTCGAGCACGCCGACTTCGGCTGGTTCGCCTCGATGGTCTACCCGACGGCCGACGAGGAGCGGATCGCCCTGATGGCCGACTGGTTCGCCTGGCTCTTCCTGGTCGACGACCAGCTGGACGACGGTGACTTCGGCCGCGACCCCCGGCGGGCGGGACAGGTGTTCGCCGAGATGCGCGCGGTGCTGGAGAGCCCGGACCACGGCGCCGCGGCGGCCCGCCGCCCCGACCTGCCGACCGCGGTCTCCTCCCTCGCGGACCTGTGGCGGCGCACCGCGACCGGAATGACCGAAGCCTGGCGGCGCCGCTTCGTACGCCACCTGGAGGAGTGCCTCGCGGCGGCCGCCGTCTGGGAGGCGGGCAACCGGACGCGCGGGATCGTCCCCGAAGAGGACGACTACATCGAGAACCGGCGCCACACCGGGGCGATCTACGTGTGCATGGACCTCATCGACGTGGTCGAGCGCCTCGACATGCCGGGGGAGCTGTACCAGAGCGAGGAGTTCCGGGCCACGCTGGACGCCGCCTGCAACGTGGTCTGCTGGACCAACGACATCTATTCGCTGGAGAAGGAGCGGTCCCTGGGCGAGGTGCACAACCTGGTCTACGTCGTCCAGCACCACCGCGAGCTGGACCAGGGGCGGGCGCTGGCCCACGTGTGCGCGGCCACCTCGGAGGAGACCCGGCGCTATCTGGCCCTGGAGGAGCGGCTGCTGCGCCGGTACCCGGAGCACTCCGCCCTGCTCACCCCGTATCTGGCCGGCATGCGCACCTGGATCCGCGGCAATCTCGACTGGTCCAGCCGCACCAAGCGGTACCAGTCGCCGGACGGCGGCTCGGCGCCGCGGCCCGCGTTGTACCTGGAGCCCGACCTGGTGGTGGCCGACCGATGACCACCGCGCTGACGACGGACACCTCGGAATCCTGGGAGGTACTGCGCCGGACCGCCGAACTGACCGGTCCGCGGATCCGCCTGGCCCTGGACCGGCTGAGCGAGCCGGTGCGTACGGTCGCCCGCTACCACTTCGGGTGGTGCGACGCGGACGGCCGGCCCGCCGACGCCGGGTGGGGCAAGGGGCTGCGGGGCGCGCTGGTGCTCGGCGGCGCGCAGGCCGTGGGCGCCGGGCCCGGGCAGGCGCTCGGCGCCGCCGCCGCGGTGGAGCTGGTGCACAACTTCTCGGTGCTCCATGACGACGTCATGGACCAGGACGCCACCCGCCGCGGCCGGTCCACGGCCTGGACGGTGTTCGGCAGCGCCCAGGCGCTGCTCGCCGGGGACGCGATGCTGGTCCTGGCCATGGAGGAGCTGGCCTCCTCCCCGCCCCCCGCCCGGCATGTCGCGGGCACCCGGGAGCTCTGCCGCGCGCTGCTGGCACTGGTCGCCGGCCAGAGCGCCGACCTCGCCTTCGAGGAGCGCGCCGACGTGGGCCTCGACGAGTGCCTGACCATGGCCGCCGGGAAGACGGCGGCCCTGTTCGCGGGGGCCTGCGGCCTCGGCGCGCTCGCCGCCGACGCCGGCCCGGCCCAGGTGGAGGCGCTCCGGGGCTACGGACACCACCTGGGTCTGGCCTTCCAGCTCGTGGACGACCTGCTGGGCATCTGGGGGGACACCCGGGCGACCGGGAAGCCGGTCGGGGCCGATCTGCGCCGGCGCAAGAAGTCCCTGCCGGTCGTCGCGGCGCTGGGCAGCGGTACGCCCGCGGGGCGGCGGCTGGCCGAGCTGTACCAGGACGAGCGCCCGCTGGAGCCGACCGGCGTCGCGCGCGCGACCGCGCTGGTCGAGCAGGCCGGCGGGCGCGACTGGGCGCTGGCGGAGGCGGACCGGCAGCGGTCCCTGGCGCTGGACCGGCTGGCCGAGGTCACCCTCGACCCGGACGCCGCCCACGGTCTGCGGTCGCTGGTGGACCTGGCCACGCACCGCAGCAGCTGACCGACGCGCCCCACGGCCCGTGCTCCGGCGCCCGCCCCGCGGCGCCGGAGCACGGCCGCACTCACGAGAGAAGGAACGCCACCGATGCGCGTGCTGTTCGCGACGGTTTCCGAGAAGTCACATCTGTACACGATGGTTCCGCTGGCCTGGGCCCTGACGACGGCGGGGCACGAGGTGCGGGTCGCCGGCAATCCGGCCGTCACCGACGCCATCACCCACTCCGGTCTCACCGCGACGCCCGTCGGCACCGACCACCGGATGGGCGATGCCTTCGCCCCCTACCGGGAGCTGTCCGCGCGGATCATCGACGCCCGCAAGCGGGACGACCGCGCCGGGGCCAGGGAGCTGTACCGCACGCTGTACGGCCTCCTGGAGAACGAGGCCATGGACTGGTCCGAGCCCGGTGTGGAGCGGGAGACCTGGCCGAGCGTGCTGACGAAATACCAGGTCAACGTGGAACGGCTGTACCGCGTGTACAACGACTCCATGGTCGACGACCTGGTGGAGCTGGCCCGCTCCTGGCGGCCCGACCTGGTGATCTGGTCGCCGCTCGCCTACGCGGGGGCGGTGGCGGCCCGGGTCGTGGGCGCGGCCCACGCCCGGCTGCTGTGGAACGTGGACATCTACTCGGCGATGCGCGAGGTGTTCCTCGAACTGGCGGGGCGGCAGCCCGCGGAGCGTTCCGAGGATCCGCTCGGCGACTGGCTGACCGGCCATCTCCGGCGGCACGGCAGCGACTTCGCGGAGGAGGTCACCACCGGCCAGTGGACCATCGACCAGGGCCCGGCGAGTCTTCAACTGCCCCTGGGCGTCCGGCGCGTGGCGGTGCGCTACGCGCCCTACAACGGCCCGTCGGTGGAGCCCGATTGGGTGCGGCGCGCGCCCGACCGGCCCCGGGTGTGCTTCAGCCCGGGATCCTCCACGGCCTCGGTCATCGGCGCCTCCCACCTGCCCGTGCCGGAGATCCTGGACGCCGTGGCCGACCTCGACATCGAGTTCGTCGCCTCGCTCCCGCCCCAGGAGTCCGGCAGCCTGCGGCGGGTGCCGGACAACACCCGGATCGTAGACTTCGTGCCCCTCCACACGATCGTGCCGAGCTGTTCCGCGGTCGTCCACCACGGCGGTTTCGGCGGCTGGTCGGCGGCGCTGCTGCACGGTGTGCCGCAGTTCCTGCTTCCGATCCGGTTCTCGGACTGGTGGGCCAAGGCCGCCGTGCTCGACGCCCAGGGCGGCGGCGCGTATCTGCACGCCTCCCAGGTGACGGCCGAGACCCTGCGCGAGGGGCTGGTCCGACTGCTGGAAGAGCCGTCGTACCGGGAGTCGGCCGCGCGGCTGCGGCGGGAGATGCTTGACGCGCCGACCCCCAACGACCTGGTCCCCACGCTGGAGAAGCTGACCCGCGACTTCCGAGGGGACGGGCCGGGGGTCGCGCCGTAGGACCAGCCGTCAGGCGGCCGGGCCCGCGTCAGTCGGCCGGGCCCGCGTCCGCCGCCGGATCCGGATCCGTCGCCGGGCCCGCGTCCGCCGCCGGGCCCGGGCGCGGCCCGGACACGATGCGGCGCATCGCCTCCGTCAGGTCCCGGGCGCTGGGAGTGCTGGCGGGGTCGATGGCCATCTGGACGGCCATGCCGGCCATCAGCGTCATATAGAACGAGCCCATGATCCGCGCGGTCTCCTCGTCGACCTCCTCCTCCGGGATCCCGTGGAACAGGGCCACCAGCCCGCTGTGCCCCTCCGGCTGCGCCCGCCCGAAGGCCTCGCGCAGCTCCGGGTCCCCCTCGATCCGCATGACCGCCTCGAGCTGGGCGCGCCACACCGCCTGGTGCTTGCCGAACAGTTCGAGCACCCGGGTCCACCCCGCCTCGAACTCCGCCGCCGGGCCCGCGGCGGTCGCGGGTGAGGACGCCTCCTCCCGCAAGGACCGCTCGACGTCGTCCGCCCAGTCGCTCATGGCCGCGAACAGGGCCTCTCTCATCAAGGCGTCCTTGGAGCCGTAGTGGTAGCCGATGGACGCCAGATTGGCGCCCGAGGCGGCCACGATGTCCCGCGCCGTGGTGCGCGACCAGCCCTTTTCCAGCAGGCAGCGCTTGGCGCCGGCCAGCAGATCCTCACGATGTCCCATGCCCTCACCCTATCCGGACGCCATACGAGCGTCCAAGACGACCGTCCAATACGGCCGTCTCATACGGCCGTACTAGACAACCGTTTAAGACGCTCGTATAGTCCTCGTCATGACTTCGACTTCCGCCCACCCACGTGCCGGGCGCCGGGAATGGACCGCCTTCGCGGTCCTGATGCTTCCGCTGCTCCTGGTGTCCATGGACGTCTCGGTGCTGTACTTCGCTCTCCCCGCCATCAGCGAGGAGCTGCACCCCAGCTCCACCCAGCAGCTGTGGATCTTCGACATCTACGGCTTCGCCCTCGCCGGGCTGCTCATCACGATGGGGTCGCTCGGCGACCGGATCGGGCGGCGGAAGCTGCTGATGATGGGCGCCGCGGCCTTCGGCGTCGCCTCGGTCGCGGCCGCCTACGCGGACAGCGCCGAGATGCTGATCGCGGCCCGCGCGCTGCTCGGCGTCGGCGGCGCGACCCTGATGCCCTCGACGATGGCGCTCAGCCGCAACCTCTTCCAGGACCCGGCGCAGCGTGCCACCGCGATCGGCATCTGGTCCGGTGCCATGGCCGGCGGGGTGGCGCTCGGCTCGGTGCTGAGCGGGGTGATGCTGAGCCACTTCTGGTGGGGTTCGGTCTTCCTCATCAACACCCCGGTGATGGTGCTGCTGCTGGTGCTCGCCCCGGTCCTGATCCCGGAGTTCAAGGACCCGGCCCCCGGACGCTTCGACCTGCTGGGCGTGCCGCTGTCCATGGGCGCGGTGCTGCCGGTGATCTCCGGGCTGAAGGAGACGGCGGCCCACGGGTTCAGCGGGCCGCGCGCGCTGTGGATCGCGGCCGGGCTGGTCGTCGGCGCGGTCTTCGTACACCGCCAGCGCACCCACGCGCACCCCATGATCAGCCCCGGGCTCTTCCGCGGCCGCGGCTTCGGGACCTCGATCGGGCTCAACCTCATGGCCTCGTTCGCGATGATGGGCTCCGCCCTCTTCACCACCCAGTACCTCCAGTCGGTGCTCGGCAAGGGCCCCCTGGAGGCCGCGCTGTGGAGCCTGCTGCCCTCCGTCATGGTGGGCGCCGCCGGTCCCGCGTCGGCCGCGATCGCACGGAAGGTGAACCGCGCGTACGTCATCGGCGGCGGCTTCCTCGTCGCGGCCGCCGGCTTCGGGCTGCTGACCCTCGCCGGCACCGACTCGCTGTGGCTCGTGCTGATCGCGGCGGGTGTCCTCGCCTCCGGCATCGTCACCGTGATGTCGCTGGTCACCGACATGGCGATGGGCACCGCCCCGGCGGAGAAGGCGGGTTCCGCCTCGTCCCTGCTGGAGACCGGCCAGGAGTTCGGCGGGGCGCTGGGGATGGCCCTGCTCGGTGTCGTGGGCAACGCCGTCTACCGCCACGAGATGGCGGACGAGCTGCCCTCCGGTGCGGGATCCGGCCTGCCGTCCCAGGCGCTGGACGCGGCGCGCGAGACGCTGGGCGGCGCGGTGGCCGTGGCGGGCCGGCTGTCCGGACGGACCGGGGACGAGGTGCTGGGCGCGGCGCGCGAGGCGTTCACCGAGGGCATGCGGGTGGCCGCGGTGGCCGGGGCGCTGGTCCTGGTCGCGGCCGCGGTCCTGGCGGCCGTCGCCCTGCGGCACGTACGCGTCGCGGCGCCCGCCGGGGAAGAGGGAGCCGACGGGGCAGAAGCGGCCGGTGCGGGCGCGGAGCCGCACGGCGAGCCGTACGGGCCCGGTGCCGCGCGGGAGACGGCACCGCGCGAACTCGGACGGCCCGAGACGGTCGCGAACAGCTGACCCCGCACCGCAGCACCACACCCACCCCAGATCCAGTCGGTCGCGACCCCGCCCACCCCCCGGCGGGGTCGCCGCCGTTCCGGGGCCGACCCCGCCCCCGCCGCCCCAACCTCTCGGGGCTACCTGGAACTTGACTCGAATCCTCGTCGCATCCGACGGCAACCTTCCGCCGCACGGCGGCAACCAGAGCGCAGAGCGCCCCTCGTTTCGCACCGTCCCCTGACGTCTTCGACGCCCCCGCATTCCCCGAGAGGACTGATGCCCCGTGCGCCTCGCCCGAGCGTTGGTGACCGCCGCCCTCGCCACCGTGTTCCTGGTGGGGGCGGGTCACGCACCCCGAGCCGTCGCGGGTGAACTGCCCGGCGGTACGACGTTCTTCACCGACCCCGACTCCCAGGTCAACAAGTGGGTCGCCGCCAACCCCAACGACTCCCGCCAACCGCGCATAGCCTCGCGGATAGCCGGCCAGCCGCAGGCCGTCTGGTTCGCCCGCTACTCCCCCTCCACCGTCACCGCGGACGTCCGCAAGGTGACCTCCGCGGCGGCCGCCAAGGGCCAGGTACCCGTCCTCGTCGCCTACATGATCCCCAACCGGGACTGCGGCGGCGCCTCCGCGGGCGGCGCCCCCGACCTCGCCGCGTACGACGCCTGGGCGCGCGACTTCGCCGCCGGGCTGGGCACCGGCTCCTCGATCGTCATCCTCGAACCGGACTCGATCGCGCTCATCAGCTGTCTGTCGGCCGGCGAGCTGAGCGGCCGCTACGCCTCGCTCACCCGGGCCGCGAACGCCATCCACGCCGCGAACCCGAAGGCCCGGGTCTACTTCGACGCCGGGCACTCCGCGTGGAACAGCGCCGCCACGCAGGCTTCCCGGCTGCGCGCCGCGGGCGTGCTGACCAGCGGCGACGGCATCTACAGCAATGTCTCCAACTACCAGCGCACCGCCAATGAGGTCGCCTTCGCCAAGAGCGTGCTGGGCCGGCTCGGCGGCTCGGGCCTGACCGCCGTCATCGACACCAGCCGCAACGGCAACGGCCCCGCCCCCGACAACGCCTGGTGCGACCCGCACGGCCGCAAGCTGGGCGAGAACCCGACGGCGAACACCGGCGACCCGGCCATCGACGCCTACCTGTGGATCAAGCTGCCCGGCGAGCTGGACGGCTGCGCGGGCCCGGCGGGCAGCTTCTCGCCCGACTACGCGTACGAGTTGGCGGGCTAGCCAGAGGTGTCTCCCCGCGCCTTCGGCCTACGCTTACGGCCCATGGACTGGACTACGCCCGTGAGCACGCTGATCGGCGCGATGGTGGGGGTCGGATCGACGCTGCTGGGTGAGACCGTCCGCTCGAAACGCGAGCGGGGCCATCAGCTGGACCAGCTCAGGCAGCAGCTGTACGCGCGCTATCTCGAGGCCCTCACCAGCACGGACGGCGAGCTGCAACTGCTCGCCGTCCGTCAGCGGACCCCCGTGGACGAGGTCGATCTGCGGGCCGCCTGGCGCGGCCACTCCCTGCTCGCCCTGAACTACGAGATCGCGCTCGTCGCTCCCCCGCCCGTCGCCGACGCCGCCGACAGGGCGTACCGCGCGCTGCGTGCGATGCGGAACCTCATAGGCACGACCGAGGTCAGCCTCGGCCGGCGCGGCGCACCGGAGGGCGGCGGGCCTGGGGCCGCCGAGTGGGACGGCGCCCACCGCGAGTACATCGACGCGATAGCCGCCCTGCGCTCCGCCATGCGGGCCGACGTGGGGAGCGGCCGGGGCTGACTCAGTCTTCTTCCGGATAATCCGCCACGGATCGAATTGTTACCCTGGCAGGCATGACCGCCATGGCACCCACGCGCAATGAACCGGACCTGTCGTACCTCCTGGACCACACCAGCCACGTCCTGCGGACCCGGATGGCTGCGGCGCTCGCCGAGATCGGGCTGACGGCGCGGATGCACTGCGTCCTGGTCCACGCCCTGGAGGAGGAGCGCACCCAGGCCCAGCTCGCCGAGCTGGGAGACATGGACAAGACCACGATGGTGGTGACGGTGGACACCCTGGAGGAGGCCGGCCTCGCCGAGCGCCGCCCCTCCAGCCGGGACCGGCGAGCCCGGATCATCGCCGTCACCGAGGAGGGCGCCCGGGTCGCCGAGCGCAGCCAGGAGATCGTGGACCGGGTGCACCGGGAGGCACTGGCCTCCCTCCCCGCCTCCGACCGGGCCACCTTGCTGCGGGGCCTGAACCAGCTCGCCGAAGGACACCTGGCCACCCCGGCGGAGACCCCCCGGCCGGCCCGGCGGGCGCGCCAGTAGAGGGGGCCGACAGGACAGGACCAGGGCCCGAACAGGACCGAAAGAGATCGTCTGCAACAGAACTATCTGCTACGGTCTTTCTTGTCGCGCCAGTCGGCGTCATCCGTGACAGGAGAGACCGTTATGTCCGCTGTTTCCGCCTCCCCTCCCGCCGTTTCCCGCTCACGTCGGCTCGCCCTCGGGGTCATCGCCACGGGGATGCTGATGATCATCCTTGACGGCTCCATCGTGACCGTGGCGATGCCGGCCATCCAGGACGACCTGGGCTTCTCGCCCGCCGGCCTGAGCTGGGTCGTCAACGCCTACCTGATCGCGTTCGGCAGCCTGCTCCTGCTCGCGGGGCGGCTCGGCGACCTGATCGGCCGCAAGCGCATGTTCCTGGCCGGCACCGCGGTGTTCACCGCGGCCTCACTCCTGGCGGCCGCCGCCACCTCCCCCGCCGTCCTGATCGCCGCCCGGTTCCTGCAGGGGATCGGCAGCGCGATGGCCTCCGCCGTCAGCCTGGGCATTCTCGTGACGCTGTTCACCGAGCCCAAGGAGCGCGCCAAGGCGATCGCCGTGTTCAGCTTCACCGGGGCGGCCGGCGCCTCGATCGGACAGGTGCTCGGCGGCGTCCTCACCGACGCCCTCAACTGGCACTGGATCTTCCTCATCAACCTGCCCATCGGCGTCGCGGCCCTGGCGATCGCCGTCCCCGTCCTGCCCGCCGACCGCGGGATCGGCCTCCGCGCCGGAGCCGACGTCATCGGCGCGCTCTTCGTCACGGCGGGGCTGATGCTGGGGATCTACACCGTCGTCAAGGTCGAGGAACACGGCTGGACCGCGGTACCCACGCTCGGCTTCGGCGCACTCTCGCTCCTCCTGCTCACCGCGTTCGTCGTCCGCCAGGCCACCGCCCGCACCCCGCTCATGCCGCTGCGGATCCTGCGCTCGCGCAGCGTCGCGGGGGCCAACCTCATCCAGATGCTCATGGTGGCGGCCCTGTTCTCCTTCCAGATCGTCGTCGCGCTCTACCTGCAGAAGGTCCAGGGCTACGGCGCCGCCGAGACCGGCCTGGCCATGCTCCCGGCCGCCGCCGTCATCGGCGTGGTCTCCCTGAGCGTCTCCGCCCGGCTCAACGCCCGCTTCGGCGAACGCAATGTGCTGCTGACGGGGCTCGTGCTGCTGATGGGCACCCTCGGGCTGCTCACCCGCGTGCCCGTCCACGCCGACTACCTCACCGACCTCCTCCCCGTGATGCTGCTCGCCGCCGGCTTCGGGCTCGCGCTCCCGGCGCTGACCACCCTCGGCATGTCCGGCGCCAAGGCCGACGACGCCGGGCTCGCCTCCGGACTGTTCAACACCACCCAGCAGATCGGCATGAGCCTGGGCGTCGCGGTGCTGTCCACCCTGGCTGCCTCCCGCAGCGACCGCCTGCTCGCGGCGGGCGAGAGCCGGGCCGAGGCGCTGACCGGCGGCTACCACCTGGCCTTCGCCGTCGGCACGGGCCTCCTCGTCGCCGCCTTCGTCGTCACCTTCACTGTGCTCACCCCGTCGAAGCGGCGGCCGCACCCGGCCCCGAGCGAGGCCGACCCGGCCACCACGCACGTCACGGCCGCCTGACAGCCCCTCCTTCCCCGCCCTCCCTCACCAGCAGCGAAAGGCCCCACCCCATGAACACCCACGTGGCGAACGAAGAAGAGCAGAAGCCGGGCGCCGGACCCGCGCCCCGGGCACTCACCGACGAGGAACTGTCCCGGCTGCTGGAAGAGCAGCAGTTCGCGGTGCTCGCCACGGTCAAGCGCAGCGGCCACCCCCACCTGTCGACCGTCCTCTACCGCTGGGACCCCAAGGAGCGCGTCGTCCGGATCTCCACCACGGCCGACCGCCTCAAGGTGCGTCAACTGCGCCGCGACCCGCATACCGCCCTCCACGTGGGCGGGCCGAACGTCTGGTCGTTCGCCGTCGCCGAGGGCGAGGCGGAGATATCCGAGGTGACGACCGTGCCCGGTGACGCGGTCGGTCGGGAACTGCTCTCCCTGACCCCCGGTTTCGACGACCCGAAGGACGAGGCGGCCTTCCTGGAGCAGATGGTGGCTGACCGGCGGGTGGTGATCCGGATCCGGGTGTCCCGCCTGTACGGAACGGCCCTCGACATCCCCACGGGCGACTGACCCCGCCGTTCGCTCAGTCCCCGAACAGCCGCCGCAGCGCCGGGCCGATGTCCGGCGCTGCGATCGCGCCGTAGCCGAAGACGAGCCCCGGGCGTACGGAGCCGCACATGGCCACCTCGGGCAGGGTGTAGAGCGCCACCCCCGAGGCGCGGGCCCGCGCCGCCAGTTCCGCGAGGCGGGCGGGCTCGGCCAGGTCACCCGTGGCGTAGGCCGTCACATGCAGACCGGCCGAGGAAGGGACCACCTCGACCCGGTCCGCGTACGCCCCGGCGAGCGCGGCCGTGAGCAGCTCGTGCCGTGCGGCGTACTCCTGCCGCATCCGGCGGATGTGGCGGGCGAGCAGGCCGTCGTCGATGAAGCGGGCCAGCGCCGCCTGGGTGGGGAGGGCGGTGCTCCAGTCGGTGACGTACTTCGCCGCGCGCAGCGCGTCCCGCAGCGGGGCGGGCGCGACGAGGAAGCCGATCCTCAGGGAGGGCAGCATGACCTTGGAGAACGAGCCCACATAGATCACGTGCCCGGCCCGGTCCACGCTCTGCAGAGGGTCGACCGGCCGCCCGCCGTAGCGGAACTCGCTGTCGTAGTCGTCCTCGATGACGACGGCGCCGTGCCGTTCGGCCCACGCGACGAGCGCCATCCGGCGCCGCAGCGACATCGGCATTCCCAGGGGGAACTGATGGGAGGGCGTCACGTACACGACGCGGGCCCGGTCCGGGAGGGTGTCCACGCACAGGCCCTCGGCGTCCACCGGGACCCCCACGACCTTGGCGCCCAGCGAGCGGAAGAGCATACGGGCCGGCGGATAGCCGGGCTCCTCCACCGCGACCACATCACCCGGCTCGGTCATCACCCGGCAGATCAGGTCGAGGGCCTGCTGGATGCCGTTGGTCACGACCACGTCGTCGGCGCCGGCCCGCACCCCCCGGGAGAGGCCGATGTGGCGCGCGATCGCCGCGCGCAGCCCGCCGTGGCCCTCCGGACGGCCGGAACCCCGCGCGAGCGCGGCCGAGGGGCGCGACTCGCGGGCGACCAGCCGCCGCCAGGTCTGGTACGGGAACAGCCGGGCGTCCGGCAGCCCTACGCGCAGGTCGTACGCGACGGACGTCAGCTCGGCGTCGATCGGGCCCGGCCAGGGGGAGATCCCGGCCCAGACGGGGCGTGGTCGCAGGGCGGAGGCGGTGGTGGCGGCGCCCGGCGTCCGGCCGACCGCCCGCACGAAGGTGCCCGCGCCGACCCGGCTGTCCAGATAGCCCTCGCTCGCCAGCCGGTCATAGGCCACGCCGACCGTGTTCCGGGCCACCGCGAGCCGCCGGGCCAGCTCCCGGGTCGGCGGCAGCGGATCGCCCGGGCGCAGCCGCCCGTCGAGGATCGCGGCGCGGACCTGTCGGTAGATCTGGCCGGACAGGTCGCGATGCCCGTCGAGGCTGACGTGGACCTCCATATTGGCTCAATCATATGCGGGCTTATTGGACCTGGTACTGAGCCATTACCCGTTTCTAGGCTGCGGATCATGAACGTGCGAGAGCTGGACATCCAAGAGCTCGACCGCCGGGCGCTGGCGCTTACCGGCGGGATCGTCGCCCAGGTGAAGGACGACCAGCTGCCCCTCCCCACCCCCTGCCCGGACTGGACGCTGCACGGTCTGCTCCGCCATCTCGTCAGCCAGAACGAGGGGTTCGCCGCCGCGGCGCGCGGCGCCGGCGGATCCCTTTCCGTCTGGCGCGACGGCGACCTGGGCAACGACCCGCGCGCCGCCTACGACGCGTCAGCCGCGCTGGTCGGCGAGGCGTTCGCGGAAGCCGGCGTGCTGGAGCGGCCCTTCGCCCTCGCGGAGGTGCGGGACGGCGGCTCCTTCCCCGGCCGCGTCGCGATCGGCTTCCACGTCCTGGACTACGTCGTCCACGCCTGGGACGTCGCGGCGACGATCGGCGCCCCATGGGAACCCGGCGAAGAGCTGACCGCCGCCGCGCTGCTCATCGCCGAGCGGGTCCCGGACGAGGGCCGCGGCCCCGGCGCCGCCTTCGAACGGCGCGCCCCTTCCCCGGACGGCGCCCCACCGCACCACCGGTTGCTCGCCCTGCTCGGCCGTGACCCGCACTGGGCGGGTGGCCCGTGCTGAGAACGGGCTGGCGCCCGGGGCCGGATTCGGCCACGGACGGCCCGGTGCTCGTCAGCGTCACCGACTTCACCGTCACCAGGCGCCGGGACCTCTTCGGCATCGCCCGCGCGGCCGCCGGCCTGCGGCGCGCCTGGCCGACGCTCGACGGGGCGGTCGGCCTGTGGCTGTGGACCGCGCCGCTGGCCCGGCGCTGCGGCGCGGTGTCCCTGTGGACGGGCGAGGAGGCCCTGCACGGATTCGTGGGTCTGCCGGAACACGTCGCGATCATGCGCAAGTACCGCGGGCGCGGCACGGCCGAGGCGACGACCTGGGTCGCTCCCCGGTTCGACGAGACGGATATCTGGCGGGAGGCCTACCGTCTGCTCACCGGCTCCGGAGCTACATCTGGTCGATCTCGGTGAGGTCGATGTCGATGGTGAAGGGCACCGGGACCTTGAGCCGGTCGTGGTGGATCCCGGACGGCACGTACGTGTGGGTCACCGGGTCAAGCTCAAATACGTGGACAACCGGGCGGTCGCCCTCGCCCTGCTCGACCAGCCAGAAGTGCGGGATTCCCGCCTCGGCGTAGAGCTGCGGCTTGCGCTTGCGGTCGCGCGTCCTCGACTCCGGCGACACCACCTCCACCGCAAGCACGACATCGGCGGCGTCAAACCTGGTCCTGTCCGCACCAATACGCTCAGCCCCAGCGCGCACCACCGAAAGGTCCGGTTCAGGACAGTTGTCCTGACCGAGGGTGACGTTCATCTCGCGGCACACCCGCAGCGACTTCGGCGCCCACGTTCGCAGAGCATGCTCCAGCAGGTACAGGACCGTCATGTGGAAATACTTCTGCGGGCTCACGAAGACGAGGCTCCCGTCGATCAGCTCAGTGTGCGGCGGGAGATCCGGGATGCGGTCGAGGTCGTCCGCGGTGAATCCGCCCGGGGGCGGAAAGGCCCAGGCCGGCAGCGGTTCAGCAGTCATGGTTCCTCCCATGGACGGGATTCTGGCCGCGTCGCCAAGCGTAGCGGGCCAGATCGCCGGGGCTGCCCCTCACACGAGTGAGGGGCAGCCCCGGCGTTGACCGCCGCTTCGGGGCGGCCTACCCCAGGTGCACCGGAAGCGGCGCCGCCTGGTCCGCTCCCTGCTCGCGGCTCGGCCGCGGGGTGTTCATCAGCAGGCCCACCACGACCGCCGAGGCCGCGAGGATCAGCGAGGACCAGACGAAGGCGTGGGAGAAGCCCTCGACCAGCCCCTCCTTGCCCAGCTGCGGGGTCACCCGGCGCTCCCGGATCGCCGGGGCCAGGTAGTCCTTGGTGGTGCTGGCGGCGATCGTGTTGAGCATCGCCGTGCCGATCGAGCCGCCGATCTGCTGGGCGGTGTTGACCGTGGCGGAGGCGATGCCCGCGTCCTGGGCCTGGACGCCGTGGGTGGCGTAGTTCATCGACGGGGCCATCACCAGGCCCATGCCGAAGCCGACGAGGAGTTCGGCGGGGAGCACCCCGGCGGCGTACGAGCTGCCGGGCTCCAGGGGGATCAGCAGCGCCACGCCGGCGGCCGCGATGAGCAGGCCCGGGGCGACCAGGACGCGCGGCGGCACCTTGGGGATCAGGCGGGCGCCGAGGCCGCCCGCCGCCGCCAGCACGGCCGCGGTCATCGGGAGGAAGGCCACGCCGGTGACCAGCGCCGAGTAGCCCTTGACGCGCTGCATGTAGTACGTGAGGAAGAGGAACATCGCGAACATGCCGACCACCGACAGGCCGACCGCGAGGTAGGCGCTGCCGCGCGTGCGGTCCGCCACGACCCGCAGCGGCAGCAGCGGGCGCGGGACGCTGCGCTCGGTCAGGACGAAGGCGGCCAGCAGGACCACGCCCAGGGTCAGCAGACCGGTCACGGTCAGCGAGTCCCAGCCCTTGGATTCGGCCTCGCTGCACCCGTACACCACCGCGACCAGCCCGGAGACGGCCAGCAGCACGCCGGGGAGGTCGAAGCGGCCGCGGCCGCCCTCGGCGGGCTCGTCGACGGGCAGGACGTACCAGCTGAAGGCGGCGACGACGGCGATGGGCACGTTCACGTACAGGCACCAGCGCCAGTCCAGGTACTCGGTCAGCACCCCGCCCAGGACCAGGCCGATCGCGCCGCCGCCCGCCGCGATGGCGCCGAAGATGCCGAAGGCCTTGGCGCGCTCGCGCGGCTCGGTGAAGCTCACCGCGAGCAGGGACAGCGCGGAGGGGGCGAGCAACGCGGCGAACGCGCCCTGCAGCGCGCGGGCCGCGAGCAGCACGCCGAATCCGGGGGCCGCCCCGCCGAGCGCGGAGGCCGCGGCGAAGCCGATCAGGCCGATGAGGAAGGAGCGCCGGCGGCCGGTGTAGTCGGCGATCCGGCCGCCGAGGAGCAGCAGACTGCCGAAAGCCAGGGTGTAGGCGGTGATGACCCACTGCCGGTCGCCGTCGGAGATCCCGAGGTCCTGCTGGGCCGAGGGCAGAGCGATGTTCACGATGGTGATGTCGAGGACGATCATCAGCTGGGCCAGGCCGATGAAGAGCAGTGCCAGCCAGCGCCGGGGATTGACCGCGGGCTGCGTGTCGAGGGGCTGGGACATGACGACGCCTTTCTGAGGCTTATCTGAAGATTGCGGGCTTGGTGAGGTGTTCCCCCGGCGGGTTTCGCCGGGCGCGGGATCGCTCCGGAAGCGGCCGGACGGGTCAGCCGGACCCGCCGCCCATCACCCGCCCTCTGAAGCGCTTGAACGCGGCGGCGTCCAGCGCCGGGCCGGGCAGCCGGGTGTTGGGCCGCGCGCTGCCGGCGGGGCGCAGGCCGTCGACGTATACGTCCAGTTGGCGGTGCGCGAGGGCCTCGTCGTCCGGGATGCCGCCGCCGGGCAGCGGACGGGACAGCCGGACGATCATCATGGTGATGTCGCCGAAGACGATGTCGGGCCGGATCAGGCCGGCCTCATGGGCCCGCCGGAGCAGCTCCTCCACGGGGTCGGCGGCGTCCCGGCGGACGGCCTCCAGGATCTCGTCGATCGTGACGCGGCCGACGAGGGTGGGCATCACCGAGCCGATCTTGAGGTCGAGGGCCGCGTGCATGAAGCGGCGCAGCGCGTCCAGCGGATCGCGGCCGCCGCCGGTCGCCTCGCGGGCGGCCTCGACCAGGGCGGTGAAGACATCGATCGCCACGGCCCGGATCAGGTCGGCGCGCTCGGGGAACCGCCGGTAGAGCGTCGCGATGCCGACGCCGGCCCGGCGGGCGATCTCGTCGAGGGGGGCGTCCGGCCCCTGGTCGGCGAAGACGGCGCGGGCGGCGCGCAGGATCTGCTCGCGGTTGCGGCGGGCGTCGGCCCGCATCCGGGGCGGCCGGGGCCGGTCGGCGGGGGCACCGAGGGCGTCGGCCGGCTCGGAACGAGGGGTGGTGGACACGGCGGGCCTCCCGCGAGCAGCGCGCGGCAGCAGCACGGAGCGGCACACGCGCACGACACATGGACGAGCTAGGTGGAGAGTTTTTCTCCACTTAGCTGTTTCAGCGTAGCCACCGGACCCGCGATATTCAACACGTGATGAAAAAGGCCCCGGCGCGTCGCGCCACACCCCGGCCCGAGCCCCGGAAGACGCCCGGAAACGCGACGAGGCCCGGCCCCCGCCGAAGCGGGGGCCGGGCCTCGTGGGACCCTGCGGGGCTCAGTCCACCAGGTTGACCGAGCGGGCCGAGGTGGCGCCGATCTCCTCGGCGATCTCGGTGAGGACCGGCTGCGGAATGGTGTCGTCCACGGTCAGCGCGACCAGCGCCGCACCGCCCGCCGCCGAACGCGAGACCTGCATGCCGGCGATGTTGATCCCCGCCTCGCCCAGGATGCGGCCCAGCGTGCCGACCACACCCGGGCGGTCGGTGTAGCGCAGGAAGGCCATGTGGTCGGCGAGCGCCAGGTCCACGTCGTACTCGCCGACCGCGACGATCTTCTGCTGGTGCTTGGGGCCGGCCAGGGTGCCGGAGATCGAGACCTCGTCGCCGCCGGAGAGGGTGCCGCGCACGGTCACCACATTGCGGTGCTCCGAGGACTCCGAGCTGGTCGTCAGGCGCACCTCGACACCGCGCTCCTGCGCGAACAGCGGGGCGTTCACATACGACACGGTCTCGTCGACGATGTCCTCGAACACGCCCTTGAGCGCGGAGAGTTCGAGCACCTTGACGTCGTGCTGGGTGATCTCGCCGTACACCTCGACGTCCAGCCGGACCGCGACCTCGCCCGCGAGGGCGGTGAAGATCCGGCCGAGCTTCTCGGCCAGCGGCAGCCCGGGGCGCACATCCTCGGCGATGACCCCGCCCTGCACGTTCACCGCGTCCGGGACCAGCTCGCCGGCCAGGGCGAGGCGCACCGAGCGGGCCACCGCGATGCCCGCCTTCTCCTGGGCCTCGCCGGTGGAGGCGCCCAGGTGCGGGGTGACAACCACGTTGTCGAACTCGAAGAGCGGGGAGTCCGTGCACGGCTCCTTGGAGAAGACGTCCAGACCGGCCGCCGCGACCCGGCCCTCCTTGAGGGCCGCCGCCAGCGCCACCTCGTCGACGATCCCGCCGCGCGCGGCGTTGACGATCCGGACCTCGGGCTTGACCTTGCGCAGCGCCTCGTCGCCGATCAGGCCGACGGTCTCGGGGGTCTTGGGGAGGTGGACCGTGATGAAGTCGGAGACCTCGAGCAGCTCGTCCAGCGACAGCAGCTTGACACCCATCTGGGCGGCGCGCGCCGGCTGCACATAGGGGTCGTACGCGACGATCTTCATGCCGAAGGCGGACATCCGCTGGGCGACCAGCACGCCGATGCGGCCGAGGCCGACGACGCCGAGGGTCTTCTCGCTCAGCTCCACGCCCGTGTACTTGCTGCGCTTCCACTCGCCGTTCTTCAGCGCCGCGTTCGCCTGCGGGATGTTGCGGGCCGTGGCGACCAGCAGGCCGCAGGCCAGCTCGGCGGCGGTGACGATGTTGGACGTGGGGGCGTTGACGACCATGACGCCGGCCTTGGTGGCGGCGGAGACGTCCACGTTGTCCAGGCCGACGCCGGCGCGGGCGACCACCTTCAGCTTCTTCGCCGCGGCGATGGCCTCCGCGTCGACCTTGGTCGCGCTGCGCACCAGGATCGCGTCCACGTCGGCGATGGCGGGCAGCAGCTCGGCCCGGTCCGCGCCGTTGCAGCTGCGGATCTCGAAGTCCGGGCCCAGGGCGTCCACCGTGGCGGGAGAGAGCTCTTCGGCGATGAGTACGACGGGTTTACCCGTGGAGGCAGTGCTCACGTGGTCTTCAGTCCTCACTAGTCCTATGCGGACGGCCGTCCCGACGGCCGCAGGCGTGAAGGGGGGCAGCCGCGTGAAAGACGCACGACGCTGTGAGCCCTGACGCGCTTGTTCCCTGCAGTGTAGTGGCGTCCGGTAGGCGTTTTGCGCCATAGCGGCAGGATCACCCGCACGTGGTCTTGCATGATGGACAAGACGCGGACCGGGCCCCCCGAGGTGCGGGCCCGGGGGCCGGTCCGTAACGGCCCGGGGTGTGACGAGGCTCCCCGTCACACCCGAGGCCACAAGGGCTCACGCCTCGTCGTCGACCCAGCTCATGAGCTTCCGCAGCTCCTTGCCCGTGGTCTCCAGCAGGTGGTCGGCGTCCGCCTTCTTGTACTCGTTGTACTTCGGCAGGCCCGCGTGGTACTCGTCCATCCAGTTCTTGGCGAAGCTGCCGTCCTGGATCTCGGCGAGGACCTTCTTCATCTCGGCCTTCGTCTGGTCGGTGATGATCCGCGGGCCGGTGACGTAGTCGCCCCACTCGGCGGTCTCGGAGATCGACCAGCGCATCTTCTCCAGGCCGCCCTCGTACATCAGGTCCACGATCAGCTTCAGCTCGTGGAGGCACTCGAAGTACGCGATCTCCGGCTGGTAGCCGGCCTCGACCAGGGTCTCGAACCCGGCCTTGACCAGCGCGGAGGTGCCACCGCACAGCACCGCCTGCTCGCCGAAGAGGTCGGTCTCGGTCTCCTCGGTGAAGGTGGTCTTGATGACGCCGGCGCGGGTGCCGCCGATGCCCTTGGCGTACGAGAGGGCGAGCGCGAAGGCGTTGCCGCTGGCGTCCTGCTCGACGGCCGCGATGCACGGCACGCCGCGGCCCTCCTCGTACTGGCGGCGGACCAGGTGGCCCGGGCCCTTGGGGGCGACCATGCAGACGTCCACGCCGGCCGGGGGCTGGATGAAGCCGAACCGGATGTTGAAGCCGTGGCCGAAGAACAGCGCGTCGCCGTCCTTCAGGTTGGCCTTCACCGACTCCTCGTAGACCTGGGCCTGGATCGGGTCCGGGACCAGGATCATGATCACGTCGGCCTCGGCGGCCGCCTCGGCCGGGGTGACCACGCGCAGCCCCTCCTCCTCGGCCTTGGCCTTGGACTTGGATCCCTCGTGCAGGCCGACCCGGACGTCGACGCCCGAGTCGCGCAGCGACAGCGCGTGGGCGTGGCCCTGGCTGCCGTAGCCGAGGACCGCGACCTTGCGGCCCTGGATGATGGACAGGTCGGCGTCGTCGTCGTAGAACAGCTCGGCCACTTCGGGGTTCTCCTAGCTTTTTCGGGTTGTGCGTCCCACCGTATGACGGGCGGGCGACGGAAGGTTTCGGGGTCTCGCCATACGGGCCCCAGGCCTGCCGTGATCGGCCGCCCGGCACCCGGTGCCGCTGGTCAGGCGGTCCGGTCGAGCGCGCGCAGGCTCCGGTCGGTGATGGAGCGGGCGCCGCGCCCTATGGCGATGGTGCCGGACTGGACCAGCTCCTTGATGCCGTACGGTTCCAGCATCTTGAGCATGGCTTCGAGCTTGTCGCTGCTGCCGGTGGCCTCGATGGTCACGGCCTCCGGGGAGACGTCCACGGTCTTGGCGCGGAACAGCTGGACGATCTCGACGATCTGGGAGCGGGTCTCGTTGTCGGCGCGGACCTTCACCAGGACGAGTTCCCGCTGGATCGCCTGGCTGTCCTCCAGCTCGACGATCTTCAGGACGTTGACGAGCTTGTTGAGCTGCTTGGTGACCTGCTCCAGCGGCAGCTCCTCGACATTCACCACGATGGTGATCCGGGAGATGTCGGGGTGCTCGGTGACCCCGACCGCGAGCGAGTCGATGTTGAAGCCGCGGCGGGAGAACAGCGCGGCGATCCGGGCCAGGATGCCGGGGGTGTTCTCGACCAGGACGGAGAGCGTGTGCTTGGTGGACATGGGCGTGAAGTCTCTCTTCTCTCTGCTGTCCCGGCCTCAGTCGTCTTCGCCGTCGCCGAAGTCCGGGCGGACGCCGCGCGCCGCCTGGATCTCGTCGTTGGAGGTGCCGGCGGCGACCATCGGCCAGACCATGGCGTCCTCGTGGACGATGAAGTCCACGACCACCGGCCGGTCGTTGATCGCGTTGGCCTTCTCGATCACGGCGTCCAGGTCGGCCGGGTCCTCGCAGCGGATGCCGATGCAGCCCATGGCCTCGGCGAGCTTGACGAAGTCGGGGACGCGGGTGCCGGCGCTGGTCGGGGCGGGGGCGTCCGGTCCCGAGTGCAGCACGGTGTTGGAGTAGCGCTGGTTGTAGAACAGCGTCTGCCACTGGCGGACCATGCCCAGCGCGCCGTTGTTGATGATCGCGACCTTGATCGGGATGTTGTTCAGCGCGCAGGTGACCAGCTCCTGGTTGGTCATCTGGAAGCAGCCGTCACCGTCGATCGCCCAGACCGTACGGCCCGGGGTGCCGGCCTTGGCGCCCATCGCGGCCGGGACCGCGTAGCCCATGGTGCCGGCGCCGCCGGAGTTCAGCCAGGTGGCCGGCTTCTCGTAGTCGATGAAGTGGGCGGCCCACATCTGGTGCTGGCCGACGCCCGCGGCGAAGATCGTGTCCTCCGGCGCGAGCTGCCCGATCCGCTGGATGACCTGCTGCGGGGACAGGCTGCCGTCCTGCGGCTGCTCGTAGCCCAGCGGGTAGGTCTCCCGCCACCGGTCCAGGTCCTCCCACCAGCCGGAGTAGTCGCCGACGTGGCCGGCGTCGTGCTCGGCCTGGACCGCGACGACCAGGTCCGCGATCACCTCGCGGGCGTCGCCGACGATCGGCACGTCGGCCGTGCGGTTCTTGCCGATCTCGGCCGGGTCGATGTCGGCGTGGACCACCTTGGCGTGCGGGGCGAAGGAGTCCAGCTTGCCGGTGACCCGGTCGTCGAAGCGCGCGCCGAGGGCGACGATCAGATCGGCCTTCTGCAGGGCGGTGACGGCGGCGACGGTGCCGTGCATGCCGGGCATGCCCAGGTGCTGGCGGTGGGTGTCGGGGAAGGCGCCCAGCGCCATCAGCGTGGTGGTGACGGGCGCGCCGGTCAGCTCGGCCAGCACCTTCAGCTCGGCGGTGGCGTGGGCCTTGAGGACGCCGCCGCCCACGTACAGCACCGGGCGCTCGGCCTGGGTGATCAGGCGGGCGGCCTCGCGGATCTGCTTGGCGTGCGGCTTGGTGACCGGGCGGTAGCCGGGCAGGTCGGTCTGCGGCGGCCAGGAGAAGGTGGTCTGCGCCTGGAGGGCGTCCTTGGCGATGTCGACCAGGACCGGGCCGGGGCGGCCGGTGGAGGCGATGTGGAACGCCTCGGCGATCGTCCTGGGGATGTCCTCGGCTCGGGTGACCAGGAAGTTGTGCTTGGTGATCGGCATGGTGATGCCGCAGATGTCCGCCTCCTGGAAGGCGTCCGTGCCGATGGCCTTGGAGGCGACCTGACCGGTGATCGCGACGATGGGCACGGAGTCCATGTGCGCGTCGGCGATCGGGGTGACCAGGTTGGTGGCGCCGGGGCCCGAGGTCGCCATGCAGACGCCGACCTTGCCGGTGGCCTGGGCGTAGCCGGTGGCGGCGTGGCCCGCGCCCTGCTCGTGGCGGACGAGCACGTGCCGGACCTTGGAGGAGTCCATCATCGGGTCGTACGCCGGCAGGATGGCGCCGCCGGGGATGCCGAAGACGGTGTCGGCGCCGACCTCCTCGAGCGAGCGGATGAGGGACTGCGCGCCCGTGACGTGCTCGACGGGGGCGGGCTGGGAACCGCCGTTACGGGGCCGCGGCTGGGGATGGTGGGCCCCGGTGGCCTGCTCGGTCATCGGCATTCTCTTCTCGGATGAGGGTCTGTGCGGGGAGTGGGAGAGCGGTACGACTTGTGTCGGTGCAACAAAAAACCCCTCGTGCCGTGAGGCAAGCGAGGGGAGCGCGCCGGTGGGGTCCGCAGGGCTGGTATGGGGCCCTGCTCAGCCGACGCGCTTTCCAAGTACGAGAATTCGGGTGCGCATGGCTCCGACCCTCCCCCCGGCGCGCACCGGGTGTCAAGTGGGTGGGACGGGCGTCTCAGTATTTGAGCGGGAGGCCGGGTGGGTGTGAGACTCCGCCCGTCGCGGCCCGTGCCCCCCGCCGTGGGCTGCGCTGTGAGCCGCGCCATGGCCCGGGCCGTGCGCCGAGGCATGTGCCGGGATGTGGCCGAGGTGCCGGGCCGGCAGCGCCCCGCCGACCAGGACCGGGCTGTCCGAGCGCGGCACGGGGTACGAGCCGCGGTTCAGGGCGCGGCGCAGCCGGTGCTCGTCGAGCGGACCGGAGAAGGCCGTCCCCAGGGCGTGGGTGCACCCCATGGCCCGCAGGGCGGCGATCTGCTCGGGCAGGTCGACCCCTTCCGCGAGGGACTGCATGCCCAGGTCGCCGGCGATCCGCAGCAGTCCCGAGGTGATTTTGTGCAGCCGGGAGGACTCGACGACGCCCTCCACGAGCCCCCGGTCGAGCTTGAGCATGTCGATGGGGAGCCTGCGCAGCGCCCGGATGGCGGCGTACCCGCTGCCGAAGCCGTCGAGGGCGATGCGCACGCCGAGGCGCCGCAGCGCGCTCAGGCGGTGCTCCAGTTCGTCCAGCGGCACCCGGGGGTCGCTGTCGGTGAGCTCCAGGATCAGCGCGCCGGAGGGCAGGCCGTGGCGGACCAGCAGGGTCTCGACGCTCTTGGGCGGCATCGACTTGTCCACGAGGCGGCCGGCGGGGAGCCGCACGCACACCGGGACCGGGAATCCGTCGCGGCGGCGCTCGGCGGCCTGCTCGACGGCCGTCTCCAGCGTCCAGCGGGCCAGCTCGGCGGTGCGGGCCGCGTCCTCGCCGCCGCCGCGCCCGCTGTCGGCGACCCGCAGGAACTCCGCCGGGGTGAACAGGATGCCCTGCGCCGAGCGCCAGCGGGGCTGGGCCGCGACGGCGGTGATCCGGCCGCCGGCGAGCTCCACGACGGGCTGGTGCAGCAGGACGAACTCGCCGTCGTGGAGGGCGGTCCGCAGCCGGGAGGCGAACTCGGCGCGCCGCGCCACGTCGGCCTGCATCTGCGGCGCGTACAGCTCGACCCGGTTCTTGCCCGCGGACTTGGCGCGGTACATCGCCAGGTCCGCGTTGCGCATCAGGGCCCCGGGGCTGACACCCGGCTCGGCGAAGGCGACGCCGATGCTGGCGGCCACCCGCACCTCGGTGCCGCCCACGACCTGGTACGGCTGGGAGAGCCTGAGGCGCAGCCGGTCGGCGATCTCCAGGATGCGGCACTCGCGGGCGGCGGCGTCCTGGTCGCCGTCCCCGTCGCCGATGATCAGCGCGGCGAACTCGTCGCCCCCGAGGCGGGCCGCGCAGTCCCCGGACCCGGAGCGCACGGACTCCTGAAGCCGGCGGGCGGCCTGGACCAGCAGTTCGTCGCCCGCCTGGTGGCCGACGGTGTCGTTGACGGCCTTGAACCCGTCGAGGTCGATGTAGAGCACCGCGGTGCCCGCGTCGGTGCGGCGCCGCCCGCCGAGGGCGTGGCCGACCCGCTTGGTGAACAAGGAGCGGTTGGGCAGGTCGGTGAGCGGGTCGTGCTCGGCGTTGTGCTGGAGCTGGGCCTGGAGCCGCACCCGCTCGGTGACGTCCCGGCTGTTGAAGATGAGGCCGCCCTGGTGGCGGTTGATCGTCGACTCGACGTTGAGCCAGTCGCCGGAGCCGGAGCGGAAGCGGCACTCGATGCGGGTGGTGGGCTCCTCCCCCGGCGAGGCGGCGAGGAAGCGCCGCACCTCGTGGACGACCGAGCCCAGGTCCTCGGGGTGGATGAGGGAGGCCAGCTCGGAGCCGACCAGCTCGTCCGCGTCGCGGCCGTAGACCCCGGAGGCGGCCGGGCTGACGTAGCGCAGTATGCCGGTGGGCGCGGCGATCATGATGACGTCGCTGGAGCTCTGCACCAGGGAGCGGAAGTGGTTCTCCTTCTCCGCCAGCTCCTGGGTGAGGGCGATGTTGTCGAGCAGCATGATGGCCTGCCGGACGACCAGGGCCAGCACGACCGCGCAGGCGGTGAAGAGCATCACCCCGTCGATCGGTCGGCCGTCCATCACGTTGTAGAGGATCCCCAGGGTGCAGACGGCGGCGGCGAGGTACGGCGCGAGGGCGGCGAGCGAGCCCGCGCTGGTCCGGCTGGGCTGGGCGGGGCGGCGGAGCGCGGCCGGCGGGGCCTGGGCGGCCTCGCGCCGGGCCACCCAGGGGGCGTACGCGAGCAGTATGGAGCCCGCGAACCACCCGGCGTCAAGGATCTGTCCGGAGCGGTAGCCCTCGCGCAGCAGGGGCGAGGTGAACAGCGCGTCGCACAGCACGGTCAGCGCGAAGGCGGCGATCGCGGTGTTGATCGCGGAGCGGTTGGCCGAGGACCGCCGGAAGTGCACCGCGACGACCATGCTGATCAGCACGATGTCCAGCAGCGGGTAGGCGAGCGAGAAGGCCCTGCGCGCCACGGGCTCGCCGCCCCCGCCGAACGGGCCGGTGTGGGCGAGCGCCAGGCTCCACGAGAGGGTCAGCAGCGATCCGGCCATCAGCCAGGCGTCCAGCGCCAGACAGATCCAGCCGGCGCGGGTGGCCGGGCGCTTGGCGAGCACCAGCATCCCGACGATGGCGGGCGGGGCGAAGAGCAGGAAACAGAAGTCGGCGGCCGAGGGGCTGGGCACCGGGCGGCCGAGCACCACCTCGTACCAGCCCCATACGCCGTTGCCGAGCGCCGCCATGAAGGAGGAGGCCGCGAACAGCAGCCAGGCGGGGCGCAGCCGCCCGGAGCGCGTGCGGCCGTGCCACAGGCAGGAGACGGTGGCGGTCAGAGCGGCGGCGCTGAGCCCGAAGTCACCCATGCACAAGGCCAGTTCGGGCGATCCCCAGCCGAGCGCCGCGCCCGCCGCGTACCCCCCGCAGACCAGGGCGAGGACGACCTGGGGCAGCAGCCCCGCCCGGCCGCCGGAGACCGACGGCCTGGCGAGCACCGCTCCGGTGGCGCTCACCGGACGGCCCTCGAGCGCCGCGCGAGGGCGCGGGAAGCTAGCAGTCGACGCCTGAGCCGCGTCGGGTCGTGGGTCCATTGGCCATGCATCGCCCGTCGCCCCCCTTGAGTTCCGGTCCATCGCTGACGCCGTTCGGTCAGTGGCGCAGCCCCCGCTCGGGACGATACACCAGACTGGTCACTCAGGGACATAGGTCATCTACACACCGTAACCGACAACGGCGTTGTATATACGGAGTGCAGTCATACCGTGTCTGTATGTGGTGCCACGGGCATTTCATCCGGTCGTTGTGACGATATGACTGAGCGGTTCACCGGCCGCGAAGCGGCGCAGCTGGTCGCGCAGCAGCCGCTTCGCACGGGGCAGGAAGGCCGACGACGGACCCCCCACGTGCGGGGTGATGAGCACTCCTGGAGCGTGCCACAGCGGATGCCCGGCGGGCAGCGGTTCGGGGTCGGTCACATCCAGCGCGGCCCGCAGCCGGCCCGATTCCAGCTCGGCGAGGAGCGCCTTGGTGTCCACCACCGGACCGCGCGCCACGTTCACCAGCAGCGCGCCGTCCTTCATCCGGGCCAGGAAGTCCGCCCCGGCCAGGCCCCGGGTGGCAGGGGTGAGCGGGGTGACGAGCACCACCACGTCGGCTTCCGGAAGCAGTCGGGGCAAGTCGTCGATCGGGTGCACCGGACCGCGCTCGGTCGTGCGCGGGGAGCGCGCGACGCGCAGTACCCGCTCGCACTCGAACGGCACGAGCCGGTCCTCGATCGCGCCGCCGATGGACCCGTAGCCGACGATCAGCACGGTCCGGTCGGCGAGCGCGGGGCGGAAGCCCTGGCTCCACCGCCCGGCGTCCTGGGCGCGCACGAAGTCGGGGATGCCGCGCAGCGAGGCGAGGACGAGGGTCAGGGCCAGCTCGGCGGTGCTCGCGTCGTGCACCCCGCGCGCGTTGCACAGCCGCACCCCGGACGGCAGCTCCGCGAGGTGGGGCTGCACATGGTCTATGCCGGCGGTGAGGGTCTGCACCACGCGCAGGTTCCTCATGGCGGGCAGGGGCCGCACCCCCTCTTTGTTCTTCATGTACGGCAGGCAGTAGAACGCGCAGCGGGCGGGGTCCGTGGGGTAGTCGGACTCGCCGTCCCAGTGGGCGTACTCCAGGCCGTCGGGGAGCCCGCCGATCTCGTCCGCCGGAAACGGCAGCCACGCGAGGGGGCGCGGGTGCTCGGGGATCTCGGGGGTGTCGCTGTGATCTGCGCTCATGCCTGGAGGCTATGCGATCAGCACCCGGACTCAGACGTTAGTTTGGTGCGAGAAACGGGAGGGGTCAGGCCAGGTGGAGCGCAGGAGAATCGGAGCGGCGACGCTCGAGGTGGGCGCGATAGGCCTCGGATGCATGCCCATGAGCTGGGCGTACACCGCTTCCCAGCGCAGCGGCGAGGGCTCGCTGCGCGCCGTGCACGCCGCGCTCGACGCGGGCGCGAGCCTGCTGGACACCGCCGACATGTACGGGCCGTTCATCAACGAACGGCTGGTGGGGCGGGTGCTCAAGGAGCGGCGCGAGGACGCCTTCGTGTCCACCAAGTGCGGGCTGCTGGTGGGCGAGACCCACATCGTGGCCAACGGCCACCCCAGCTATGTGAAGCGGGCCTGCGACGCCTCGCTGCGGCGGCTGCGGACCGACGTCATCGACCTCTACCAGCTGCACCGGGCCGACCCGGAGGTGCCGATAGAGGAGACCTGGGGCGCGATGGCGGAGCTGGTCGCGGCCGGGAAAGTACGGGCGCTGGGGCTGTGCGCGCTGGGGGCACGGGCACAGCGGCGGGCCGGGGCGGGGATGCACGACGCCACCGTGCGGCAGCTGGAGCGGGTGCAGCAGGTCTTCCCGGTCAGCTGTGTGCAGGCGGAGCTCTCGGTGTGGTCGCCCGAGGCGCTGGAGGCGCTGGTGCCGTGGTGCGCCTCGCGCGGGGTCGGCTTCCTGGCCGCGATGCCGCTGGGAAACGGCTTTTTGAGCGGGACCCTGACGCCGGGTCAGGGCTTCGAGCCGGACGACGTACGGGCCCGGCACCCGCGCTTCACGGCCGAGATGATGGCGGCGAACCAGCCGATCGTGGCCGGGCTGCGCCGGGTGGCGCGGCGGCACGGGGACTCGGTCACGGCGGCGCAGGTGGCGCTGGCGTGGCTGCTGGGGCAGGGGCGGCACGTGGTCCCGGTGCCGGGGACCAAGCGGGCGCGGTGGGCGGTGGAGAACTGCGCGGCGGCCGAACTGCGGCTGACGGACGAGGACTTCGCGGAGATAGCGGCGCTGCCGCCGGCCCAGGGGTCATGGGACTAGGTTCGGGCTCCGGTGGCGGAACCGGCGACGGAGAACCGGTGACGGGGACCGGTGGCGGGGGCCGGTGGCGGGGACCGGTGGCGGGAACTGGTCACGGGAACCGGTGGCGGAGCAGCGGTGTATAAGAAACAGTGCCGTGCCGAGGCACATGTGCCCACGGAGAGGAACCGAAGGTGCGACGTCCTGGTGTGACCCCTGTGCTCGCTTCCGCTGCCGCGTTGCTGCTCGTGGCGGGCTGCTCGTCCGATGACGGCGCGACCGCCCCCTCCTTCGGCCGCCGCCCCAGCACCTCCGGCCCGGCGAAGACCGGGCCCGGCCGGGATCCCTCGTCCTCGGGCAAGCCCTCCCCCTCTCCCTCGGCCCCGGCCGCCCCCAGCAAGGGCACGGCGAAGGTGGTGCGCACGCTCACCACCAAGCTGGACTCGCCGTGGGGGCTGGCCCCCCTGCCCGACGGAAACCTGCTGGTCTCCTCCCGGGACACCGGCAAGATCTTCGAGGTGGATGCGGAGAGCGGGAAGAAGACGGAGGTCGGCTCCGTCCCGGGCGTCTCCCCCGGCGGCGAGGGCGGGCTGCTGGGCCTGGCCGTCTCCCCCGACTACGGGGCCAACCCGATGGTGTACGCGTACTTCACCACCGCCTCGGACAACCGCATCGCCCGCATGTCCTATGACGACAAGCGCCCCGCCGGCTCCCAGCTCGGCGCCCCGGACACCATCTTCAAGGGCATCCCCAAGGGCGCGCTTCACGACGGCGGGCGGATCGCCTTCGGCCCGGACAAGATGCTCTACGTGGGCACGGGCGACAGCGGCGAGCGCGGGCTCGCCCAGGACCAGGACTCGCTCGGCGGCAAGATCCTGCGGATGACCCCGGAGGGCGAGCCCGCCCACGGCAATCCCGAAGCGGACTCCGTGGTCTATTCCCATGGCCACCGCAATGTGCAGGGCCTGGCCTGGGACATCGACAAGCGGCTGTGGGCCTCGGAGTTCGGACAGGACACCTGGGACGAGCTCAATCTCATCCGGCCCGGCAAGAACTACGGCTGGCCCGAGGCGGAGGGCAAGGCCGGCGAGAAGGGGTTCGTCGACCCGGTCGAGCAGTGGAAGCCCAAGGAGGCCTCGCCCAGCGGCATCGCGTACGCCAAGGGCTCGATCTGGATGGCCGCGCTGCGCGGGGAGCGGCTGTGGCGCATCCCCCTGGCCGGCACCCGGGCGGCGGGGAAGCCGCAGTCGTTCCTCGTCGGGAAGTACGGGCGGCTGCGGTCGGTGGTGGCCACGGACGACGGCGGGCTGTGGGTGACGACGAGCAATACGGACGGGCGGGGAAAGCCGGGAAAGGAGGACGACCGGATCCTGCGGCTCAAGATCTCCTGACGGGCGGGGAACTCCAGAGAGGGAAGCTTCCGGAGGGGAGGATCTCCTGACCGGCCAGGGGAGATCGGCGGGGCAGCGCCTAGACTGGCGGGAGTCGCTCGCCCTTGGGGGTCGCCGTGTTCAACATCATCGAGGAACTGTTCTCGCCGGGTCGGCGGAACACCGAGGAAGAGCGCAACCGGCTGGAGTTGACCGTGGACGACGTGGGCGACGGCGACAACCCGTGGCGGGGGCCGATCGACCTGGACTCGGGCCGGGTGGTCGTCCGCCCCCGCCAGGCCTGAGCCCCAGCCTCCCTCAGGCCTGAGTCACAGCTTCCCGCCAGGCCTGAACCTCGCCACGGTCGAAGACACCGCCCCGCCGGGCCGGGCATCGTCCCGCCGGCGCGGGGCCGGCTCGCCCCGGAGCCGGCTCAGCGCGCCATCGCCTCGTCCACCAGGCCGTCCACCAGCCGCAGCCGGTGCGCCACCGCCGCCGCCTCGCCACGGCCCGACACCTCCAGCTTCGCCAGGATGTTGGACACGTGCACACTCGCCGTCTTCGGCGAGATGAACAGCTCCTCGGCGATCTGACGGTTGCTGCGCCCCAGGGCCACCAGCCGCAGCACATCGCGCTCCCGGGGGGTGAGCCCGAGGGCCGCGGCCGGGTCGGCGGGCTCGGCGGCGGGCTCCGGCGAGCGGGTCGCGGGGAGGGCGGCGAGCGGGGCGGTGGTGGTGGCGTCCGGGCCGGATGGCAGGGGCAGCCGGGCGCGGCGGGCCAGCAACTCGATCCCCTCGCGCAGCGGGCGCGCCCCCAGCCGGACCGCCGTGGTGTGCGCCGCCGCGAGCGGCTCCGCGACCCGCTCCCGGGGCGCGCCGGAGTCCAGCAGCGCCTCCGCCCAGCGGAAGCGGGCCCCGGCCAGGGGGTGCGGGCGGTCCAGCCGCTCCAGGGCGGCCACCGCGGCCGCCCAGCGCTCGGCGTCGTCGCGCCCCTCGGCGCGGGCCAGTTCGGCGTCCAGCAGCCGGCCGTAGGCCTGCCACACCGGCACCGGCTGCGCCACCCGCTTGGCCGCCGCCCGGATCCGGGCCAGGGCCTCGGCGCGGCCCGGCTCGGCCGCGGGCAGGCCGCGGGCGTCCGCCTCGGCCGCGGTGGCGGCCACCAGCAGCGGCCAGGTGTAGCGATGCATCCCGGCCCGGAAGCCGTCCTCCAGGACCTGGCCGAGAAGCGAGCGGACCTCCAGGATCCGGCCGCGGGCCGCCGCGAGGTCCAGGCAGTGGTGGGCGAAGGGGATGGTGAACTGCGGCTCGCCGATGAGGTGCTGCTGTTCGCGGGCCTCCGCCAGCTCGCGCTCCGCGGTGTCCCAGTCGCCCCGGCTCAGCGCCAGCCTGGCCAACCGGTTCACCGCCAGGCGATGCGCCTTGTTGCCGATCGCCAGGCGCCGGGTGGAGGCCGCGGCCTCCTCCGCCTCGGCCCAGCGGCCCAGCGACAGCAGCGACTCGGCCATGTTGCCGAACACCCACGCCAGGGAGTCGGTCAGGCCGAAGTGGTCCAGCATCCGGACGCCCTTCTCGGCGACCTCCACCGCCTCGGCGGACCGGCCGAGCCCCTCGAGCCCGGAGGTCAGATTGACGAAGCAGCGCCCCACGATGCTGACGTCGCCCATCTCGATCGCGGCCTCGCAGACCTCCCGCATCTGGGCGAGGCCGGCCTCGACGTCCCCGGACTCGGCCATGAAGTAGCCCAGCGTCAGCCGGGCGTGCAGCTCGGTGCTGTGGGCGCCGACCAGCCGGGCCAGCTCCACCGCCCGCTCGGCGACGGCGAACCCCTCCGGGCCCGGCCGGCGGACCATGTTCCAGCCGGCCGCCTGCGCCAGCACGTCCGCGTGCACGGCGGACGGCGGCAGGCCGCGCACCAGCTCCTGGGCCCGGCTGAGCTCGGCCCAGCCGTCGCCCCGCCCCAGAGAGCTGATGAGCTTGGACTGCTGGGTCCAGAACCACGCGGCCTGCAGCGGGTCCTCGCTCTCGTCCAGCGTGCGCAGCGCCCGCCGGGCGACGGCCAGCGCCCGCTCCCGCTGACCCGACCGGTAGGCGGCCACCACCACCTCGGCCAGCAGGTCCAGATGGCGCAGCGCGCCGTCCTCGCGGGCGCACGCGGGATAGGCCTCGGCGTAGTCGAGGGGCCGCTGCACCTCGCGGATCTCCTGGGGGGCGTCCTCCCACAGCTCCATGGCGCGCTCCAGCAGCCGCAGCTGCTCGGCGTGGGCGTACCGCCGACGGGCCTCGACGGCGGCCCGCAGCACGGCGGGCAGGGCCTTGGCCGGGTCGTGCGCGTGGTACCAGTAGCTGGCGAGGCGGGCGGCGCGCTCGTCGGCCCGCACCAGCGTGGGGTCGGCCTCCAGCACCTCGGCGTAGCGCCGGCTGATGCGGGAGCGCTCGCCGGGCAGCAGATCGTCCATCACGGCCTCGCGGACCAGGGCGTGGCGGAAGCGGTAGCCGCTGTCGTCGCCCGTGGGCCGCAGGATGTTGGCGCCGACGGCGGCGCGCAGCGCCTCGATGAGATCGTCCTCGCCGAGCCGGGCGACCGCGCGCAGCAGTTCGTACTCCACGGTGGAGCCGCCCTCGGCCAGGATGCGGACCACCCGCTGGGCCTCCTCGGGCAGCGCCTCGACCCGCACCAGCAGCAGGTCGCGCAGCGATTCGCTGAGCCCCGTGGCGCAGCCCTCGCTGATGCTGCGGGCGATCTCCTCGACGAAGAAGGCGTTTCCGTCGCTGCGCTCGAAGATCCGGTCGACCAGCGCCCGCTCCGGCCGGGCGCCGTAGATCCCCGCGATCTGGGCGCGGACCTCGGAGCGGTTGAAGCGGCGCAGCTCGACGCGGCGCACCGCCCGCATGCGGTCGATCTCGGCGAGGAAGGGGCGCAGCGGGTGGCGGCGGTGGATGTCGTCGGAGCGGTAGGTGACGACGACCAGCAGCCGGGAGCTGATCAGGGAGCGGAAGAGATAGCCGAGCAGCTCGCGGGTGGAGCGGTCGGCCCAGTGGAGGTCCTCGATGACGACGACCAGGGTGCGGTCGGTGGCCAGCCGCTCCAGCAGCCGGACGGTGAGCTCGAAGAGCCGGGCGCGGCTGTCCTCCTCCCGCGATTCGCGGGCAGTCTCGCCCAGTTCGGGCAGCAGCCGGGCCAGCTCGCCCTCCTGTCCGGCGACGGCCCGGTCCAGTTCGTCCCCCAGCTTGCGGCGCAGCGAGCGCAGCACGGTGGACACGGGGGCGAACGGCAGGCCGTCGACCCCGATCTCGACGCAGCCGCCGACGGCGGCGGCGGCCCCGGCGGCGGTGGCCCGGGTCAGGAACTCGTCCACCAGCCGGCTCTTGCCGACTCCCGCCTCCCCTCCGACGAGCAGCACCTGCGGCTCGCCCGCGGTGGCGCGGGCGAGCGCGTCGGTGAGAGTGGCCAGTTCCTCGGCGCGGCCGACGAACACCGGGCTGACAGACATGTGGTGCACGTCGTCGAGCATCGCACAAGGGTCCGACAGCCCGATACGGGCTCGGGGGGCGCCGTGGACCGGGGCGAGGGCACGGACGGGTGCCGCGGCGACGGGACGGCCGGGCGCCGGGGTGACCCGGCGGCCGGGGGCGGTGCTCGGCAGGGGCGGCACGGCACGGTCCGGAGGTCAGGCGGCGGTGCCGAACGCCCGCGGCGAACGGCGGCCGCCGTCCCGCCGGTCCACGGTCTTCACCCGCCTTCCTGGTTCCTCGCCGAGGGATCGGTCGGCGCCCGTGCGCCGGGCCCGGCGGGCCAGCCGGTACTCGGCGGCCTCACGCAGCGCCTCCGCCTCGCGGACCTTGTGCAGTTCGTAGTGGAACATCGTCTTCTCCTTCAGAGAGCTGTGGGTGACGTGTCTTTCAACGCCCTCAACCTTCGTCCGCAAGGGGGGTGCCGCGCATCGGGCGAGTGCCCGATCTCCGCTGGTGCGGGGGCCTTAGACCTCCTGAGCCCCGCCTTCCGCGGGGGCCTTAGGGCGGCCGGTGGGACTTAGACCCCCGGCCTTCGGCCTGCCGCCCCCGGGGCCCGGTACCTCAGGGCTGGGCTTCTCCGGTCGCAGCCCGGGGGCCAGCGCCAGGGTGACCGCGACCGAGGCCGCCGCCATGACGGCCATCGCGGTCGCCGGCGAGGTGCGCTGGGCGACGGCGCCCGCGAGGGCGGCGCCGACGCCCTGCATGGTGAGCAGCCCCGAGGAGTGCAGCCCCAGCGCGTGCCCGCTCAGTTCGTCGGGGGTCAGGGCCATCAGCCGCTCCTGGAGCAGCAGACCGGCGGAGAAGCCGACCGAGGCGAGGCCGACCGCGGCCACCGCGAGCGGCAGCGCCGGCTGCACGGCGAAGACCAGGTACGGGGCGGCGAGCAGCAGGCGCAGCGGGGCGCCGAGCCGCTCTCGCCACCAGGGCGGCAGGAACCGGCCCGCCAGGGTGTCGCCGACGAGCATCCCCAGGGCGGCGCAGGCCAGCAGCAGCCCGGCGTGGCCGGGCGCGTAGGGGACGAAGAGGGACTCGCAGCCGACGATCAGCCCGTTGGGCACCCACAGCGCCAGGTAGACGTACCGGCGCGGCGCGGACGACCAGAGCCGGGCGTTGCCGCGCCAGGTCTCGGCGACCGACGGCCGTCCGGCGGCGCGCGGTGGCCGCCGGCGCAGGCCCAGGCGGGCGACGGCCGCGGCGGCGAGGTGGAGGGCGGCGGCGGTGAGCAGCGTGCCGCGCGGCGACAGGGCGGTCACCAGCAGGCCGCCCATCGCGTAGCCGCAGATCTGGGTGGCGCCCGCGGACATGTTGAGGACGGAGCGGCCGAGCAGGTATCCGTCCCGCGCCACGATCTCGTTGAGCAGTCCGTAGCGCACCCCGCCGCCCAGCGAGGCGGTCGCCCCGAGGACCAGGAGGACGGCGAAGACGGCCGGCACCGGCAGCCCGGGGACGGCCTGGACGGCGGTGCCCAGCGCGGAGAACAGCGCCAGGGCACACATCGCGGCGCGCGGCGGCACCCGGTCGGCGGCCGACAGCAGCACCGTCGCGCCGACCACCTGGGCCAGGCTGGGGCCGAACATGCTGAGGGCGGACAGCAGCGGTGAGCCGGTCGCCGCGTAGACCAGGGTGCCGAGGGCCAGCCCGCTCACCGCCTGGGCGGCCACCTGGAGGGTGCCGGTGAGGAAGAAGGGCGTGAACTCGGGCGCGGCGAAGAGTTCTCGGTACGTGCGCATGGCCGGGAGTCTCGGCGGCCCCCGCCCGGGGGCGTTACAGTTTCGCGCGGAGGCGAAACGATGGGCTGGTGGCTGGTCAACGCGGACACTCTCGCCGGGAGCCGGTTCGTCGTCTCACCGCTGGCCGAGGCCACCGCGTGTCTGCTCGCCCTGCAGCGGGGCGTGGCCGGGCACCCGGGCGAGCGCGCCTGGCTCGACGCCCATCTGCCCGCCTACCGGGACCGGCTGGCCCGCGACCCGCTCACCGCGCTGACCATAGGGGCCGCTGTGGGGCACCGCTGGCTCGCGGACTTCCTCACCCCCACCCCCACCGGCGAGGGCGAGCCGGGCTTCGCGGAGGAGCTGGCCCGCGTCCGCGCGACCCCGCCCGAGCGGGCCCGGGCCGACCTGACCGTATCGCTGCGCGGCCCGCTCCCCGGCCCGCTGCGCCGCTCCGACGTGGCCGAGCGCACCGCCGACCTCCTGGAGTGGGTGTGGTCCGAGACGGTGCTGCCGACCTGGCAACGGCGGCGGCGGATCATCGAGGCGGACGTCGTGGCGCGCACCGCGCAGCTGAGCCAGGGCGGCTGGGCCTCGGTGCTGGACGCCATGCGGCCGGGGATGCGGTGGCTCGGGGAGAGCCGGCTCCAGATCAACGCGCACGACTATCCGCCTCAGGAGATCTCGGGGGCGCGGCTGCTGTTCGTCCCGGTCACCCCGAGCGCGGGGTGGGTCTCCTGGGACGCCCCGCACCGGTACGCCGTGGTGTACGCCTGCTCGGGCGCGCTGGCCGAGGCGGGCCGGCCGTCGGTGCCCGAGTCCCTGGGGCGGCTGCTCGGCCCGGCCCGGGCGGGGGTGCTGGTGCTGCTCGACACCCCGAAGAGCACGACCCAGCTGGTCGCGCTGACCGGCCAGGGCCTGGGCTCGGTGGGCCGCCATCTCAAGGTCCTTCTCGATGCCCACCTGGTGCGGCGGCGGCGTGCCGGGCGGTCGGTGTTGTACTACCGGACGGCCGCGGGAGAGGTACTGGTGACGGCTCAGGGGGAGAGCCGGCGGGCCACGGCGCCTCGATGCTGATCCTCGGCAGCAGGCGGTCCAGCCGGCGCGGCAGCCACCAGTTGGCGCCGCCCAGCAGGTGCATGAGGGCGGGCACCAGCAGCGTACGGAGGACGAAGGCGTCCAGGGCGACGGCGGCGGCCAGGCCGATGCCGAACATGGCGATGATCCGGTCGCCGCTGAGCACGAAGGCCGAGAAGACGGCGATCATGATGACGGCGGCGGAGTTGATGACCCGGCTGGTCTCGGCGAGGCCGACCCGCACCGCGACCCGGTTGTCGCGGGTCTGCCGCCACTCCTCGTACATCCGGCTGACCAGGAAGACCTGGTAGTCCATGGAGAGACCGAAGAGCACCGCGATCATGATCACCGGCAGGAAGGGCTCGATCGGCCCGGCCCGGCCGAGGTTCAGCGGCTCGCTCCCCCAGCCCCACTGGAAGACGGCGACGACGACGCCGAACGACGCGGCGACGGCGGCCACGTTCATGACCGCCGCCTTGACCGGGATGCCGATGCTGCGGAAGGCGAGCAGCAGCAGGACGCCGCCGAGGCCCACCACCACCCCCACGAACAGCGGCAGCTTTCCGACGATCACCGTCGCGAAGTCGTCGTAGCCCGCGGTCAGCCCGCCGACGTACACCTGAAGCGAGGTGGACTCCGCGGCCTTGGGCAGCACCTGGTGGCGCAGCCGGGCCACCAGGTCGGAGGTGGCCCGCGACTGGGGGGCGGTCGTGGGCACGACCGTGATCACGGCCGTGTCGCCGCTGGTGCTCGGCTCGGCCCGGCTCACCGAGGCGACTCCCTCGGTGCCGCGCAGGGTCTCGGGGAGCTTGCCGAAGGCGAGCCGGTCGGCGGCGCCGTCGATGCGGCCGACGAGCGTCAGCGGGCCGTTGAAGCCGGGCCCGAAGCCGTCGGCGAGCAGGTCGTAGGCGCGCCGGGTGGTGGCGGAGGCGGGGTCGTTGCCCTGGTCGGAGGTGCCGAGACGGAGCGAGAGCGTGGGCAGCGCGAGGACCAGCATCAGCACGGCGGCGAGCGCGCCGAGCAGCTTGGGGCGCCGCTCGACCAGGGCGGACCAGCGGACGGCGAACCCGCGGGGCGCCCTGCGCCGCGGCCCGCGCGCCGCCCGCCGGCGCCGCTGGCGCCGGCTCAGGGCCCGGGTGCCGATCAGCCCGAGCAGCGCGGGCAGCAGGGTGATCGAGGCGGCGACGGTGAGCAGGACGGTGAGCGCGGAGGCGACCGCCACCCCGTTCAGGAAGTCCAGACGCAACACCAGCATGCCCAGCAGCGCCACGCAGACGGTCGCCCCGGCGAAGATCACCGCGCGCCCCGAGGTGGCCACCGCGCGCCGGGCGGCCTCCTCGACCGGCAGCCCCGCCAGGAGCCCCTGGCGGTGCCGGGTGACGATGAACAGCGCGTAGTCGATGCCGACGCCGAGCCCGATCAGCGTGCCGAGCATGGGCGCGAAGTCGGCGACGGTCATGGCGTGGCCGAGCAGCCCGACGCCCGCGTAGGCGGTGCCCACGCCGACCACCGCGGTGGCGATGGGCAGGAGCGCGGCCGCGAGCGAGCCGAAGGCGAGGAGGAGGACGACGGCGGCCGCCGCGACTCCGATGGCCTCGCTGAGGTGGGCGGAGCCGGTCCCCTGCGCCGCGCCGATGCCCGCGCCGCCCATCTCCACCCGCAGCCCGTCGGCCGCCGCGGCGCGGGCGGTGCGGACCACCTCGCGCACCTGGGCCGCGCCGAGTTCGGAGGCGGGTTTGTCGAAGACGACGGTGGCGTAGGCGGTGTGCCCGTCGGCGCTGATCCGGCTGGTGTCCATCGCCGTCTCGCCGGGCGCCGTCCCGTCGGGCTGGTACGGCCCGGTGACGGAGACGACGCCGGGCAGTTCCCCGACCCGCTCCAGCGCCGCCGTCATGCGCTGCCGGACGTCCACCGCGCGCACCGTGCCCGCGCCTGGCGCCGTCTGCCAGACGATGGTGTCGCTGTCCCCGGCCCGCTGCGGGAACTCCCGTTCCATCAGCGCGGAGACCCGCGCCGAGTCGGTGCCCGGGATGCCGTAGTCGTGCGAGTACGCGGACCCCGTGACCGCGGCCGCGACGGATACGCCCGCGAAGGCGGCCAGCCACAGCGCGATGACGGCGAAGCGGCGCCTGAGGCACCACCGGGCGAGTCCGGCCATGGTCTGCTTTCCGGGTATCGCGCCGAACTCGCGGGACCCGGGGGCGGCCTGCCGGGGACCGTGGCGGCGAACGCACTGATTGAACATGTGAAGGGCCGCCGCGCTGCGACTGGACCGGCGGCGAACTTCTCCTGCACTCTGACAGCCCGAAGAGATCCTTTGTCCCTTTTGTGGGCTTCACCACACGCGTGACTCGGCGTGGCGCGGGCGACTCGCTCCCCGGCGTCCGTTCACCGTTCGCTTAGAGTCGGTGTCCCGCGTGGACGGAAAGGACTCCGCGACCGCATGAGCACGCCCTCCCCCGCCGCCCGCCGGCCGCGCGTCGGCGTCGGCGGCGTCTCCGTCCGGTCCAGCACCTTCACCCTCCACCGCACCGGGTACGACGACTTCCGCGTCACCCGCGGCGCCGCGCTGCGGGCCCGCTACCCCTGGGCGCGGCCGGACGGCGCGCTCGGCGGCCCGGTGGAGTGGGTGCCGCTGCTCCACGCCGAGGCCCCGCCGGGCGGGCCCGTCGAGCCGGAGGCGTACCGCCGGCTCAAGGCCGAGCTGCTCGACCGGGTCCGGCAGGCCGGCCCCCTCGACGGCCTGGTCCTCGACATCCACGGCGCGATGAGCGTGGTCGGCCTGGACGACGCCGAGGCCGATCTGACCGACGCCGTGCGAGAGGTCCTCGGCCCGCGCGCGCTGATCTCCGCCGCCATGGACCCGTACGGCAATGTCTCGCGCCGCCTCGCCGGCCGGCTCGACCTGGTCACCGCGCACCGCCTCGCCCCGCGCCAGGACGCCGGCGCGACCCTCGAGCGCGCCGCCCGCAAGCTCGTCCAACGCCTGCTGGCGGGCAAGGGACGCCCGCACCTGGCCTGGGTGCAGGTGCCGGTGCTGCTGCCCTCGCTGCCCGTACCGCCCCTACCGCCCGTACCGCCTGGCGAGCCGGCCGGCCCCCGGCTGGAGGCCGCCAGGTCGCTGTACGGGCGGCCGGCCTCGATCGAGGAGCTGGACGGCATCGTGGACGCGGCGGTGTGGGCCGGCTTCCCCTGGGCCGATGAGCCGCGCTGCAAGGCGGCCGTGGTGGTCACCGGCGACGACCCCGTCCTCGCCGTCGAGGAGGCCCGCTCGCTGGCCAAGGAGTACTGGGATCTGCGCCGCGACCTCGTCTCCCCCGGCCCCGCCGCGGACGCCGACGCGTGCGTCGAGGCGGCCCTGGCCTCCCCCGCCCGCCCGTTCCTCATCGGCGACTCCGGCGACGACCCGGCGGCCGGCGGCGCGGGCGACCTCCCGTACATGCTGGGACGGCTGCTCGCCCATGAGGCCCTGGCCACCGGCCGCGCCACCGCCCTGCTCCCCGGCATCACCGCCCCGGCGACGGTCGCGCGGTGCTTCGCGGCGGGCGTCGGCGCGACGGTAAGGGTGTCGGTCGGCGGGGCGTACGGCGAGGGGGGCGCGGGGTCCGGCACGGAATACGCCCCGTTCGAACCGTACGAGTTCACCGGCGAGGTCGTGGCCCTCCACCCGGGCGACGCGGCCGGTGGCGACCTGGCCGTCGTACGCCGCGGCGGGGTGACCGCGGTCCTGGCCGGCCGCCGCGAGCCGGTCCGCACCCGCGCGGACCTCGGCGGCCTGGACCCGCGCGGCTACGACCTGCTCGTCGTCAAGACCGGCCGCCCGGAACCGGAGCTGCGGGAGCTGGCCGCCGACTGGCGCCTGGCCCGCACCCCGGGCGCCGTCGACCAGGACCTCCCCCGGCTCGGCCACCGCCGCCTCGAACGCCCACTGTTCCCCCTCGACCCCGGCATGCCGGCCCCGGACCTCGCGCCGGAGCTGCTGTAGCCGCCCACAGCCTGAGTTGTGGTGAGTATGGGACAGCGACACGCTGTGGCGTCGGCGTGTCGCTGTCCCATACTCACCACAAAGTCATCAGCGGGCGGCGGGGTGCGCCTGGCACCCCCCCGCCCGCGTCACCGTGAAACCGCTCAGCCCTGGACGCCGAGCCTCTCCAGGATCAGCTCGCGCACGCGCGCCGCGTCGGCCTGGCCGCGGGTGGCCTTCATGACCGCGCCCACCAGCGCGCCCGCCGCCGCGACCTTGCCGCCGCGGATCTTGTCGGCGATGGCCGCGTTGCCCGCGATGGCCTCGTCGACGGCGGCGCCGAGCGCGCCCTCGTCCGAGACGACCTTCAGGCCGCGGGCCGCGACGACCGCGTCCGGGTCGCCCTCGCCCGCCAGCACACCCTCGATGACCTGGCGCGCCAGCTTGTCGTTGAGCGAGCCCTCCGCGACCAGGGCGCACACGCGCGCGACCTGGGCCGGGGTGATCGGCTGCGCCGCGAGCTCGACGCCGTCCTCGTTGGCCCGGCGGGCCAGCTCGCCCATCCACCACTTGCGCGCCGAGGCGGCGTCAGCGCCCGCGTCGATCGTGGCGGTGATCAGGTCGATCGCGCCCGCGTTGAGGACGGACCGCATCTCGTGGGCGGAGATGCCCCACTCCTCGCGCAGCCGGTTGCGGCGCACCCGGGGCAGCTCCGGCAGCCCGGCCCGCAGCTTCTCCACCCACTCGCGGGAGGGGGCGACCGGCACCAGGTCCGGCTCGGGGAAGTAGCGGTAGTCCTCCGCCTCCTCCTTGACCCGGCCGGGGGTCGTGGAGCCGTCCTCCTCGTGGAAGTGGCGGGTCTCCTGGATGACCGTGCCGCCGCCGCTGAGCACGGCGGCCTGGCGCTGGATCTCGAAGCGGGCCGCGCGCTCGACGGAGCGCAGCGAGTTGACGTTCTTCGTCTCGGAGCGGGTGCCGAACTTGTCGGCGCCCTGCGGCCGCAGCGACAGGTTCACGTCGCAGCGCATCTGGCCCATCTCCATGCGCGCCTCGGAGACCCCGAGCGCCTTGATGAGCTCGCGCAGCTCGGCGACGTACGCCTTGGCGACCTCCGGGGCGCGCTCCCCGGCCCCGACGATCGGCTTGGTGACGATCTCGATGAGCGGGATGCCGGCCCGGTTGTAGTCGAGGAGCGAGTGCGAGGCGCCGTGGATACGGCCGGTCGCGCCGCCCACGTGGGTGGACTTGCCGGTGTCCTCCTCCATGTGGGCGCGCTCGATCTCGACCCGGAAGACCTCGCCGCCGTCGATCTCGACGTCCAGATAGCCGTTGAAGGCGATCGGCTCGTCGTACTGCGAGGTCTGGAAGTTCTTCGGCATGTCCGGATAGAAGTAGTTCTTCCGGGCGAAGCGGCACCACTCGGCGATCTCGCAGTTCAGCGCGAGGCCGATCTTGATGGCGGACTCGACGCCGGTCGCGTTGACGACCGGCAGCGAGCCGGGCAGGCCGAGGCAGGTGGGACAGGTCTGGGCGTTGGCCTCGGCGCCCAGCGCCGTGGAGCAGCCGCAGAACATCTTGGTCTTGGTGCCGAGCTCGACGTGGACCTCGAGCCCCATCACGGGGTCGTAGGCGGCGAGGGCGTCCTCGTACGACACCAGTTCAGTGACGGTCACGGAAAACTAACCTCTCAGTCCGCTCAGCCCGCGAGGATGTCGTCGTCGCCCATGCGCTTGAGCTCGCGGACGAGCAGTGCGACGGACGTGACGATCGCGGCGGCCGAGACCACCGCGTCGACCAGCTGCAGCGTGTCGTTCTCGGATCGGGCCTTCTTGACCTGCTTGACCACGCCCAGCGCGCCGAAGAGCGAGGAGCCGATGGACAGGTAGGTACCGGCCTTGGACTTCTTGAAGTTCTTGGCCTTCTTGATCGCACTCATAGTGACGGTGCCTCCTCGAGCAGCGGGTGGCCCCACTTGTCGATGAACGCGGCCTCGACCGCGGCACCGACCTTGTAGAGCCGGTCGTCGGCCATGGCGGGGGCGACGATCTGCAGTCCGACCGGCAGACCGTCCTCCGGCGCCAGGCCGCAGGGCAGTGACATGGCCGCGTTTCCCGCGAGGTTCGAGGGAATCGTGCACAGGTCGGCCAGATACATCGCCATCGGATCGTCGACGCGCTCGCCGATCGGGAAGGCGGTGGTGGGGGTGGTCGGCGAGACCAGCACGTCGACCTGTTCGAAGGCGCGCTGGAAGTCCCGGCTGATCAGGGTGCGGACCTTCTGCGCGGAGCCGTAGTACGCGTCGTAGTAGCCGGAGCTGAGCGCGTAGGTGCCCAGCATGATCCGGCGCTTGACCTCGGGGCCGAAGCCGGCCGCGCGGGTGAGCGCGGTGACGTCCTCGGCGGACCTCGAGCCGTCGTCGCCGGTCCGCAGGCCGTAGCGCAGGCCGTCGAAGCGGGCCAGGTTGGACGAGCACTCGGACGGCGCGATCAGGTAGTACGCGGCGAGCGCCTTGTCGAAGGACGGGCAGGACAGCTCCACGACCTCGGCGCCGAGCTCGCGCAGCAGCTCCACCGACTCGTTGAAGCGCTGCATCACGCCGGCCTGGTAGCCCTCGCCGGCGAACTCCTTGACCACGCCGACGCGCATGCCGCGCACACTGCCGTTGCGGGCGGCCTCGACGACCGGCGGGACCGGGGCGTCGATGGAGGTCGAGTCGAGCGGGTCGTGCCCGGCGATGGCCTCGTGCAGCAGGGCCGCGTCCAGCACGGTCCTGGCGCAGGGGCCGCCCTGGTCCAGGGACGAGGAGAAGGCCACCATGCCGTAGCGGGACACCCCGCCGTACGTCGGCTTGACGCCGACCGTGCCGGTGACGGCGGCGGGCTGGCGGATCGAGCCGCCGGTGTCGGTGCCGATCGCGAGCGGGGCCTGGAAGGAGGCCAGCGAGGCGGAGGAGCCGCCTCCGGAGCCGCCGGGGATGCGGGTGAGGTCCCAGGGGTTGCCGGTGGGGCCGAACGCGCTGTTCTCGGTCGAGGACCCCATGGCGAACTCGTCCATGTTGGTCTTGCCGAGAATGACCACGTCCGCGGCCTTCAGGCGGGTGACGAGCGTCGCGTCGTACGGCGGGATCCACCCCTCGAGGATCTTGGACCCGACGGTGGTCGGGACCCCCTTGGTGGTGAAGATGTCCTTCAGTGCGAGCGGGACGCCGGCCAGCGGGCCGAGCTTCTCGCCGCGGGCGCGCTTGTCGTCCACGGCCCGGGCCTGGGCGAGCGCGCCCTCCCGGTCCACGTGGAGGAACGCGTGCACCTTCTCGTCGACGGCGTCGATGCGGGCCAGGTGCGCCTCGGTCACCTCGACGGCGGTGGCCTCGCCGGAGGCGATCTTCTCGGCGAGGCCGGAGGCGGTGAGCTTGGTCAGGTCGGCCATGTGGGTCACTCCTCCCCCAGGATCTGCGGCACCTTGAACCGCTGCTGCTCCTGGGCGGGGGCACCGGACAGCGCCTCCTGCGGGGTCAGCGACGGACGGACCTCATCCGGGCGCATGACGTTGGTCAGCGGCAGCGGGTGAGAGGTCGGCGGTACGTCTTGGTCGGCGACCTCGCTGACGCGGGCCACCGCGCCGATGATGTCGTCGAGCTGTCCGGCGAAGTGATCGAGCTCTTCGTCCTTCAGCTCCAGACGCGCCAGCCGTGCGAGGTGGACGACCTCCTCGCGCGTGATGCCAGGCATGCAGCGATCCTCAGGGTGAGTGTGGAGAGTTTTCGCCCCAATCCTATGGCTCCGGCCACGCTGCGGGCGAAACGCTTTCCCCGCCCCGCCCCTTCCGCACCATCGCCCGCGGCCGCGCCGCGTGCGTCCTCACGTGCCGGAGGTGGGGTGGGCGGGCGGTGAGGCACCGGGCCGGATCACGTCACCGGCTGGTCCGCGTCCTCCTCGGCGGGGGCGGCCGTCGCGGTGGTGGCGGCCGGGGAGGGGGCGGTGAGCGGGGCGGGGGCGGCCGCCGGGGCGGCGGGCGTGGCGGGCGCGGCGGGCGTGGCGGAGTCCTCCCGGCGCCAGCCGCCTTCGCCGCGGGCGCGCAGCCAGGCCGTGGTCTCGTCGGGGGGCATGGCCGCCGCGACCAGCCAGCCCTGTACGGCGTCGCAGCCCAGGTCCCGCAGCCGCTCCCAGGTCTCGTCGTCCTCGACGCCCTCGGCGACGACCAGCAGCCCCAGGGAATGGGCGAGGTCGACGGTGCAGCGGACGATCTCGGCGTCCTCGGTGTCCACGGCCAGCCGGGCCACGAACGACCGGTCGATCTTGAGCTCGCTCACCGGCAGCCGCCGCAGGTGGACCAGCGAGGAGTAGCCCGTGCCGAAGTCGTCGAGGGACATCCGCACGCCGTGTCCGGTGAGGCTGGCCAGCGTGTCGGCGGCCCGCTGGGGGTCCTCGAGCAGAACGTGCTCGGTGATCTCCAGCTGGAGGGCGCCCGCCGGGACGCCGTGGCGGGCCAGCCGGCCGGCGACCGAGCCGGCGAAGCCGGGGGTGTGCACATCGCGGGGCGAGACGTTGACCGCGACGGGCACGTCGAGGCCGTCGGCGCGCCAGCGCGCGACCTGGCCGAGCGCCGTCTCCAGGACGTACTCGGTCAGCCGGGGCATCAGCCCGGAGCTCTCGGCCATGGAGATGAACTCGTCGGGCGGCACCCGTCCCCGGTCGGGGTGGACCCATCGCACGAGCGCCTCCAGGCCGGAGACATGGCCGTCGAAGCCGACCTTGGGCTGGTAGTGCAGCTCGACCTCGCCCGCGTCCAGCGCCCGCCGCAGATCGCCGAGCAGGCCGAGCCGGTCGGGGGTGTTGCCGTCGCGCCGGGCCTCGTACAGCTCGACGCCGCTGCGGTCGCGCTTGGCCTGGTACATGGCGACGTCCGCGCGGCGCAACAGCCCCTCGGCGTCGAGCGCGTGGTCGGGGTAGACGGCGACGCCGGCGCTGGCCTCCAGGACCAGGGTGAGCCCGTCCAGGTCCAGGGGTGAGCCGAGGTCGCCGACGAGGCTGCGGGCCGCCCGCTGGGCGCTGGTCAGGGAGTCGGTGGTGGGGAGCAGCACCGCGAACTCGTCGCCGCCGAGCCGGGCCACCTCCGCGCCGCGCGGCAGGGCGAGCCGCAGCCGCTCGGCTATCTGCAGCAGCAGCCGGTCGCCCGCGAGGTGGCCGAGGGTGTCGTTGACCGAACGGAAGCGGTCGAGGTCGAGGAGGACCAGGGCGGTGCGGGTGCCGCCCCGCTCGGCCTCGTCGAGCGCGGTCCAGGTGCGCTCCAGCAGCCACTGGCGGTTGGGCAGTCCGGTGAGCGGGTCGCGCAGCTGCTCCTCGGCGCGCACCCGGGCGATCCAGAGGGTGGAGTCGAGGGCGATCAGGGGCACCGCGAACAGCGGGAGCAGCAGGGGCATCTCGTCGGCGACGACGACGATCAGCGGGGCGATGCCGAGCAGCGCGATGCCGACGAGGGCCTGCCGGACGAGGGCGGTGCGGGCGAGGGTCGGCAGTCCGGCGCCGGGCGGGGCGAGGGAGTACCACAACAGGGCGCGGGTCACCGCCAGATAGCCGAAGGCGGCCAGCACCGTCTGGGGGACGGCGGACATCTCCCAGCTCGCCGGCCGCCAGGGGTCCTCGACGGTGGGGACGGTGCCGAAGGCGGCGAGGGTCAGGGCGGCCGTGCCGACGCCGAGGATGTCGACCGCGCCGTGCAGCGCCGCCTGCCGCCAGCGGTGCCGCCGGGCGGCGCCGACCAGGACGACCACGGCGAGGCTGACGAGTCCGGCGGGGAGCCAGCCGTACAGCAGCAGCGCGGCCAGGGTTAACGCGGCGCCGGATCCGGTGCCGCCCCACCAGCGGTCGCGGCCCAGGGCCACCAGATGGCCGACGATGATTCCGGTGAGGACGGCGAGGGACCAGCCCACCGTGCCGTCGGGAAAGAGCGCATGGCCCGCGTCGAGCACTCGGAATACCCCGATGCCGAGTGCGAAAGCGGCCATCGCGACCGCCGCGGCGGGCAGCGCCGGCAGCAGGAGCCGGCGCAGCCGTGACGCCGGAGCGGCGCTTTCGGTCGGTTTCATACCCGTCCCTCTCACAGCCGGCGGTGCCAGCGCCACGGCAGGCGCACACCATCAACAGTAGGCGGCAGATGGCTTTGACGGGCGGCGATCGGCGACGGTTGCCCGAATGCCGCCCGACGATCCATAACCATCTGGTATGCGCTGTAAGGGTGATGCCCGCTTGCTGTGCCCGGGAAGTGCTCCCAGTCGTAATCCGGCCAGGTTGGACCGGAACCCGCTCGACCGGGACTACTCCGAAGGCGTGACGGCGACCTCTCGCGCGGCGTCGGGACCTTGTTCGAGCAGGACCGCAAATCCGTCCTCATCGAGCACAGGAACCTTCAGCTGCATGGCTTTGTCGTACTTCGATCCTGGATTGTCGCCCACCACAACAAAGTCGGTCTTCTTCGAAACGGAACCCGCGACTTTGGCACCGCGGTTCTGCAGCGCCTCCTTCGCTCCGTCCCGCGTGTGCGATTGCAGGGTGCCCGTCACCACGACGGTGAGCCCTTCGAGCGGCCGCGGCCCCTCGTCGTCGCCCGCCTCCTCCTCCAGCCGCACTCCGGCCCGGCGCCACTTCTCCACGATCTCGCGGTGCCAGTCCTCGGCGAACCACTGCTTGACCGAGGCCGCGATGGTGGGCCCCACGCCCTCCACGGCGGCCAGGGCCTCCTCGCTCGCCTCGGCGATCCGGTCGAGCGAGCGGAACTCGCGGGCCAGCGCCGCCGCCGCGACCGGTCCGACATGACGGATCGAAAGACCGGTGATGACCCGGGCCAGGGGGCGCTGCTTGGCCGCCTCGATGTTGGCCAGCATGGCGAGGGTGTTCTTCTTCGGCTCGCCCTTCTGGTTGGCGAAGAAGGTGACGACCTTTTCCTCGCCGGTCTTCGGGTCGCGCTTGGGCAGTCCGCTGTCCGGGTCCAATACGTACGACGTGATGGGCAGAAGCTGTTCGACCTTCAGATCGAACAGGTCGCCCTCGTCCTTCAACGGCGGCTCGGCGGGCTCCAGCGGTTGGGTGAGCGCCCCGGCGGCGACATAGCCGAAATTCTCGATGTCCAGGCACTTGCGGCCCGCGAGGTAGTAGATCCGCTCGCGGATCTGGGCCGGGCAGTACCGGGCGTTGGGACAGCGGAGATCGACATCGCCCTCCTTCATCGGCTGAAGCGCGGTGCCGCACTCGGGGCACTCGGCGGGCATCACGAACTCCCGCTCATCGCCCTCCCGCAGATCGACGACCGGCCCCACAATTTCCGGAATGACATCGCCCGCTTTTCGCAGCACCACCGTGTCGCCGATCAACACGCCTTTGGCCTTGACGACGTCCTGATTGTGCAGGGTCGCGAATTCCACTTCGGAGCCCGCGACCGTGACCGGCTCGACCACGGCGAACGGCGTGACCCGCCCGGTGCGCCCGACGCCGACCCGGATGTCGACCAGCTTGGTGTTGACCTCCTCCGGCGGGAACTTCCAGGCGATCGCCCAGCGCGGCGCCCGCGAGGTGGAGCCCAGCCGCCCCTGCAACGGGATCTCGTCGAGCTTGACCACGACCCCGTCGATCTCGTGCTCCAGCGAATGCCGCCGCTTGGGGTCCCCGTAATACGCGATGTACTCGCGGACGCCGTCGAGCGAATCCACCACCTTGTAGTGGGCGGCGGTCGGCAGCCCCCACTCGTGCAGCAGCTCGTACGCCTGCGACTGCCGCTCGATGGCGAAGCCCTCGCGCGCGCCGATGCCGTGGACCACCATGCGCAGCGGCCGGCTCGCGGTGACCTTGGGGTCCTTCTGGCGCAGCGAGCCCGCCGCCGCGTTCCTCGGGTTGGCGAAGGGGGGCTTCCCGGCCTCCACCAGCCGTGCGTTGAGCTCCTCGAAGCGCTCCCCGGGGAAGTAGACCTCGCCGCGGACCTCCACGAGATCCGGGATCCGGTCGCCCTTGAGGCGGTCGGGGATCTCGGAGATCGTCCGCACATTGGGCGTGATGTCCTCGCCGGTGCGGCCGTCGCCGCGGGTGGCGGCGCGGGTCAGCCGGCCGCGCTCGTACGTCAGGTTGACCGCGAGGCCGTCCACCTTGAGCTCGCACAGGAAGTGGTAGGGGGTCTCCCCCAGCTCCTTGGCGATCCGCTCTGCCCAGGAGGCCAGCTCGTCGCCCTCGAAGGCGTTGTCCAGGCTGAGCATCCGCTCGCGGTGCCGGACCTCGGTGAACTCGGTCTCGTACGCCCCCGCGACCTTCTGGGTGGGCGAGTCGGGCGTCCTGAGCTCCGGATGCTCCTCCTCCAGCGCCTCCAGCCCGCGCAGCAGCTTGTCGAACTCGGCGTCGCTGATGACCGGCGCGTCCTTGACGTAGTACCGGAAGCGGTGCTCCTCGACCTGCTCAGCGAGCTTGGCGTGCTTGTCCCGTACCTCGGCGGGCACTGTCGACTGCTGTTCGCCGGCCACCGTGTCGTCCTCCCGTTACTCAGGGTTGTCCGCGAGCGATCTCGCCGCCCGGACGCAGTGGGCCAGCGCGGCGCGCGCGTACGCGGGCGAGGCGCCCGCAAGGCCGCACGCCGGGGTGACCACCACGGACTCGGCGAGAGTCCCCGGTGACAGCCCCAGCCTGCGCCACAACGTCCTGACACCCATGACGCTACCCGCAGGGTCCGACAATGGGGCGTCCGTGCCGGGCACCGCGCCGACGAACAGCGAGGTGCCGCCCTCGACGGCCTCCCCGATCGCCTCCTCCTCACCCTCCGTGAGCAGGGAGAGGTCGAACGACACACCGTCCGCCCCCGCGCGCCGCAGCAGCCCGAAGGGCACGCCGGGCGCGCACGAGTGGACGACCACCGGCCCGTCCGTCACCGCGATCACCTCCCGCAGCGCGCCCTCCAGCACGCCCCGGTCCACCGCGGAGTAGGTGCGGTAACCGCTGGCCGTACGGACCCGGCCGCGCGCCACCGCCGTCAGGGACGGCTCGTCGAGCTGGAGCACCACCTCGGCCCCCGGGACCCTGCGGCGCACCTCGTCCAGGTGGGCGCGCAACCCCTCCGCGAGCGAGGCCGTCAGGTCCCGGCAGGCGCCCGCGTCGTTCAGCGCGGCCTCGCCGCCCCGCAGTTCGAGCCCGGCGGCCAGGGTCCAGGGCCCGACGGCCGACACCTTGAGGGCGCCCCGGTGCCCTTGCGTGAACTCCTCCAGGGCGTCCAGGTCCTCCCTCAGCCAGGCGCGCGCCCGTCGGGTGTCGCGCCCGGGGCGGTCGCTGATCCGCCAGCCGCTCGGCTCCACATGGGCGTACACCTCGACCAGCATCCCGGCGGTCCGCCCGATCATGTCCGCGCCGGGCCCGCGCGCGGGCAGCTCCGGCAGGTACGGCAGCGTCTCCAGCGACCCGGTGACGGTCTTCGCGGCCTCCCGCGCGTCGCCGCCCGGCATCGACCCGACCCCGGTCGCGGCCCCCGCGCCCCAGCTCGGCTTGTTCGCTCTGTTCGCGTCGTCGGCGGTGTTCTTCTCGCTCACCCCGGAAGGGTACGAGCCGCGGGGCCGCTCGTGTGAACCGCTCGCCCGGCCCGGGGCGGCCGCAGGCCGAACCAGGCCAGCAGGGCGGCGGCCGCGTACGACCCGCCGGTCAGCGCGAAGGAGGCCGCGGCGCCCGCGTACCAGCCGCCCGCGCCCGCCAGCACCGCGCCCATGACGGCGATGCCGACCAGGGTGCCGATCTGGCGGTTGGCGTTGAGCGTGGCGGAGGCGATGTTGGCGTGCTCGCGTCCGGCGGCGTCCATGAGGGCGCCGGTCATCGCCGGGGAGGCCACGCCGAGGCCGGTGTTGAAGGCGCCCAGGACCACGGCGAGCACCCAGTAGGGCAGGTCCGGGGAGAGGACGAGCGCCAGGGCGAGCGTCCCGGCCGCCGAGTACAGCAGCGACCCGGCGAGCGCGGCCCGGTTGCCCACGCGGTGGCCCAGCCGGGCGTAGAGGATGTTGCCGAGCAGGAAGACCATCTGGGTGGGGAGCAGCTGCAGACCGGCCTCCAGGGGGCTCGCGCCGCGCGCGTTCTGGAGGAAGAGGCCGAGCATGAACATCCCGCCGTAGCAGCCGAGGTTGAAGAGGAAGCCGACGGCGTTGGCGGTCGAGAAGTGGGCGTTGGCGAAGAGCTCGCCCGGCAGCACCCGGGCCGTCGTCCCCGGGGCCCGCTCCCGCACCGCGAAGGCGGCCCCGGCCAGCAGCGCGACCGCGAACGCGGCCAGCACCGGCGCCGCGTCCCACCCCGTCTCGGGCCCCTGGATGAGCCCGTACGCGAGCGCCGCGAGCGCGACCAGGCCGAGCGCGTGCCCGCCCGCGCCCAGCGGCACGGCGCGGCCGGGCAGCGGCGCGACGTAGCGGCGCGCCAGGACCAGGGCGGCGAGCCCGACGGGCAGGTTGATCAGGAAGATGCTGCGCCACCCCAGGCCGCCCACCAGCAGCCCGCCGACCGCCGGCCCCACGCCGGCCGCCGTGGACACGATCGCGGACCAGACGCCGAGGACCCGGGCGCGCTGCGGGCCGCCCGGGAAGGCGTTCATGAGGAGGGTCAGCGAGCTCGGCATGAACAGCGCGGCGCCGGCCCCCTGCGCCAGCCGCCCCGCCACCAGCACGGCGGCGACCGGGGCGACCGCGCACACCAGTGAGGCCGCGGTGAACAGCCCGAGCCCGGTCAGATACACCCGCCGGGCCCCGAAGCGGCCGGCCAGTGACCCGGCGAGCAGCAGCAGCGAGGCGAAGACCAGCACATAGCCGTCGACGACCCAGGTGAGGCCGGCCAGGCTGAGGTCCAGGCCGCTGCGCAGCTCGGGGCCCGCGACGTTGATGATCGTCACGTCCAGGGTCGCCATCACGAAGCCGAGGGCGAGCGCGAGGAGTTGCACGCCCTGCCGCCCCCGCGCCCCCTGTGCCTCAGGCTCCGCCTGCCACTCCTGGGCCTCCACTCGCTTCGCGTTCGCGGGGTGATCGGGTTCGACCGCCGTTGCCTTCCGCCGTGCCCTGTCCGTACGAGTGATCATGCGCAGAAACTTATAGCTGTATCTATTACAGCTGCAACCGTGACAGCTATAACTTTACCGAGCCCATACGAAAGCCCCAGGGACCCTCGCCCGGCCCCTGGGGCTCCGCGCCGTCCGCCCCGGCCTACACCGCCCGGTCGAGCGCCTTCAACAGCTGCGCCCGCAGCTCAAGGCGCCCCTCCTCGGTCAGATGGTCCAGCGGCGAGTCCTTCCCCATCCGCCGCAGCAGATCCAGCCGCAACTCCCGCCCCGCCTCGGTCAGGACCAGCTGCTTGGCCCGGCGGTCCGTGGGGTGCGGCTGCCGTACGACCAGCCCCTGTTTCTCCATCTTGTCCATCACATACGTCACGTTCGGCGGCTCACAGCACAGCACCCCGGCCAGCTCCCGCGCCGTCTTCGGCTCCCCCAGCTCCTCCAGGGCCTTCGCCTGGGTCGGGGTGAGCCCCAGCTCCGCGATCCGGCTGCGCCGGTGCGCGTCCATCCGCCGGGACAGCTCCGTGACGAGCCCCCGGATCTCCCTGACCCCGCATCCCGCCTGCGCGTCGGTCGCTCTCGCTTCGGCACCTTCGGCTTCGCTGCTCACCTCGTCAGCGTACGTCGGCGCGCGCGATCCGCCGTGGACACAGCGGGCGCCGCCGGGCACCGCCGGACGCCTCGGGCACCGGCAAGCACTGCCGGGCCCCGGCCCGGCGCCCGGCCCGGCGGCCGGTCAGGCCAGCGGCCGCACCGATAGGTCGGTGATCTCCGCGTCGCGCGGCAGGTCCAGCGCCGCGAGGACCGTGGTCGCGACGGATCCGGCGGTCATCCAGCGCTCCGGGTCGTACTCCCTGCCCTCCTGCTGATGCACCTTGACCTGCATGGGCGTGGCCGTACGCCCGGGGTAGACGGTGGTCACCCGCACGCCGTGGCCGCTCTCCTCCCAGCGCAGCGCGTCGGCCAGCGCCTTGAGCCCGTGCTTGCTCGCCGCGTACGGGCCCCACTGGGCGTTCGCCCGCAGCCCCGCCCCGGAGTTGACGAAGACGACATGCCCCTGGGCCGCCCGCAGCTGCGGCAGCAGCAGCCGGGTCAGCTCGGCGGGCGCGATCAGGTTGACCGCGAGCTGGCGGCTCCACACCTTGGGCGTCAGCTCGGCCACCCCGCCGAGGTCCACCACGCCGGCGATGTGCAGCAGCGAGTCGAGCCGGTCGGGCAGCGCCTGCTGCCCGAGCGCCCAGGACAGCTTGTCCGGGTCCGCCAGGTCACCGACGACCGTACGGGCACCGGGGAAGCGTCCCTCCAACTCCCGCGCCCGCCCCGCGTCGCGGGCCAGCAGCCACAGCTCCTCGTCCCGCTCGGCCAGCCGCTCGGTGACCGCCTCGCCGATGCCCGAGCCTGCTCCAGTGATCAGATGCGTTCCCATGTCTCCAGCTTGCCGCACGAGCCCGGGCCCGCGGCCCGCGGGTGACCAGCCCGTTCGGCGTGGCTCCGCCCCGGCAGAGCCACGCCCGCACCGCTCACTGCTCCAGGTGCGCCATCGCCTCCGCGCCGTTCTCCGCGAAGAACACCAGCTCGCTCAGCGGCACCGGCAGGAAGCCCTCGTCCTCCATCCGCTGGAACTGCTGCTTCAGCCCGTCGTAAAAGCCCGCCGTGTTGAGCAGCACCACCGGCTTGATGTGCAGGCCGTGCTTCTTCAGCTCCAGGATCTCGGTGGCCTCGTCCAGCGTCCCCGTGCCACCCACCATGACCACTACCGCGTCCGCCCGTGCGAGCAGCTGCGCCTTCCGCTCGGCGAGATCCTTGGCGATCACCATCTCGTCGGCGTTCTCCCTGGCCTTCGCCGCCAGGAATTCCACCGATATTCCCACCAAGCGCCCGCCGCTCTCCTGCACGCCGTCCGCCATGACCTTCATCAGCCCGACGTCCGACCCGCCCCATACGAGCGTGTGGCCACGCTTGCCGATCAGCTCGGCGAATTCGCGCGCGGGGGCGGTGTAGCGCTCGTCCAGGTCGGCGGCGGAGCAGAAGACGCAGATGTTCATGCCCGACACTGTACGGCCCGGGTCCGACAGCGCCCGGATCGATGTACGGACGGGTTCAGGCGGCGAGCGCAGCGGTGGGCGTCGGCGGGGGCCCGCCCCAGGCCAGCTCGAACCACACCGTCTTCCCGCCCAGACCGAACGGCTCCTCTCCGATGGCACAGCCACCCCACCGGTCGGCCAGGACGTCGAGGATGAACAGCCCCCGGCCGCTGTCGAGGTCGTCGGAGGGCTTGAACGGTTCCGGAAGCTCGGGGTTGGTGTCCGTGACGCTGACCCGGAGTACGGGGTGCGTCCAGAGCAGCCGCACGGACGCGCAGGCGTCGGAGTAGCGGACGGAGTTCGTGGCCAGCTCGGAGGTGAGCAGAGAAGCCAACTCCACCATTTCACGCAGCCCGTGGGCGGCCAGCACGGCGCGCAGTGTGGCCCGGACGACGCCGGGGCCGCGGGGGTCCCGGGGGAAGCGGAGTTCGTACTCCCAGGGCTCGGTGAACAGCAGCGGCGGTGGTTGCGGGGTCACGGGCACCTCCGGTGGGAGCGGGCGTTGTGTTCGTGGTCACAAGCTAGAGCATTCCGAGTAACTTATGAGTCATAGAAACACGAACGAGTGAATCGATACTCAGCTCATTAGACGCCCACTTGATGTCCTGTCAGACTGCCTGAACGGGTAGCAAGAGAGGACTCATGGCACCAAGAAGCACCCCCACGAGCCGTCAACGCCGCCTCGCCGCAGAGCTACGGCGTATGCGCGAGCAGGCCGGGGTTTCCATCCAGCAGGCGGCCACGATGCTGGGCGCCGATCGAACGATGGTCTCCAACATCGAGGCCGCTCGCACAGGGCTGAGCGAAGAGCGAGTCCGCCAACTCGCTTGCAATTACGGATGTGCGGACGATGCGCTGATCAGTGCACTGGCATCCCTGACAGGCGGTCGCCGGAACCAGGACTGGTGGGTGGAGTACAGGGGGAAGCTGCCAGACGGCTTCCTGGACATCTCCGAAATCGAGCACCATGCCACGCGGATCCGCACCGCGCAGACGGTCCACCTGCCAGGCCTGCTACAGACCGAGGAACACGCTCGCGCACTCTTCGATCTCGTGGTTCCCAAATTGCCACGCTTGGAGGTCGAACTGCGTGTGGCACACCGCCAGGGTCGCCAGGGCATCTTCGAGCGGAAGGACCCGACCCCTTACGTCGGCATCATTCACGAAGCGGCGCTGCGCATGCAGTTCGGCGGCCCGGACGTGGCCCGGACGCAGCTCGAATACCTGGCCGACGCCGCAGACCGCGACAACATCACCTTGCTGGTCATCCCGTTCAGCGTGGGCAGTTTCCCCGGCGCCGGGCAGTCGATCCTCTACGCGCACGGGCCCGTGCCTCAGCTCGACACCGTGCAGTTGGACACGGCGTACGGCCCCCACTTCGTCGACGCCCCGACTCCGCTCACCAACTATCGTGCTCTCCTGGACCTGATGGAAGAGTCAGCACTCTGCCCCGACGAGTCGCAGAAGCTCATCCGGTCCATCGCCCGCGATACGTGAGAGGAGCCATCGGTGCCCGAGTTCACCTGGCAGCGGTCGTCGTTCTGCGGCGGCGGCGGCAACAACTGCATAGAGGTCGCCACCGCCGACTGCGGCATAGCGATACGCGAGAGCGCCGAGCCCGAGGCCATCGTGACCACCGACCGAACCGCTCTGCGCGCCTTCGTCCTCGGCGTGAAGGAGGGGCGCTTCGATCAGCTGCTCGATCGCTGACGTATCAGCGCAGGATCTCGGCCCGCATCCTCTCCTTCGACGTGGCGATGTCCCAGTAGCGCGCGGTGCCCCTCGCGCCACGGAAGTCGCCCGTACCGCCGGTGATGGCCATGTCGAGCGCATTCGTTCCGCTCACCCACAGCGACTGCATCGTCAGGGAGCCACGCTCGAGTTCTATCGTGAGCAGGCACTGCGTCGTGAGTTCTTCGCCCTCGACGTGGACGACCTGGCACGTCCCGCCCCCGCGCCCGACGTCACGACCGTCCTGCACCGCGGTGCCGGAGTAGACGTACATGTCACCCAAGCTCGGCCCCGCCGGCCCGAGGTCGGTATTCGTGTACTGGTCGTTCCGAACCTGGAGTTCAAGGACCTCGGCCCGGTCCTTTTCCGGGGCATCGGCGTCTGCGCTGCCGACCGCGCAGACGCCGACCAATGCGGTGACCAGCGACACGGCGAAGGATCTGACGAACCTCGCCCGCCGGTTGCTCCTCCCCCGCTCCGTCCGATGTGCGCCAGCGGGTGCCTGACTGCCGGTCACCATGGTGAAACCTCCTCGTTGCGATCTCCGTGGTCGAACACCTCGACGCTATGTCTGGCCGAGTCATAACGTCCAAGACTGGTATTGCTATGGCGTTATAACCGCGGAGGCATGAGGGCCTGGACATGCTCAGCCCGTTCTTCCGACACCCTGCGCGTCCGGGGCCACCGGCCTCCTCAGGCCGCGGCGCCGCCCCGACCACTTCATGACCCATATCGCCGAGTGGGAGACCGACGCGTCGACTGGCTGGAAAACGTCACCGCCGGCGAGTACGGCGACCCGCACCGCCTGAGCCACCGCCCCTCTCTCCTCCAGGGAGGTCACCATCATGCGCGGAGCAGTCCGCTACGCACCCGGGGACGTACGCGACGACCGCGACACCCGGAAGTCCCATCCGCGCACCTCACTGAGGGCTTCAAAAGAGGCGTGCCACTGCTCACCCACGACGATGTGAGCAGGCAATTCAAGGTTCTTCCAAGCAACGCGCAAAGTCGACAGGACACGGTTGTGCTAGATCAGCTGCGAGGCTGATGAACCTACCACGAGGGAAGCAGCAGGTATGAGAAAGCGATGGCGGGCGCTCATCGGGTCCGTAGCGGCCTTACTCTCACTCAGTCTGAGCGGTCCGGTCTCGGCCGCAACGGCCACAACAGCCGACATTCGTGCCGACAGTGCGAGCGATCCGGTGTACTTCGTTCCGGGCTATGACAGGGACGACAAGCCGGGGGTGGATTGCAACGAATACTGGAAGCCATTGCCCGAGGCGATGCGCGGTTGGGGGTGGACCGGAACATTCCACAAGGTTGGCTTCTACGCGGGAGACACCGATAGCTGTGACGTCCGCCTTGCGAAAGGTGGACAGGACGTGGGGATCGTAGAACTCGGCCGGCAGCTCGCCAACCACATCTACGACAACTACACGAGCAAGGGCCAGACCGTGGACTTGGTCGGTCACTCCATGGGTGGACTCGTTGCACGCGCCGCACTCACCGGTGTCCAGCGGAAGGCGGATGGCTTCCCGGATTCGCTGTTGGTCGATGACGTGGTGACCTTCGACACCGGCCACAAGGGCGTCGGCCTGACTGAATTCTGCTCAACTGCGCAGTGCCGCGACATGCGATCCGGCTCGAACTTCCTGACCAGGTGGGCGCTGGACAATCCCCAGGGGAAGGGCGGCACGGATTGGACCCTGCTCTCACTCAATGAGTTCTGGTTCGACAGGGTCTCCGAAAGGTCAGCGCTCGGAATGAACGCGGCTCATTTCGTACACTACTACGCCGATTCTTCACTCGGCCACGGAAATATGCCGAACAAGACCACCGGCACATACCGGCTGCGCTACCGGAATGCACCCGACGGCTGGGTAGTGCAACGCCGCGGCGCCGCACCGGGCCGGGTAGCGGCGAACGCCCTGTACTCCAGCCGATGGTGATGTCATTCTCCGGCTAGCCCCGGTCATGCTGTGAGGTCCGGCCTGCCTGGCCGGACCTCACCGATGCAGTGCGCCACTCACGTGCCCCAGTCCTCGCCGATCACGGAGTATGAGGCGGCCGGGTTCACAGTGGAGATGCGCATGGGGCGCACTCACTACGACCACGAGGTCGAGACCCGCCGGGCCTGCCTTCTCGCCCGCCGCACCCGCCGTACCTGACGCACGAGAGAGCGGGGCCCGGCCACCCACCGGCCGGGCCCCAAGAGGGCGGAGAGTTTGTCCGCGGACAACGCGTCGCGCGTCCCGCCCCGGCGCACAACCCGGCGACCAGGCACGACGAGGAGTGGAACTATCGCGTCGTCAGGAGCGTTGGGCAGGGGGAGGCGTGGCGCCGCCGTGCCACTGGCGCCCCGCCGCAGTGCGGTGGGAGCATGCTCCTGCCAAGATCGGTTGACTTGCCGTCAGGACGGAGGGTTGCGATGAGAGGTCCCTGAGGGGTCTACACCCCACTTCGCCAGGCGCGGGCGCGCCAACGCGGGTAATACGCGATACCCCGCCATACACAAGTATCGCCAATTTTGGAGGAAATCATGTTGAGACCACGAAGGAGTACAACCCATGAGTACATCCGATTCCGAACGTAAGAAATCGATCCTTCGATCACTCACCCGCCACCTATTGGCCGCTTTTACCATCTCTGCGATCACGGCACTGATCTCCGGCTACGTGGATCTTGCGACAGGCGCCGAGATCGTGGAATCTCTTAAAAACATCTGGTCGACATTTTATGAAGTAGCCACCCTGTGCATTCTGGTACTGACCTTGGTTTGGGCTGTGAGATTAGCTGTCATTCTGAAGGCATGAAGATTCAGTGATATGACGGAGCCCCGGTGCGGACGCGCACCGGGGCTCCCGTGCGCCCGAGGCGCAAAAACGGGGCTGCGGGATCGGGTTGAGTCGACGTCAGGCGCCGAGCAGGGCGTCCATCTGGCCCGCCGCCTGCCGCAGGCCCTCGACCATGCCCATCTCGGCCATCCGCTCCATCTGCTCCCGGGAGTCGAAGACCGAGCGCAGTTCCATCCGGGTGCCACCCTCGTGCTCGGTGAGCCGCACCCTCATGGTGGTGGTCGGCATCTCGTCGTTCGGCTTTCCGTCCTCGTGGGCGAACCCGTCGAGGAATTCGAGGGAGGTCGGCGGGTTGACCGAGGCGACCCGCCACCAGCCGTGGTGCTTGTCGCCTTCCGGGCCGGTCATGAAGTACGTGACCTCGCCGCCCGGGGTCAGGTCGTACTGCTCCACCGTGGCCGGGTAGGTCGGCGGTCCCCACCAGCGCTCCAGCTGCCGCGGGTCGGCCCACAGCTGCCACACCCGGTCGACGGGGGCGGCGAAGTCGGCGATCAGGGTCAGGGTCAGGTTGTCCAGGTCCTTGTCCACACTGGTGACGCTCATCGGCCTCGTCCTTCCTTCGGGGTCTTGTCGTCCGGCTCCGGGTCCTGGGCGAGCAGGCGGGCCATCCGGTCCACGCGCCCGCGCCAGGTCGCTTCCAGCTCGTCGAGCGCGTGTCGCGCGCGGGCTATGGCCTCGGCGTCGGTCCGCACGAGCTGCTCCCTCCCACGGCGCTGCTTGGTGACGAGTCCGGCCCGCTCCAGCACGGCGACGTGCTTCTGCACGGCGGCGAAGCTCATCGGGTAGTCCTCGGCCAGCCGTGACACCGACAGCTCGCCCCGCACACAGCGGCGGAGGATGCTGCGGCGGGTGGCGTCGGCCAGCGCGTGGAACAGGCGGTCCACCGTCTCGTCGCTCAGCTCATCTACAACCATTTGGTTGTACGTTAGCCTTGTCGTCCCCGGGCCGCAAGCCCTGGACGCGTTCCCTCAGTGGGCGAAGGGCGGCTCGAAGCAGCCGCTCTCCGGGTACGGGCCGTTCGTCCGCACCTCGAAGTTGGTCTTCTGCACGAAGGCCGTGACGCAGGCGTCGTCACGCACGCGAAGGCCGACCCGGGCGCCCTCCGGCGTCACGTAGTGGTCGGTCTCGAAGCGCGATTCCATCTCCCGTACGTCGAGCATCCCGTCGAGCCCCAGCTTCAGCAGCGCCGCGCGCACGCTCTTGACGTCCCACTTCTTCTCTTTCCAGAGCCGCCTGAGCACGGGCCTGATGCGGTCCGCCTCCTTCCGCGCGTCCTCCGCGCCGTCGGCGGACATCTCGCCGGGGAGGCGGCCGGCGTTGTTCTCGTTGTAGTGCGGGGCGCCGTCGCCTGCTCCGGGCTCCGCGTAGGGGGAGGCGCCGGAGGAGCTGGGGCTCGAGCTCGAGGGCGGCGGGTTGGGGATGCCGGCCGCCGAGTCCGTGCCGCGCTGTTCACCGCAGGCGGTCAGGGATATGGCGGCTCCCAGGAGGAGAGCGGTCGCGGCGAGGCGTCTGCGACGCTCAGGCGTCGAGTTCAACATGGTCGTGACTTTGCCACGGCAAGGGAGTTGGTGTTGCGGGGGCCGTCCATCGTACGCCCCGCCCGGCCGCTGCCGGGACTACCGAGACATCTCTGGATCACTGCATGCCGCCTGATACGAGACCGCGATTCGCCCGCGCTGCCCGGAGAAAGGCCGATGCCTCCGAGGCCCGACTGAGTGCGGAAGCGCATACGCACAGCTACCCTGGCAAAAGCCAGGACACGAGGGGAGGGCACACCATGACGGCGCAGATGGAGAGCCCAGTGCAGACCGAACAGATGCGGCGCTTCGAGAAGTTCGATGCGGCATTCCCGGACTACCACGCCGAGATGATCGATGGAGAGGTTTACGTCAGCACCGTGGTTACCAGCTCTCACGGGAACATGGTCCTCACCATCGCATCCCAGCTCGTGTCCAAGTGGTTTGTCATGACGGAGGTCGACACCGTCTACGAGGGGTGGCACGGCACGACGCTCCTCCGGCCGGACATCTCCGTGGCCGACTCTTCCTACCGCGGTACGCACATGGCGAAATTCCCCGCCGACGAGATCATCCTCGTAGCCGAGGTCGTCTCGGAGTCCAATCCCGAGAACGACACGGTGAAGAAGGTCAGGAAGTACGCCCTGGCAGGCATCCCGTACTACCTGATCGTCAACCCCATCGTGGGCAAGTGCCTGCTCTACTCCCTGCCCAGTGGGGAGCACTACCGCGCCTCGCTGGAGACGGATTTCGGCGAGCCGGTGCCGCTCGGTGAACCGCTCGGCACCGACCTCGACACCTCGGCGCTCTACACCTACTGAGGCACGCCTGCCAAGGCGCCCGCTCAGCTCACCGACGCCGCGCGGGCCGCCGCCCGTTCCGTCGTCGCGATGGTCGCGGAGCCCACGACCCGGGTGCCGTCGTACAGCACGATCGCCTGGCCGGGGGCCACGCCGCGGGCCGGGGTGGTGAAGGTGACGCGCAGTCCGTCGGCGACGGGTTCCGCCGTCACCTCGGTTTCGCCGCCGTGGGCGCGCAGCTGGGCGGTGTAGGTGGCGGGGCCGGTGGGAGGGGTGCCGCACCAGCGGGGGGTGATGGCGGTGAGGGCAGTCACGTCGAGGGCCTCGGCCGGGCCGACGGTGACGGTGTTGTTCACCGGGGAGATGTCCAGGACGTAGCGCGGCTTGCCGTCGGGCGCGGGGTGGCCGATGCGCAGGCCCTTGCGCTGGCCGATGGTGAAGCCGTAGGCGCCCTCGTGGGTGCCGAGCTTGCGGCCGTCCTCGTCGACGATGTCGCCCTCGGCCGTGCCGAGGTGCTTGGCGAGGAAGCCCTGGGTGTCGCCGTCGGCGATGAAGCAGATGTCGTGGCTGTCGGGCTTCTTGGCGACGGCCAGGCCGCGCCGCTCGGCCTCCGCGCGGATCTCGTCCTTGGTGGTGAGGGTGTCGCCGAGCGGGAACATGGCGTGGGCCAGCTGGCGCTCGTCGAGGACACCGAGGACGTACGACTGGTCCTTGGCCATGTCCGAGGCCCGGTGCAGCTCGCGGGTGCCGTCCTCACGGTGGACGATCGTGGCGTAGTGGCCGGTGCAGACGGCGTCGAAGCCGAGGGCGAGCGCCTTGTCGAGCAGCGCCGCGAACTTGATCTTCTCGTTGCAGCGCAGGCAGGGGTTGGGGGTGCGCCCCGCCTCGTACTCGGAGATGAAGTTCTCCACCACGTCCTCGCGGAAGCGCTCGGCGAGGTCCCACACGTAAAAGGGGATGCCGATGATGTCCGCGGCCCGGCGGGCGTCGCGCGAGTCCTCGATGGTGCAACAGCCGCGGGCGCCGGTGCGGAAGGACTGCGGGTTCGCGGAGAGGGCGAGGTGGACGCCGGTCACGTCGTGGCCCGCCTCGGCCGCGCGGGCGGCCGCGACGGCGGAGTCGACGCCGCCGGACATGGCGGCGAGGACGCGCAGGCGACGACCGTCGCGGGGACCTGTGGGCGCACCGGGGAAGTCATTCATAACCCCTCCAGGGTAGGCCCTTGTGGTGGGGGCCTGGTTGCCCCGGGGGCCGTCACGGACAGTGGCGGTACGTAGGCCCTGTGCTTCGCGCGCGCTTGCTCCGCCCCTCAGCGGCCGCCCCTCAGCGGCCGCCCCTCAGCGGCCGCCCCTCAAGGGCCGCCCCTCAAGGGCCGCCCCTCAGCGCCGCTCCTCGACAGGCGCTCCTCAGCGCCGCTCCCAGCGCCGCTCCTCAGCGGCCGCCCGCGCGGTCCAGGACGCGACGCGCCTCCTCCAGCGCCCGGTCCACGTCCTTGGCCGCGTACGTCAGGTCCACGAAGGCGTGCCGCACGCCCGCCTCCGCCTCCGCCCGGGCCAGCACCGTGACGATGTCTTCGGCGGTGGCCGCGGAGGTGGGGTTGACCCGCAGGATCACGTCGAGCGCGGCGGGGTCCCGACCCTCGCGCTCGGCCGTCTCCCGGATGCGTCGCATCGGGCGGACGACGGCGGCCTCGGGGTCGAACGGGCCGGGCGGTACGGCGATGGGCAGCCAGCCGTCGGCGCGCCGGGCCACCCGGCGGAGGGCGGTGGGGACGAAGCCGCCGAGGTAGACGGGCGGGTGGGGGCGGGTGGCCGGCTTGAGGTCGATGTGGGAGGCGGGGACGGTCCAGTGCTCGCCACGGTGTTCGACCGGGTTGGTGGTCCACCAGGCAGTCAGGACGTCGAGGGTCTCGTCCAGGCGGCGGCCGCGCTCGGCCATCGGGACGTTCACGGCCTGGTACTCCTCCGGGGACCAGCCGGTGCCGAGGCCGACCAGCAGCCGGCCCGCGCTCAGCGCGTCGATGGTGGTGAGGGAGCGGGCGAGGACGGCCGGCGGGTACCAGGGGGCGTTGATGACGTTGCTGCCCAGTTGGACCCGCTCGGTGACGGCGGCGGCGGTGGCGAGGAGGGCGAAGGGGTCCAGGGTGACGCGGAATTCCGGCGGGATCGTGTCGGTGCCGGCGTATCCGACGGTCGGCCGGACGGGGGCGAGCAGCCGGTCGCCGACCCACAGGCTCGCCGCGCCCAGCTCCTCGGCCTGCCGGGCGAACCGGACGACGTCCTCCGGGTGGTGCGCCAGAGCGCCGAACTGGGGAAGCGCGAAGCCGATGCGCATGCTGTTCACTCCTCGTCGAGTGGCCGGGGCGAAGGTGGTCCAACTTTCATCTACCCCGAGGTGGGGCGGTCGGCGCGTCGGGCGAGGGATTCACGCCATGATCCTCCACTTCAGAGCATCCGCGTCCGATGATCCCGGTCGGTCCCGCTGGAACCGGACGCGCCTCGCCGCCCGTTGAAAGAACCGTGAGCGAGACCACGGACGCCCAGGAGCGCTCCGCCTCCGACGGGAACCCCGGGCAGGGCGACAGCGCAGGGGGGCGCGGCGGCGGGCGCCGCCTCGGCCGGCGGGCGCTGCTGACCGGCGGGGTCGCCGCCGGGCTGGCCGGGGTGGGCTACGCGGCGTGGGACGACCTGGAGCGGCTGTGGTGGCGGCTGCCCGGCGTGGACCGGCCGCGCGAGGAGGGGGCGGTCGACTATCCCGGCGCGCGGTGGGCCGCGGCCTCCCCGGCGAACTGGCGGCGGGCGGACCGGCCGTACGACTACACCGTCGACCGGGTCGTGATCCACGTCGTCCAGGGCAGCTTCTCCGACGCGCTGGCGGCGTTCCGGAACCCGGGCCACCGCGCCGCGGCGCACTATGTGGTGCGCCGCGACGGGGTGATCGCGCAGACGGTCCGCGAGCTGGACGTCGCCTTCCACGCGGGAAACCGCGCGTACAACGAGCGCAGCGTCGGCATCGAGCACGAGGGGTTCGTGGACCGGCCGAGCTCCTTCACGGACCGGATGTACCGCGCCTCGGCGCGGCTGACGGCCCGGATCTGCGAGCGGTACGGATTCCCGGCGGACCGCGAGCACCTCGTCGACCACTCCGAGGTGCCGGGCACCGACCACACCGACCCCGGGCCGCACTGGGACTGGGACCGTTATCTGCGGCTGGTCCGGGCGGCCATGGCGGACCATGAGCGGTCGAGCCGGTGAGCGGCTGAATAGAACAGGGCCTAGCTCAGGCCCGCGCCGCGCGCCCGCTCGACCACCGGGCCGATTGCCTCTGCCACCGCCTCCACGTCCGCCTTGGTGGAGGTGTGGCCGAGCGAGAAGCGCAGGGTGCCGCGCGCCAGATCGGGGTCGGTGCCGGTGGCGAGGACGACATGGCTGGGCTGGGCGACACCGGCGGTGCAGGCCGAGCCGGTCGAGCACTCGATGCCCCGCGCGTCCAGCAGCAGGAGCAGCGAGTCGCCCTCGCAGCCGGGGAAGGAGAAGTGGGCGTTGGCCGGGAGGCGGCCGGCCGGGTCCGGGTCGCCGCCCAGGATCGCGTCGGGGACGGCCGTACGGACGGCGCTGATCAGCGCGTCGCGCAGGGCGCCGATCTCGCGGGCGAACTGCTCGCGGTGGGCGGCGGCGTGGGCGGCGGCGACCGCGAAGGCCGCGACGGCCGGGGTGTCGAGGGTGCCGGAGCGCACCTGGCGCTCCTGGCCGCCGCCGTGCAGCAGTGGCGCCGGGGTCCACTCACGGCCGAGGATCAGCGCGCCGATGCCGTACGGGCCGCCTATCTTGTGGCCGCTGACCGTCATCGCGGCCAGGCCGGAGGCGGCGAAGTCGAGGTCGAGCTGGCCGAAGGCCTGGACCGCGTCGGCATGCAGCGGAATGTCGAACTCGGCCGCCACGGCGGCCAGTTCCCGCACCGGCATGACCGTGCCGATCTCATTGTTGGCCCACATGACGGTCGCGAGGGCGACATCCGAGGGGTCGCGGGCGATCGCCTCGCGCAGCGCGTCGGGGTGCACCCGCCCGTATCCGTCCACGGGCAGCCACTCGACCCGCGCGCCCTCGTGCTCGGCGAGCCAGTCGACGGCGTCGAGGACGGCGTGGTGCTCGACGGGGCTGGCGAGCAGGCGGGTGCGGGCGGGATCGGCGTCCCTGCGGGACCAGTACAGTCCCTTGACCGCGAGGTTGTCGGCCTCGGTTCCGCCCGAGGTGAAGACGACCTCGCTCGGGCGCGCGCCCAGCGAGGAGGCGAGCGATTCGCGGGACTCCTCGACCGTACGGCGCGCCCGGCGGCCGGCGGCGTGCAGCGAGGAGGCGTTACCGGTGACGGCGAGCTGGGCGGTCATCGCCCGCACCGCCTCCGGAAGCATCGGGGTGGTGGCGGCGTGGTCGAGGTAAACCATGGTGGACACGATTCTACGAGCCACGGCGGGGGCGCGTGCCGGGCGCATGCCGGGCACAGGGGGCGGGAGGCCCGGTGCCCGGCCGCTTGCCTTGGAGTGTGCTCCAACTCCTACGTTTCTCCGCATGAGCAACATGAGCAACGCGAACGTCAGGGCCATGAACGACACGGTCAAGAACGACACGGTCAAGCAGGAGCGCTTCGAGTACGGCATGGAGGTGCTCAGCCGGATCGACGGCGAGGTGGGGGAGCGAGTGGTCGACTCGCTGGCCGACATCTCCCCCGAGCTGGGCCACCAGGTGGCCGCCTGGGCATTCGGCGACATGTACGCCCGCCCCGAGCTGGCCCCCCGGGACCGGCAGCTGGTCACCCTCGGCATACTCACCGCCCTCGGCGGCTGCGAGCCGCAGCTCGAGGTGCACATCAACGCCGCGCTGAACGTGGGCCTCACCACGACCGAGATCACCGAGGCGCTGCTGCACGCGGCGGTCTACTGCGGCATCCCCAAGGCGCTCAACGCCACCTTCGTCGCCAAGAAGGTCTTCGGCGAGCGCGGGCTGCTGCCCGTCCCCGGAGGCGACGCCGCCGCCGAGGGCTGACGGGAGGGGGACTGACAGGACGGGCTCGACAGGTCATGTCATGAGCAACTAGCGTTTTGCTCATGACAGGCGACTGGGAACTGGACCACACCCACCACAGCTCCTCCGGCGAGGTCCGCTGGGCCGCGCTCGGCGCCCCCGACCGCCCGCCGGTCGTCCTCCTCCACGGCACGCCCTTCTCCTCGTACATATGGCGCGCCGTAGCCCGCTCGCTCGCCGACCGCCACCGGGTCTTCGTCTGGGACATGCCCGGCTACGGCGCCTCGGAGAAGCGGGCAGGGCAGGACGTCTCCCTGGCGGCCCAGGCCCGGGTCTTCACCGAGCTGCTGGACCACTGGGGGCTGACCGGCCCCGGGCCGGCGCCGTCCGTCGTCGCCCACGACTTCGGCGGCTGCGTCGCCCTCCGCGCCCATCTGCTGCACGGCGCGCGCTACGAGCGGCTGGCCCTGGTCGACGCGGTGACCCTGGCGCCCTGGGGCACGGACACCTACCGGCTGCTCGGCGACCACGCCGGGGTCTTCGAGCGGCTGCCGCCCGGGCTGCACCGGGCCCTGGTCCGCGAGTACGTGGCCTCGGCCAGCGGCCCCGGGCTGCACCCCGCCGTCCTTGACCGGCTGGTCGAGCCGTGGTGCGGCGACGAGGGACAGGCCGCGCTGTACCGGCAGATGGCGCAGAACGACCAGCGCTTCACCGACGAGATCCAGGGCCGCTACGGCGAGCTGGACCTGCCCGTCCTGGTCTGCTGGGGCGCCGCCGACACCTGGCTCCCGCCGGAGCGGGGGCGGGAGCTGGCCGCCGCGATCCCCGGCGCGCGGCTGCGGATGTTCGAGGGCGCGGGCCATCTCGTCCAGGAGGACGCCCCCGCCGAGCTCACGGCGGCGCTGCTGGGCTTCCTCGGCGAGTAGGGCCGTCCGGCGGCAGGCCGGACAGTGGGCCGTCCGGCGGCAGACCGGACGATCCACGCGCCGGTCGAGTCGGCGGCTCAGCCCCGCGCGTACAGCAGCTTCGCGGCCAGCAGCGCGATGTGCTTGCGCCAGGCGGCCAGCGCCGCGTCCCGCTCCTCCCCCGCCTCGGGCGGGCCGGTCTGGGTGAGGATCAGTCGGGCGCCGTGCCCGGTGCCGTCGGTCAGCCGCCAGCGGACCCGCCCGGCCGGGTGGCCGCCCCGCAGCCAGTCATAGGACAGCTCGCGGGGCGGGGCGACATCCGCGACCGGGCCGGGCGGCACCGCGTCCGTACGGAATCCGATCGGCACCGGGCCGCCCACCACGGGCTCCCCGGTGCCGGACGGGCCGGTCAGCGCCTGCCACACCGTCTCGACCGGGCGGACGAGCTGGCGCTCGAACCGCAGCCGCCAGCCGTCCTCGGCGGCCTCGACGACGCCCTCGGCCAGGCCGAAAGCCTCGACGTAGCGCTCGTGCAGCTCGGCCATGTCAGCCGGGCCGGCCGGGCCGGTCGTGTCACCGGTGTCGGCGGTGCCCGCCGGGGCGCCGGGTTCCACCCCTTCCACCAGCGTGGCGAGCGCCGAGACGCAGGTGTGCCAGCCGGAGGCGAAGCTGGCCGCGCCGAAGCGGTCGCGGAAGGTGTGGGTGAGGGTCAGGGCACAGCCGTCGCCCTCCGGCCGCAGCTCCCAGCGGAGCTGGTCGGCGCCCCAGGTGAAGGCGAAGACGCGCGGCGGGTCGAGCTCCGTGACCGTCCCCTGGGTGTCCGGTACGTCCTGCCCGGGGAAGACGAAGTCCATCCGCCCGCCGACCCGCGCCTCCAGCCTGACCTCGGCGGGGAACCACCGCGCCATCAGGGCGGGCTCGGTCAGGGCCCGCCAGACCTCCTCCGGCGGGCGGGCGATCCGCCGCTCCAGGCGCAGGGCCGAGCGGCCGCCCTCGGTCGAGCTCAGCGTGTCCTTCACGGCGCGTCCTCCCTCGTTCAGGGCTCATCGCCATACAACCACGGTGGGCGCCGCCGGGGGCTGACCGAGCCCTGAGCCGGTGCTGAGGGAGTCCTGCGAGGCTTCGCCGGTGAGCAATCCCGACACGCGCAATCTCGACACGCACAAGAAGCTGACCCAGGCGTTCCGGGCCCGTGACTGGGCTGCCGCCGCCCTCCCCTTCAGCCCGGACGTGGTGTTCGTCGACCACCCCAGGGGGGAGGTCATCAAGGGGGTGGAGGGGGTGGTGGAGCACTCCCGGCGGGCGGCGGTCGCCTTCTCCGACGTCCATGTCGATGAGGAGCGCTTCTACGACGCCGGGGACCACACCATCGCCGTCTTCGAGGGCCGGGGCGTCAACGACGGCGAGCTGATCCCCGGGGTGCCGCCCACCCACAGGCCGATGCGGATGACGATCTGCGAGATCCTGCACTACGACGCGGACGGGCGGGTGGTGGGCGGCGAGTACTTCTACGACGCGCTGTCCCAGCTCGCCCAGCTCGGGCTGATCGAGCCGCCAGCCGCGCCCTGACCAGACCTGCCCCGGGCCTGCTCCGGCCCTTGTCCGGTCCCGTTCCGCCCCCTGGCCGGCCCCGGCTGGCCTCAGACCTCCTCGGCCGCCGTGCTGCGCCGGTTCCACGCGCGCGGCGCGCGCCAGCCGAACCGCATCGCCAGCAGCCGGACCAGGAACGCGACGGTGGCCGCCAGGGCGCTGGTGGAGCCCGTCAGCGCGTCGAAGCGTATGAGGACTGCCGCGATCGTCGCGCCCACGATGGCCGGGACCACGTACAGGTCGCGGTCCCAGCGCAGCACCGACGGCACCTCGTGGGCGAGGAGGTCGCGCAGCACGCCGCCGCCGATCGCGGTGGTCATCCCGAGGACGGCGCAGAAGGTGAGGCCGAGCCCGTGGTCGTACGCCTTCGTCGTGCCGGCGACGCAGAACAGCCCCAGCCCGGCCGCGTCGAAGACGCCCACCGCCGCCGTGATCCGTTCCACCTCGGGGTGGAGGAAGAAGACGATGACGGTGGCGACGAGCGGGGTGAGGAAGTAGCCGAGGTCGGTGAAGGCGGCCGGCGGCACGGCGCCGATCACCAGATCGCGGAACACCCCGCCGCCCAGCGCGGTGACCTCCGCGAGCAGCGCCATGCCGACGATGTCGAAGTTCTTGCGCACGCCGAGCAGCGCGCCGGATATCGCGAAGACGAAGATCCCGGCGAGGTCCAGCGAGTGCTGGACGGACGGGCTGAACAGATCGATGAACACCCGATATTTTTACTCATCGGGTGTTCTCGCCCGCCGGGCCGTCCAGACCTCGGCTCCGTCCCGTGCTCTCCGGCCCCCTACTCCGCCTTCTTCTCCACCTTCGCCGCCGCCTCGGGGCCGGGCTTCTCCGCCGGCACCTGGTCCGGGCCACGCGGCGGTAGCTGCATATCGGACACAGACTCCGGGTGGTGGCAGGCCACCTGGTGTCCGGTCTCGAGCGCGACCAGCGGCGGCTCCTGCTGCTTGCAGACCTCGGTCGCCTTCCAGCACCGGGTGTGGAAGCGGCAGCCGGACGGCGGCGAGATCGGCGAGGGCACATCGCCCTTGAGCAGGATCCGCTCCCGCTTGGCGCGCCGCTTGGGGTCCGGCACCGGCACCGCCGAGAGCAGCGCCTTGGTGTACGGGTGCATGGGGCGCTCGTACAGGGCCTTGCGGTCCGCCAGCTCAACGATCTTGCCGAGGTACATCACCGCGATCCGGTCGGAGACATGCCGGATGACCGACAGGTCGTGCGCGATGATCACGTACGTGAGGCCCAGCTCGTCCTGGAGGTCGTCCAGCAGGTTGACCACCTGGGCCTGGATCGAGACGTCCAGCGCCGAGACCGGCTCGTCCGCGACGACCAGCTTGGGCTTGAGCGCGAGCGCGCGGGCGATGCCGATGCGCTGCCGCTGGCCGCCGGAGAACTCGTGCGGGTAGCGGTTGTAGTGCTCGGGGTTCAGGCCCACCAGCTCCAGCAGCCGCTGCACCTCCGCCTTGACGCCGCCCTCCGGCTTGACGCCCTGGAGCCGGAAGGGCGCCCCGACGATGGAGCCGACCGTGTGCCGGGGGTTCAGCGAGGAGTACGGGTCCTGGAAGATCATCTGGACGTCGCGGCGCATCGGCCGCATCCCGGCGGTGCCGAGGTGCGTGATGTCCTTGCCCTCGAACTCGATCTTCCCCCGGGTGGGTTCGAGCAGCCGGGTGATCAGCCGCCCCATGGTGGACTTGCCGCAGCCCGACTCGCCCACCACGCCCAGGGTCTCCCCGGGCCGTACGTCGAAGTCGAGGCCGTCCACCGCCTGCACCGCGCCGGCCTGCCGCTGCAGCAGCCCCTTCTTGATGGGGAAGTGCTTGACCAGGCCGGACACCTTGAGCAGGGGTTCGGGGGTGGTGGTCGCCTGCTCCGGGACCGTCATCTTCGGATCCTTCGTGTCCGTCACAGCTTCGGCGCAATCTCTTCGGTCCAGATCCGCGTGCGCTCCTCCTGCGTCATGTGGCACGCGGAGAAGTGCCCGCCGCCCCCGGCCTCACGCAGCTCCGGCCGCTCCGTGCGCGTGATGTTGTCCTTGGGGACATCCGCGTACGGGCAGCGCGGGTGGAAGGCGCAGCCGGACGGCACGTTGATCAGGCTGGGCGGGGAGCCCTTGACCGGGATGAGGCGGTCGGTCTGGTCGCGGTCGATGCGCGGCATCGAGCCGAGCAGGCCCCAGGTGTAGGGGTGCTGGGGCTCGTAGAAGACCTTCTCGGCCGGGCCGCGCTCGACGCAGCGCCCGCCGTACATCACCAGCAGGTCGTCGGCGAGCTCGGCGACGACGCCCAGGTCGTGGGTGATGATGATGACCGCGGAGCCGAACTCCTTCTGCAGGTCCCGGACGAGGTCGAGGATCTGCGCCTGCACGGTGACGTCCAGGGCGGTGGTCGGCTCGTCGGCGATCAGCAGCTCGGGGTTGTTGACCAGGGCCATCGCGATCATGGCGCGCTGCCGCATGCCGCCGGAGAACTCGTGCGGGTAGCTGTCCACCCGCTTGTCCGGCTGGGGGATGCCCACGCGGTCCAGCAGCTCGATGGCGCGCTTGCGGGCCACGTCCTTGGTGACGTCGTGGTGCACCCGGTACGCCTCGGCGATCTGGCGGCCGATCGTGTAGTACGGGTGCATCGCGGACAGCGGATCCTGGAAGATCATCGCCATCTCGCGGCCGCGCAGCTTGCGCACCTCGTCCGGGTCGGCGCTCAGCAGCTCCTGCCCGTTGAGCCAGATCTCGCCGGAGATCCGCGCCTTGCGCCGGCCGTACTGCCCGGCGGTGTGCAGGCCCATGATGCCCAGCGAGGTGACGGACTTGCCGGAGCCGGACTCGCCGACGATGCCGAGGGTCTTGCCCTTCTCCAGCCGGAAGCTGAGCCCGTCCACGGACTTGACCAGGCCGTCGTCCGTCGGGAAGTGGACCTTGAGGTCGCGCACCTCGAGGAAGGCGGTGGGGGCGGGGGAGCCGGCCGCGGCCACCTCCCCGGGCGCCGTGCCGGTGGCCGGCAGCGGCTCGCCGCCGGTCTTCTCGGGCTTGTGTCGATCGGTCATCCGAGCCTCACTCGCGGGTCGACGACGGCGTACAGAAGGTCCACGATGAGGTTGGCCACCACGATGAACAGGGCGGCCATCAAGGTGACGCCGAGGATGACCGGCAGGTCCTTGTTGCTGATCGCGGTCACCGCGAGCCGGCCGAGGCCCGGCAGGTTGTACGTGGTCTCGGTCAGCACCGCGCCGCCCAGCAGGGCGCCGAGGTCCAGACCGAGGAGGGTGAGGATCGGGGTCCAGGTGGAGCGCATGGCGTGCCGTCCGATCACGACGCGCTCCCGCAGACCCTTGGCGCGGGCGGTGCGGATGTAGTCCTCGCCCATGATCTCCAGCATGGTGGCGCGGGTGAGGCGGGCGTACGTCGCGGCGTAGAGGAAGGCGAGGGTGATCCAGGGGAGCACCAGGGATTGGAACCACATACCCGGGTTCTCGCCCAGCCCCTTGTAGTCCACGTCGACCCAGTTCAGTTGGTAACTGAACACGGCCAGGGAGAGCAGACCGGTGAAGTAGATGGGCAGCGAGACACCGGCGAGGGCGACGCCCATCGCGGCGCGGTCCCACAGGGTGCCCCGTCGCAGCGCGGAGACGACGCCCGCGGCGACACCGCCGACCAGCCACAGCACACAGGCGCCCGCGGCGAGCGAGAGGGTGACCGGCATGGCGTCGGTCAGCTGCGGCCACACCGCCTGCTCGGTGCGGAAGGAGTAGCCGAAGCAGGGCGCGGGGCAGTGGGTGACATCGTTGCCGTTGGCGTAGTCACGGCCGACGAACAGTCCCTCGATGAAGTGCCAGAACTGCACCAGCAGCGGATCGTCGAGGCTCAGCTTCTGTCTGATGCCCTCGATGGCCTCCGGGTCGGACTGTTTGCCGACGAAGAGGAGCGCGGGATCGGAACCGGCCCACTTCGGAATCATGAAGAAGATGGCGAAGGTCGTGAGGGTGACGACCAACAGCATCATGATGACGGCGAACAAGCGCCGGATGACATAAGCAAGCACTGTGCGCGGCCCGGCGGTGGTCCGGGAGCCCCCGATCAGGGGGCTCCCGGACCACCGCCCGCGGCCATCACCTGCCCTTCGGGCCTATCGGGTTCGGCGGCGGCGGGGTATGGCGGTCGCGGGAGCGACCGTCACTTGACGACGCCCAGCTGGGAGTAGTCGTAACGGCCGTTGTAGGCCGCCGACGAGAAGGCGTTCGTCAGCCGCGAGCTGCGCCAGGTGATGTTCTTCTCGTAGAGGAAGGGCATCTGCACGGCCTTGTCGGCGATGGCGTGGTTGATCTTCTTGTAGATCTCGCCGGCCTTGGCCGGGTCGGTCTCCAGGAGCGCGTCGTCGAACCACTTGTTGATCTGCGGGTCGTTCGTCTCGGAGACGTTGTAGTTACCGGTCTGCTGGATGAAGCGACCGTCGATCAGCGGCTGCTCGAAGCCCTGGCCGGTCGGGAAGTCGGGGCCCCAGCCGGTCATGGACAGGCCGTAGTTGCGCTTCTTCATCACCTCGGGGGAACCGGTGATGCTCGCGGAGGAGGCGCCGTCGATCGGCTGGACGTCGAGCGTGATGCCGACCTTGCCCAGCGACTCCTGCATCGTCTCGGCGGCCTCGGGCTCGTTCGGCTGGTCGTTACGGGCGACGATGTTGGCCTTGAAGCCGTTCGGCTTGCCGCACTGCTTCAGCTCGTCCTTGGCCTTGGCCTTGTCCGGCTTGCCCTTGCGCTTGAGGATGCCGTACGGGTCGTAGTCGTCCGAGCCCGCGATGCTCTTGGGGAGCATGTTGGGGGCGATGTCGCCGCCGGCCTGCGGGCCGCCGCGGGTGGTCTGCAGCGCCTCGAAGTCGGTCCCGTAGATGACCGCCTTGCGGCAGTGGATGTTGTCGAACGGCTTCACCTTGGTGGCGAAGTCCACGTACCGGACGAAGCTGGTCTCGATGTTGTCGACGTTGCCCTTGTGCTGCTTCAGCGCGTCGTTGCGGCCCGACTGGGTCATGCCGGTGGCGCTGAGGAAGACGTCGTAGTTGCCCTTGATCAGCTCCTTGTCGATGGCCTCGAGGTTGGAGTTGATCGTCACCGTGATCTTGTCCGGCAGGGCCGGGCGGATCGGGTCGGACTTCTTGTTCCACTTGGGGTTGCGGACCAGGACCGCGCCCTTGCCCGGCTTGTACGACTGGACCTTGTACGGGCCGGAGGAGAAGGGCTGGTTGGTGTAGCGGGCGCCGGTGTCCTTGGATGCCTTCACGGGCGAGCCGGTGGGCATCGCCAGCATCTGCTCGAAGTCACCGTTGGGCTTGGGCAGGCGGAAGATGATGGTCTTCGCGTCCGGCGTCTCGATCGCCTTCAGGCCCAGCTTGTCCTTGGACTTGTCCTTGTAGGGGCCCTTGTACTCGCCCTTGGGGTCGAGGACCTGGCGCAGATAGGCCGGGCCGCCGGAGACGACGTCCTTGGCCCAGATCCGCTCGATGCCGTACTTGATGTCCTGGGCGGTGATCGGCGAGCCGTCCTCCCAGGTGATCCCGTCACGCAGGGTGTACGTGTAGGTCTTGCCGCCGTCGGTGATCTTGGCGTTCGAGGTGGCCAGGTCGGGGACCAGGGTGTTGGACTCCTTGCCCGGCTTCGGCGCGTAGGTGATCAGTTGTCGCGTGTAGAACCGGGCGAAGTCCCAGGCGAAGCCGTAGTACTGGCGCTGCGGGTCGAGCGAGTCGAAGTCCTGCTTGTTGACGAACTTGAGCGTGCCGCCCGTCTTGGAGGACTTGTTGGCGACGCCCTTCATCGCTGCGTTGAAACCGGCGCCGTCGCCCTTGTCGTCGTCCTTGCCGCCGCCACACGCCGCGGTGGCCATCAGGGCACCGACGACGAGCGCCGCACCGGCGATCCGCCTGCTTCTCGACGAACGTAGGGGTTTCATAGTTTCGTGCAACCTCCGGGATAGCGGTTCTTGGCCTGGCGCCGCGGAACCATCGGGTAGCCGCCTGACAGGTGCGGCAGGGGCGGATTCGTATCGGTGCGGCTGGTCCGCGGTCGCGCGGTTCGCCGTCAACGGGTGCCCTTCGGGTCGAGGGCGTCGCGGACGCCGTCGCCGAAGAGGTTGAACGCCAGCACGGTGATGAAGATCGCCAGACCCGGGATGATCATGAACATCGGGTCGTCCTCGTAGGTGCCGACGGCCTTGGAGAGCATCTGCCCCCAGGACGCGGTCGGCGGCTTCACGCCGGCGCCCAGGAAGCTGAGCGCCGCCTCGGTGAGGATGTTGGTGGGGATCATCAGCGTGGCGTAGACGGTGATGGGCGCGACCAGGTTGGGCAGCAGCTCCCGGAAGAGGATGTAGCGCCGGCCCGCGCCGAGGCTGCGCGCCGCCTCGATGTACTCCTTCTCGCGCAGCGAGAGCGTCTGGCCGCGCACGATGCGGCCGACGTACGGCCAGCCGAAGAAGCCGATCACGGAGACCAGGATCGCGATGCGCACCCCGCTGCCGGTCAGCCCCAGCAGGTCGTTGGGGAGCACGGAGACCAGGGAGATGATGAACAGCAGCTGCGGGAAGGCCAGCAGCATGTCCATCACGCGGCTGATAACGGTGTCAATCCAGCCGCCGAAATACCCCGCGATGATGCCGAAGACAGTCCCCAGAGCGACAGCGACGACCGCGGCGAGGAAGGCCACCAGCAGGGAGATCCGCGCGCCGTAGACGATCCGGCTGAACACGTCGCGGCCGTTCTGGGGCTCCACGCCGAGGAGGAAGTCGGAGCTCATGCCGCCCATCGACCCCTTGGGGGTGCCGAACAGCGGGTCGATCTGCTCCTGGTGGAACTCGTTGGGCGGGTGCCCCAGCACACTCACGATCAGCGGCGCGAAGATGGCCACGAGGACCAGGAAGAGAACCACGGCGCCGCCGGCCAGCGCCAGCTTGTCCCGCTTCAGGCGCGTCCAGGCGATCTGACGCAGCGACCGTCCTTCGACCGATGCCTTGACTGCATTCGCCGCGACATCGACGGACGCGACGGGTTCCGCGTCCTTGGTCGTGCCGTGCAATGGTGCCGTCATCGTGGTGGGGACCCCTCTCGACCGGTGGTGACCGGCCCACGATCCGCCGCTGTAGCGACGTGGTTCACAACGCAGGTGAAAGTCGTGCTCGTGGTGCGGTGGTTTGGTGGAGGTGACGTGAGCTACCCGCAGGTACGGACACCTCTTGTTGCGGGAGTCTTCATCGCGTCTGCGATCAGCCGCCAGTGCATCCGGCCAATGGATGCCTAACCGTGATGTGGTGAGGAGTGTTCCGTTATCCGGACCGCGGCTCCGCTCAGCGGTACGCGGCGTCCGGTGAGGGGATGATCAAAAGGTGTGTAAAAAAAGGGAGTTGAGCGCGCGCTACCAGGCGCTGGGCGCGGGTCCCGACTGGCGGCCGCCGTGCGGGGGCGGGTAGCCGTAGCCGTACGAGGGGGCGGACGGGGGCGCGCCGTAGGCGGCGCGGTCGAAGAACGGGCGGGCGTTGACCCGCATCCACATGGCGACCGGGTCGTACTCGTCGGACAGCGCGACCGTGGAGACCGGCAGCCCCTCGGGGACCGCCGTGATCGACTGGCTCATCATCACCCGCGCGGCCTCGACGGACGCGGGCGCGGGGTCGTACAGGTCAAGCCCGATCGCCAGATACGGCGCGCCGAGCGCGGGCTGCACCCAGGCCCGGCGCAGCGAGCGCACCGCGGGGGTACGGTGCGCGTTCTGCCCCAACAGGGCGTAGAACTGGGGGATTTCGATGGCGGGCTCGCTGAGCCGCAGCGGCCCGGCGGGCAGCCGGTCCAGGCCGCCGGCGATTCTGCGCAGATCGAGCCAGGGGATGCCGACGCCGCCGCCGGGGGCGTGCGGGTTGAGCCACAGGCCGTAGCGGTCGGGGAAGAGGGAGGCCGCGATCTGGCGGCCGCTCACCACCTCATGGGCGCGGTTCCAGCCGCTGGCGGCGAGCTCCTGAGCGGAGGTCACACAGGGGGCGTAGCCGAGCCCCTCGACGTCCATGTTCCCGTACTGGGCGTCGGGCGAGCCCGGGGTGCCGTGCCACAGCAGCATCCAGACCTGGCCGTCGGCGAGCGCCTGCAACAGCGACTCGTAGGCGTCGTACCGGCCGGGAGCGACCTGCCGCAGCATCCGCTCCACGTGGCCGCCTCCCGCGCTCACCTGGGTCCGCCCCTCTCTCGGCCTGTCCACACCGCTGCCCAAGGGCGCGCACACACGCGCGCCACCGGCCATCCAACCAGCTTACGGGCCCTTGCAGTGGTCTCCCGGGCGACTCAGCGGTCACGGTCGTAGAACGGTCGTACCCGCTCCCGCATCCAGTCCGCCACCGGATCCTGCGCGATGTCCAGCAGAACCAGCTGAACGGTCCACGGCACCGGCACGGCGCCGAGCGCCCGCCCGAGCGCGTCCACGGCCGTGGCCTGGCTCTCCGGGCCCGGCAGGTCCAGCTCGACGCCGACGAACAGCGCGGGCTGCTCCCCCTCGACGCTGGCCAGCGCGCGCCGGGCGGTCCGCACCCCGGCCACCTTGCCGAACTCGAGCCCGGCGGCCGCCAGGAAGTCGACCGGCTCGTCCTGCCAGTCCGGCTCGAAGAGACGCACCCGGCCGCCGGTGGCCGGGCCGTCCAGTTCGCTGCGCCCGGTCCGGCACAGCTCGGCCACGGCGGGCGGCGGGAGCGGGACGCCGACCGCGCCGCCGGGGTTCACGGCGATGCCGAGCTGGGGCGGCAGGCCGCGGGCGAACTCGACGGCCGGGGCGACGGTGAACGGCATATGGACGCCGACGACCTGGAGGAACTGCTGTTCGGAGCTGAACACCGGGACGTACGCGGCGCCCTCGATCTCCACGGTGGGCAGGTCGAGTCCATTGCTGTCCGGGCCGCCCCCGTTGGGCAGCGGTACCCAGACCTGACTGCGGGCCAGGGTCTCGACGATGCGGGGGCCGGCGCCGGGGACGTCGACCGAGGCGGCGAGCACCTCTTCGAGTTCATTGCCCGGGAACGCCGAAGGGGCCGCAGGGGCGGGATGGGCGGCCTGGTCGAGATGAGGGGGATAGCCGGAATGGTCGGGGAACGCGGGAAACGCACCGTCAGGAAACCCGCCGTGAGCCGGTGCTGGACCGTGCTGCTCCGGGATGCTCATCTTCGTCCAACCGCCATCTCGTCCGACCTGCACAGGCACCCTAACGGCTGTACGGCCGGGCGGCATCGGGGGCCGTCGATCTCCACAGCAAATTCCCAGGTCGACGGCGCGATCCCGGTTGATCCTTTATCACCTACGACCGCTTCTGAACGTAATCGACAAGTTGCGCTCTGTTTGCGTCTTTCGCAGCGTGGTGTCGCGTACGCCCGTACCTCACCACAGCGAAGGAAGGTCTCATGATCCGCGTGTCCCGCAAGGCCGATGTCCTCGTCTCCTCCGTCCTGGCCGGCTCGCTCCTGTTCGGCGCCGCCGGCCTGGCCGCCGCGGCGGCCGACGGATCCGGGGGCACGGCCGGCGCCCCGGCCCCCACCCCCGCGGCGCTCGCCGACACGAGACTGAACCCGGCCCAGACCCAGGCGCTGCGCGACCTGCGCGTCCTCCTGGAGCGGGTGACGGAGCTGGCGCGGGCGGTGGAGGAGGCGCCCGGCGGGGTGCTCTCCGACGAGGAGCTGATCAAGCACGCGACGGCGATCGACAGCGCGGTGAAGGCCGTCCGCGAGTCGGCCGACAAGGCCGGCGCCCCGCGGGCCGCCGCGCACCGCCGGGGGCAGGCCCAGGACCCGACGCCTTCGCAGGGCTCCGGCGAGGGCCAGGCTCAGGGCGAGGATCAGGGCCAGGCTCAGGATCAGGGCCGGATCACCGTGCCGCCGCAGGCCGCCGGGGAGGGCGGGGCCGTCGGGGAGGGCGGGGCCGTCGGGGAGGGCGGGGCCGTGATGCCTCCCTTCGCCGCCCAGCCGACGCCTTCGGACATCTCGACGGACCCGCTGGACGCGCTGCAGCGGGCGATCGACGACCTGCTGGACGCCGTCGCGGCCGGCGACTCGAACGCGGCCACCGTGGCGATCCCCCGCATCGCCGACGCGATCGTCGGGCTGATCGGCGCCGTCGTCGGCCCGCTCCCCGGGCGGGACTTCCCCGTGATGCCCCCGCTGCTGCCGTTCCCGGACGAGGCGACGAGCCTCGCCGAGGACGCGTCGGCCCTCGCCGCCAAGCCCACCGGGCCGACGGCCGCCACGCAGCCGGGCGCCCCCGGGACCGGTGCCCCGGAGCTCGGCGCCGCCAAGCCCGACACGGCGAAGCCCTCCCCCAAGCCCCACACCGACAAGCCCGGCAAGAAGACGGGCAGGAAGACGTCCGAGAAGCCGGCCAAGAAGCCCGGGAAGAAGACCGCCGAGAAGCCCACCACCACGGCCGCCACCCCGCTGGCCGCCCCCGGGTCCGCGCCCGGGGCGGCCGACGACTCCGTGGCCCCCATGCCGCTGCCCCACCCGGTGGACGCGGACGGTGCCGGGGCCGACGCGCGCCCCTGACGGCGACGCCCCGCCGCGCCGCCACCCGCCCGCCGGCCGGCCAAGCAGCCAGCCAGTTCAGTCGAAGGCCGGCCGGCTCGGCTCAGTCGAAGCCGATCCGGCGCAGCGCGCTCGCGGCCGTCCGATCCAGCAGCGCCACCGAGGCGCAGCCTTCGGGCGGCCGCCCGCCCTCCGCGGTCGCGACCAGCCGCCCCACCGCGCGGCGGTGCCGGCCGAAGGCGTAGCGGGAGACCACCCGGCCGCGGGCGGTCTGCCCCTCCAGCGCCACCGCGGCGTCCACGTCGAGCAGCACCATGTGCAGCCCGCGGCCGGTGCGCCGGGCGTCGCGGGCCAGCCAGCGGCGGACCCAGGGGAGGGTGCCGCAGTCGTGCACCACGAGACTGGCCCCCGAGCGCAGCGCCCGGCGCAGCCCGGTGTAGTGGGCGCAGCGCACCAGCGGCCGGTAGAGGGCGTAGGGCAGCCAGTGGGGCATCCGCCGCTCCCAGCGCTCGCGGGTGTCCTGCGAGTCGACCCGCAGCACCGGCCCGCCGCGCTGGTCCAGGCGGGGCACGGTGCGGTCGATCATGGTGCTCTTGCCGCTGCCGGGCAGTCCCGAGGCGACCACCACATCGCCGGCCCGGTAGCGCAGCTCACGGGCGCCGGGCCGCGCGGCGCCGCCGTCGCCGCGCAGGTCCTGGACGGCCGCCGGGCACCCCGGTCTGAGCGCTCCCCCGGTCGGCGCCGCCCCCTGCGTCACCGGCAGGGGCCCCCATGTCGTCGCGTACGTACCCTGCCCCTGCACCGTGATCGTCCTCCTAGGTCCGGTCACTGCGGCTCGTTCCCGAAGAGTGTCAAGAAAAGGTAATGTCCAGCAAGGTGGTATTGCCGTGGGCTGGGCCTCTGATCCCTGTGCATCGGGGTTTCGCCCCGTTGTGAGCCGGGTCCGGGCCGGGGTTCCGCCCGAGCGGGTCTTCCCTTCTCGGGCGTACGTGCGATGATGTTGCGCGCAACTCCATACCGGCCGCTTGAATCCGCGCGGGAGAGTCCTCGGCCACCGGCAGCAGTGCCGGCCGTCCGGGGCGCCGAAGGAGCAAGTCCTCCCTTGAATCTCTCAGGCCCCGATACCGCGCGGGCGAGGCAGATCTGAAAAGCGAGCCGCTGGCGTGGCTCCACCCACGGTGCAAGCCGGACCGCTCTTTGCGACGACGCCCCCGGCGTCGGGCGGAAGGAGGGTCACGGCGAACCTCTCAGGTTCCGATGACAGATGGGGAGGACAGTCCTCGTCGTCCCCGTCACCGTCCCGCCCTGGAGCCAGCCCCATGACCGACGCCCCCCTGACCGGTGCCCCCGTGACCGACGCCCCGCCCGCCCCCCGCCGTACCGCGCTGGACGCGCTGCACCGGGCGCTCGGCGCCACCATGACCGACTTCGCCGGCTGGGAGATGCCGCTGCGCTACGGGAGCGAGCGCGACGAGCACACCGCGGTGCGCACCCGCGCCGGCCTGTTCGACCTCTCGCACATGGGCGAGATCACGCTCACCGGCCCGGAGGCGGGCGCTGCCCTGGACCGCGCGCTGGTGGGCCATCTGTCGGCGCTCGCCGTCGGCCGCGCCCGCTACACCATGATCTGCGACGCCGAGGGCGGCATCCTGGACGACCTGATCGTCTACCGCCTGGCGGAGCAGGAGTTCCTGGTGGTGGCCAACGCGGGGAACGCCCAGGTAGTGCTGGACGCGCTGACCGAGCGCGCCGCGGGCCTGGAGGCGGCCGTACGGGACGACCGGGACGCCTACGCGCTGATCGCCGTCCAGGGTCCGGCCTCCCCGGCGATCCTGCGCGAGCTGACCGACGCGGACCTGGACGGCCTCAAGTACTACGCGGGCCTGCCGGGCACCGTCGCGGGCGTCCCGGCGCTGATCGCGCGTACCGGCTACACAGGCGAGGACGGCTTCGAGCTGTTCGTCGCCCCGCACGACGCCGAGCGGCTGTGGCGGGCGCTGTCCGAGGCCGGTGCGCCGGCCGGGCTGGTCCCGTGCGGGCTGTCCTGCCGGGACACGCTGCGCCTGGAGGCCGGGATGCCGCTGTACGGGCACGAGCTGACCCGCGCGACGACGCCGTTCGACGCGGGGCTCGGCCGGGTGGTGAAGTTCGACAAGCCCGGTGACTTCGTCGGCCGCGCGGCGCTTGAGGAGGCGGGGCGGCGGGCCGAGACCGACCCGCCGCGGGTGCTGGTCGGCCAGGTCGCGGCGGGCCGCCGGGTCCCGCGCGCGGGGTACGCGGTGGTCGGCGCGGACGGCGCGGTGATCGGCGAGGTCACCTCGGGCGCGCCCTCGCCCACCCTCGGCAAGCCGATCGCGATCGCGTACGTGGACGCCGCGCACGCCGCGCCGGGCACGTCGGGAGTGGCGGTGGACATCCGCGGTACCCATGAGCCGTACGAGGTCGTGGCCCTCCCCTTCTACAAGCGGCGCTGAGCGCTCTGCGGGCGGCGCTGGGCGCTGGACGACCGGCGCTGAGCGCTGGACGACCGGCGCTGAGCGCTGGACGACCGGCGCTGAGCGCTCCTGCGGGTGGCGCTGAGCGCTTCCCACGAGCGGCGCTGAGCCGCACCGAGCACGCGCCGGGCCGCCCGGCGCGCGGGCGGCGCCGGGGCACTCCCGTGCGTACCCGCCCATACCGCCTGTCCCACCAGGCAAGACCCGTTTCCCAAGCACTCCCCCGTATCCAGGAGAATCGCATTATGAGCAACCCCCAGCAGCTGCGTTACAGCAAGGAGCACGAGTGGCTGTCGGCCGCCGGCGAGGACGGCGTGTCGACGGTCGGCATCACCGAGTTCGCGGCCAACGCGCTCGGCGACGTCGTCTACGTCCAGCTCCCGGAGGTCGGCACGACGGTCACCGCGGGCGAGACCTGTGGTGAGCTGGAGTCCACGAAGTCCGTCAGCGATCTGTACGCGCCGGTCACCGGCGAGGTCACCGAGATCAACGAGGATGTGGTCAACGACCCGGCGCTGGTGAATTCCGCCCCCTTCGAGGGCGGCTGGCTGTTCAAGGTGCGGGTGACGGACGAGCCGGACGAGCTGCTCTCCGCCGACGAGTACGCCGCCTTCGCCGAAAACTGACCCCCTCCTTCGATCGGGACCCTGATGTCGCTTCTCAACAGCCCCCTGCACGAGCTCGACCCGGACGTAGCCGCCGCGGTCGACGCCGAACTCCACCGCCAGCAGTCCACCCTGGAGATGATCGCTTCGGAGAACTTCGCTCCGGTCGCGGTCATGGAGGCCCAGGGCTCGGTCCTGACCAACAAGTACGCCGAGGGCTACCCGGGCCGCCGCTACTACGGCGGCTGTGAGCACGTCGACGTGGTCGAGCAGATCGCGATCGACCGGGTCAAGGCGCTCTTCGGGGCCGAGGCGGCCAATGTCCAGCCGCACTCCGGCGCCCAGGCCAACGCGGCCGCGATGTTCGCCCTGCTCTCCCCCGGCGACACCATCCTGGGGCTGAACCTGGCGCACGGCGGGCACCTCACCCACGGCATGAAGATCAACTTCTCCGGCAAGCTCTACAACGTGGTGCCCTACCACGTGGACGCCGAGACCGGCCTGGTCGACATGGACGAGGTCGAGCGGCTGGCCAAGGAGCACCGCCCCAAGCTGGTGATCGCCGGCTGGTCGGCGTACCCGCGCCAGCTCGACTTCGCGGCCTTCCGCCGGATCGCGGACGAGGTCGGCGCCTACCTGATGGTGGACATGGCCCACTTCGCGGGCCTGGTGGCGGCCGGGCTGCACCCCTCCCCGGTGCCGCACGCCCATGTGGTCACCACCACGACGCACAAGACCCTCGGCGGCCCGCGCGGCGGCGTGATCCTCTCCACGGCCGAGCTGGCCAAGAAGATCAACTCCGCGGTCTTCCCCGGTCAGCAGGGCGGCCCGCTGGAGCACGTGGTCGCCGCCAAGGCCGTGGCCTTCAAGATCGCGGCTGGCTCGGCCTTCAAGGAGCGCCAGCAGCGTACCCTCGAGGGCGCCAAGCTGCTGGCCGAGCGGCTCACCCAGCCGGACGTGGCCGAGGCCGGCGTCGCCGTGCTGTCCGGCGGCACCGACGTCCACCTCGTCCTGGTCGACCTGCGCGACTCCGAGCTGGACGGCCGGCAGGCCGAGGACCGCCTCCACGAGATCGGCATCACGGTCAACCGCAACGCCATCCCGAACGACCCGCGCCCCCCGATGGTGACCTCCGGCCTGCGCATCGGCACCCCCGCGCTGGCCACCCGCGGCTTCACCGCCGACGACTTCCGCGAGGTCGCCGACGTCATCGCCGAGGCGCTCAAGCCGTCCTACGACGCGGAGGCGCTCAAGGCGCGCGTCACCGCGCTCGCCGACAAGCACCCGCTGTACCCGGACCTCACCAAGTAATCCGGGCCGGAAGGTGGAGGGGGGCGCACCACCCCGGCGCCCCCACCCACCCCGCACCACACGCACGCACTCCGTGCAGATCCAAGGAGCTCCCCCGTGGCCATCTCCGTCTTCGACCTCTTCTCGATCGGCATCGGACCGTCCAGTTCCCACACGGTCGGCCCCATGCGGGCCGCGCGGATGTTCGTCCGCCGGCTGAAGAACGACGGCCTGCTGGCCCACACCTCCGCCGTGCGCGCCGAGCTCTTCGGCTCCCTCGGCGCCACCGGCCACGGCCACGGCACCCCCAAGGCCGTCCTCCTCGGCCTGGAGGGCCACTCCCCGCGCACGGTGGACGTCGAGACCGCCGACGACGAGGTGGAGCGCATCCGCACCACCAAGCGGCTGCGGCTGCTCGGCGCGGAGATCGGCGCCGAGCACGAGATCGGGTTCGACGAGTCCGCCGAGCTGGTCCTGCACCGCCGCCGCTCGCTGCCGTACCACGCCAACGGCATGACCCTCTTCGCGTACGACGCCGATGGCCTCCCCCTCCTGGAGAAGACCTACTACTCGGTCGGCGGCGGCTTCGTCGTGGACGAGGACGCGGTCGGCGCGGACCGCATCAAGCTCGACGACACCGTGCTGAAGTACCCCTTCCGCACCGGCGACGAGCTGCTGCGCCTGTCCCATGAGACCGGCCTGTCCATCTCGGCGCTGATGCTGGAGAACGAGAAGGCCTGGCGCACCGAGACGGAGATCCGCGAGGGCCTGCTGGAGATCTGGCAGGTGATGCGCGGCTGCGTCGAGCGCGGCCTGTCCCGCGAGGGCATCCTCCCCGGCGGCCTCAAGGTCCGTCGCCGCGCCGCCACCGCGGCCCGCGCCCTGCGCTCCGAGGGCGACCCGGCCACCCGCGCCATGGAGTGGGTCACCCTCTACGCCATGGCCGTCAACGAGGAGAACGCCGCCGGCGGCCGCGTGGTCACCGCCCCCACCAACGGCGCGGCCGGCATCATCCCCGCCGTCCTCCACTACTACACCCACTTCGTCCCCGGCTCCGACGAGGACGGCGTCGTCCGCTTCCTCCTCGCCGCGGGCGCCATCGGCATGCTCTTCAAGGAGAACGCCTCCATCTCCGGCGCCGAGGTCGGCTGCCAGGGCGAGGTCGGCTCCGCCTGCTCCATGGCCGCCGGCGGCCTCGCCGAGGTCCTGGGCGGCTCCCCCGAACAGGTCGAGAACGCCGCCGAGATCGGCATGGAACACAACCTCGGCCTCACCTGCGACCCCGTCGGCGGCCTCGTCCAGATCCCCTGCATCGAGCGCAACGGCATGGCCTCGGTCAAGGCCGTCACGGCGGCCCGCATGGCCCTGCGCGGGGACGGGCGGCACCACGTCTCCCTCGACAAGGTCATCAAGACCATGAAGGAGACGGGCGCCGACATGAAGGTCAAGTACAAGGAGACGGCGCGGGGCGGGCTCGCGGTCAACGTGATCGAGTGCTAGGGAAATAGGCCCTGACCAGTGCTTTCCACCCCTTGGTCGCCCGGCCGGTAGGGTCGTCACCCGCCGATTAAAGGAGACCCGAAATGCACTTACGGCACAAGCCACTGAAATACCATGGGATCGCCGCGATCGCTGTCTGCGGAACTCTTGCCGCCACTGTCGGCTGCAGCAGTTCAGGAGGCCAGCATACGGACTCCAAGCCAAGCATCAAGACGTCGACCGCAAGCCAGCCTGCCGACGCCCGGCCCCTCGAAGCCAGCAAGTTGCGGGCATTCCTGCTCACAACCAGCGATCTCGGTTCCGGATACGTCCAATCACCGGAAAAGGAGGATGAGGCGTCCCAGTACGACGACATCGGCGCAGACGGATGTCCAGCGCTGGAAAAGCTCGCCAAGCAGAGTGACCGGATGAAGTTCGCGGTTAAAGCCACGGCGGAATTCAAGTACGACGAGGACTCTGAACTGGGCGAGGAACTGTACAGCGACACCCCGTCCGCCCTATCGAGCAAGCTGCGCGCCGTGATGAACGCGTGGACATCCTGTCCGACCTTCACCATGACATCCGGCAGCACGCCGATCTCGATTAAGGTCAGCAAGTCCGCGCCCCCGCAGGTCGGGGAGGAGCAGTACGCGTACACGACCACTATCGATCTCCCGGCCCGACCGCAGGTCTTCAAGACCGCCGCCGTCCGCCAGGGCAATGTCGTGGTGATGCTCACCGGCGCGCCCGCGCTGGTCGACCGGCACATCGAGACCGCAGTCGCCAAGATCAGCCCGACGAGTTGACGTAACACCTCGCTTTCGTCCCGTCACACCCTTACCTTTCCAAGACGCCGCGATGGGGCATGAGTACAAGTACTCATGCCCCCAGGCCTTTGCGAAACGGGGCCCGCCGCCTGTCGTGGTAACCCACCGGGGAGATCAGTTTTCGCGAGACTGCAACGCTCGGCATGCAGCCGTGCGTCCGAAATCTCCGGGAGGAAGTGATTCATGGACGGTGCCATGTTGCCCGGCAGCCATCCATAAACCACCGCCACATCTCGACGGCGAGCGGCACGGCTACCTCTACGCGGGTTCGTACTGGGTCACCCTGCCGTTCACCGTCCGGACGGAGCGGTCGTCATGAGTCCCCAGGGCCGGTCCAGAGGTCCACGGTGAGGGACAGCCGCACGGCCCCGCGTTAATGCGGTGACGTCAGCAGGGCCTTCACCCGGACCACTAGGTCGTCATCCTCGAAATGTACGGTCTGAGCCCCGAGATCGTATGTGATCCGTCGCAGCACCTTCAGCCACTCGGCGACGAACGAGTTGATTTCGACAGTCAGTTGACTCCTGTCGTTAAGTAGGAACTCATATCCTCCGGACACGGCCATCCAGCGGGAATGAATGTCCAGCAAGGCGCCGTCGCGACGAATCTGCCATTCGGCGGAGAAGGTGTCCGATCCCCAGTAGACCCGAGTTTCAGAGAATTCCGGACGCCGAACTTCCTCAAGTAGCGGCACGAGGTCGTCGAGCAACACCGGAATATCGTAGCGGTACTCCAGCAGCACCGGAACCCGGTTCCACACCAAGACCGCATGCTCGGTCTCCAGAGGATAGAGTTGACCCACCGCATCAGCCATGTCCTCAGCGGATTCGACCTTCAGCACCTCGGGACACCCCGGTTGCACACAGAAGCCCATAACAACCCCTATCGAGTCAACGGGTAGGCGTGCACCTTACCGTTTGGATAAACTTTCACAAAAATACTGTTCGGTGTGCGCGTCGTCCCATCCGGTAAATATTCCACGCAATTGTGCCCGTTCGGCAATCTGAAGAACCCCTGCTCGCCCGGCCCCAGTTCGGCTCCGCGCTCCGCAGCGTACTTGACATCCGCGGCATCCCCGAAGCGCCCTTGTGGACGGCCGTCCTTGACCGCACGAGCTGTTCCCTCCGACCAGTCCAATCCATGCTTCCCTCCCCTCAACAAGGGCGCCTCCGGCTTGTACTTCTGGCCATCCTTCTCGAACCCTTTTCCGACCTCTTCGGCCTGCTTCCTCTTACTGAGCCCGCTCAACTGTCGTTGACTCTGTGTAAAGGCTCCCTGCTGCTCCTCGGTGACCGGGACGGTTTCATCCGACGGAAAGCGTCCATCGCGTGGGCCGGATTGCTTCCCTTGGCCCTCGGATGGCGTATGGGCTGATGAGCCCTCTTCCGCGCCGCTGCCGCCGGACGCCGCCGTCATGAGGAGGATGCCGAGCGTTCCAAGCGCGGCGGCATGGATCGCCGCCTCGGCAGTGACAGCGCCGGCTGTCACTCCTGCGGTCGCGAGGGCGAGCCCGCCGCCGGGTGGGAAGAGGGCGAGGAGGGCCAGCAGCATGAGGACGAAGCCGAGGTAGGCCAGGAAGTTGTTCAGCGCGTCGAGGAGATGGAGATTGCGGATCACCGGGCTGTCCGGCGCCGCGCCGTCCCCCAGCCTCAGCACCAACAGCACACCTGTGACACCGCCGCCGAACGCCACCCAGATCCGGAGACGGATGATCGCGAGCACCTCGCCATGCGGAAGCGCGAGGGTCGACCGCCAGGCGCCCAGCAGCCGCATGAGCTGCCAGCCGATCAGCAGCAGACCGGCGATCCCGAAGACGACCAGGATGTACAGCCCCTTGCCCGAGCCGAAGTACCGCTGCACCTCAGCCGCAGCGGGAAAGGACCCGAGCAGCAGAAGTACCAGGGACGGGATCGTCAGCCCGAGGGCGATGACCACAAACCACTTGCGGCGCGGGGCCCGAAGCCCGCCCCCTGCCCGGAGCACGGCCCGTAAGTCGACACCGCGCCAGGCCTGTTCGCGGTCGGAGGCGTCGATCTGGGAGGCGGCCCACGTGACCGTGCGGTGCAGGACCTCAGCACCCGCGTACGGCGCACCGCCCGTCATCCCGAAGAACAGCGACCGCCGGAGCCGTGCGAAACGCAGGGCGATCAGAGTCGACCAGGGCACGCACCAGGCCGCGTACCCCGCGAGCGCACTCAGACCGGACCTCCCGGCGCGCTCCGCATGCAGCAGGACGCCCTGCACCACCGGTTTCGCACGCCGCACCTGCCGCAGATCGGCGGCCATGGCCACGGCCAGGCACACCAGGGGAACCGCCCACAGCATCCCCTGGAACGTATCGACCCGTGACGCGGCGTCCCGGTCGGTCGGATGCGCGGCGGCGTAGTTGGTGAGCATGTGCAGAGCGGACGTGGCGACCAGGGGCACGACGCCGAGGGCCCGTACCCAGCCTCTCGCACGCAGCAGAACCCCCACACCGAGCGCTGCCATCGTCGTGTAGACCAGATGGGGACTGGTTCCCGCGGCCGGGGAGAGATCACCCAGTTCAAGAGTTCCCTGCGGAGCGGGGAACCAGGCGGAGAAGACCTGCTCGGGGCCTGGGACATAGGGCGCGCGAAGGCTGTCGGGAATGATCCAGCCGCCGCCCGGATGGCTGATCGCCCGCTCCGCCTCCAGCCCGTACCGTGCCACGGCCTCCAGCAACCCGAACCCCGCACCCAGCCCAGCGCCGAGCACCACGAAGTCCGTGAGTCCCCACTGACGGCGGATCTTGATGTTGCAGCCGACCAGCAGCAGCGGCGTGACCTTGATCAGCTCTTCGATGACCGGGTCAACCGTGTAGCTCGCGGTCTCCACGACCTTGGCCAGCGGCTCCCCGGTCGCCTCCGCGACGTTCCGGGTGTACGCGAGTTCCAGCAGCGCCGCCACGACACCGCCCCCGTAGACACCCACCGCGATGGCCAACAGTGCCGTGGAAACCCGCGCCGACCGCGCCGGCGAGGACAGTACGAGCATCTGCGCCACGCCGTACACCGTCGCGGCAACCATGAGTAACGTCACATCCGCCCCCCGCGGCTGTTCGACTCGGGTGGCGAGGCTATGTCTTGATCATGGTCGCGACAAGATGATTTTCTTGCCGCCGGCCGGACCGACCGGTCGCGGGTCGGCCGCGCATGGACCGGCCCGCCGCGGCCGACCCCAAGCTGGCCAGGCGGGCGCTGGCCGACTGGTACACCCGGGCCGGTCTGGGCTGGGTCCGGGGGCGGCTGCAGCCGTGGGCGGCGAATGGACGTGAGCGAGCCCCGCGTCGAGGTGCGGGACGTGGGGCGTCGCTGGGGCACCCACCGACCGGGCCGGACTCTTGGCGGCTGCTGCGCCGGGCGATGCCCGAGTGCGCCCGGTGGGAGGTGGAGCTGGACGAAATGGGCAGGAGGGTGTGGATGGGCGATCTGGCCCAGCAATGACCGAGCTCCAGGCCGCCATCATGGGCCACCGCGCTGCCTCCCCGTCGCGCGGGGCGGGCTCGCGGTCAACGTGATCGAGTGCTGACGGCCCCCACCGCCTCCAGCATGGCCCCGCAGTCGCGCCAGACGACGAACAGGACGCAGCCAGGCACCGCGGCCAGGCCCAGCAGCGGGGCCTGGTTGACGATCACCAGGGCGACGCCCAGCAGGGCGAGGTTGAGCAGGGCGAGCGGCCAGCGGCGGACCGACGCGTAGGAGGCGGCCAGCAGGGTGTGGCGGGTGAGCCCGATGTCCTCGGCCAGGGCGGCCATCGCGACCACGCCGGAGCTCAGGGCGACCAGGGTCACCACGATGAGCAGGGGGGCCAGCACCGGGCCGGGGCCGGTCGTGCCGAGGGCGGCCAGGTCGGTGGTGGCCACGGCGGCCAGCAGGGCGAACGGGGTCCAGGCCAGGAGCGCCCGGGTGATCAGGCGGCGGTAGCCGCGGAACAGGATGGTCACCGGGGCCCGCGCGTCGTCGGCGGCGGCGCGGAGGTAGGCGAAGGCCGCGGCGAGCGAGGGGCCGGCGGCGAGGGAGAGCAGGCCCAAGAAGACCAGGTACCGCCAGGGCCGGTGCTCGGCGGCCAGGGCCAGCAGCCGCGAGGGCGTGGCCCTCGACGTGCCGGGCCACCGGCAGATCATCGAGGGCATCCTCAACCGGTGCCGCAGGTCCCGGATCACCGCGCTGATCGTGCACAGCGACCCCGACGCGATGTCCGTCGCCCAGTACCTCACCGAGCGGGGGGTGGCGATCCCGGACGACATCGCGCTGGTCAGCTACGACGACGAGGTCGCGCATCTGGCGGAGCCGGCGATGACGGCCGTCCGCCCGCCCAAGGCCCGGGTCGGGCGGGTCGCGGTGGAGATGATGGTGTCCCGGCTCATGGAGGGCAGGCGCCGCCCGGCCCAGCGCGTCCTCATCCTGCCGGAGCTCGTCCTCCGCGACTCCTCGGTCAAGCGGGCCTCGGCCGTCTGAGACTTGTGGTGAGTATCGGACAGCGACACGCCGTGGCGTCGGCGTGTCGCTGTCCGATACTCACCACAAAGTTCACTGACTACCGCACGGCGGGCAGCTCCACCTCGGCGGTGAGGCCGTCCGGCCAGGTCAGCCGGGCGCGGTGACCGCCGTCCGGAGTCGGGTGCACGGCGACGGCCGGGTCCGGGCCCTCCGGGCCGTCCGGCCCGTCGGTGTCACCCGCGGCGCCCCGGTCGAGGACCACCGCGGCGGCGAGCACCTCGCCGTACGGCACGCCGTCCGTGGCCAGCCATGGGATCGCGGTCCGGGCGCCGAGGGGGCTGTCGTCCTCGCCGAGGGCGACCCCGCCGTGGCTCAGCCCCCGCAGACCACGCAGCACGGAACGCAGGGGCCCGGAAGACGGGCAGCCGGGCGACGGGAAGCCTGAAGGCGGGGAAGCGGGAGGTGGCGAGGCGGGAGGTGGCGAAGCGAGAGGCCGGGAAGCGGGAGGCGGGGAAGCGGTGCCCGCTTCGGCGTACGGTCCCGAAGGCCCGGTGCCCGTCCGGGTCTCGGGCGGGGTGCCGGCGGCGACCGGCCAGCCGCCCACCCGTACGCAGACCCCCGACGCGGCCGCTCGGGATGCCGGGGCATCGACCCTGACCAGCCGGACCTCCACCCCCGCGCGCAGCACGGAAACAACGGTGACCTGGGGCCCGGGTGTCGTCGGCCCGGTCCGGCCAGAGCCGTGGTCGGGCGAGTCGTCGGCGGTGGTGTCGACCCAGCGCACCGGCCCCCGGGAGCCGGCGGCGAGCACCCCGCCGGGCAGTTCGCGCGCGAACAGGGTCTCGAATCCGCTGCGGTGGCTGGCCCGGCCGGCGCCGTCGAGCAGGACGACCGCGTTGTCGACCGGGTCCGCCGCCGAGGCCGCGGTCAACGGCGGGACGGTGGCGGTCGAGTAGCCGAGCCGCGCGTACAGCGGGGAGTCGGCGCTGGTGTCGCCGGGGCGGGCGTGGTCGGTGCCGTGGTTGAGCACCACCGCGATGCCGTCGCGGCGCCGCGCGGAGAGCAGCCAGCCGGGGGCCTCGATCACCCGTGCCACGTCCCCGGTCTCCACCGGCAGCGGCAGTTCCGGTTCCGTCCACACCGGGTGGTCGGCCGGGAGCATCAGGCCGAGCAGGCCCTTGGCCGCCCAGTACGGGGAGCCCGGCCCGGAGTAGGACTGCCGCATCGCCGGCCAGGCGGCGTGCCAGCCGAGGCCCAGCAGCCCGTCCCGGTCGGGGGCGCCGCGGTCGGTGAAGTGCCGGACGATGCCGCCGGCCGCCCGGCGCACCAGCCCGGGCGGCTGCCCGCCCGCCCCGGTGACCGCGCCGACCCAGAAGGGCGCCGCGGCGGCGAAGCGGTAGGCGAGGCTGCGCCCTTGCAGCAGCGGCGAGCCGTCGGCGCCGACCAGCCGCACCGCGTCGTCGAGGTAGCGGGCGAGGTCCGCGGCCCAGGTCTCGCGGAGGGCCGGCGGGCACAGCGTGCCCGTGACGTCGAACAGGTGGGTCCACAGCAGCGGGTACAGGTGCAGCGCCCAGCCCGTGTAGTGGTCGTAGGCCCGCTCCTGCCCGTCGCTGAGCCAGCCGCCGGGGCGGCGCAGCGAGGCGTGGACGGCGAGGTCCTCCTCGATGTCGCCCGCCGACCAGGGCCCGCCGGCCTCCCGGAGGAACGACTCGACGACGATCCGGAACCAGACCCAGTTGATCGGCGGGTAGGGCTGCCCGACGACGGTCCCCAGCCAGGCGACGGTCCGCTCGCGCACCCCGTCGTCCAGCCGGTCCCACAGCCAGGGCCTGATCAGTTGGAGGACCAGGGCGATGGAGGCGGCCTCGACCTTGGCCTGGCCGAGCCGGTCGGGGCGGGGCCAGGCCTCGGGCGAGTGCGGGTCGGTGCCCGCGGCCAGGCCGCGGGCGTACCGCTCCAGCAGCCCTCCGGGGTCCGCGCCCCGCTCTCCGGCGACCCGGAAGCCGGCGATCAGGAACGTCCGGGCGAAGCCTTCGAGTCCGTCGGAGACCGGGCCGCTGCGGCTGGCCGGGCCGGGCAGGTCGATCCGGGCGCCGGCCGGGGAGGCGTACGGGCGGGTGGCGGCGAGCATCCGGTCGGCGAGCGTGGTCCAGTGCGCCCTGGTCCATCCGGTGTACGGAGAGAGGTCCCGGTCCTCGTGAGGCGACACTGCTTCCTCCGGAAGTCTGTGGTGGTGGGTGTGGGTGGTGGGTGGTGGTGATCTGCCACCTCACCCCGTGGCATAGTTCCGAGTCAACGATTTCGAACAGAAACGATCAGACAACCGATCAGGTGTCGGCAGAGAACCGATCAGACAACCGATCAGGAGACATCCACCATGGGGACGGTAGAGCCGGATTCCGCCGCGCACCGCTCCCTCCGGGACCGGCTGGGCCCGGTCCTGGAGACCGGGCCCGGCGCCGATCCCCTGGTCGAGCTCCTACGGGACGTCCGGGCGCGGCTGCGCGTCCCCGACGTGACCGCGCGCCCGGTGTGGGACGCGGTGGACGCCGCCACCCGCCGGGGGCTGTTGGACGAGGCCGCGGCCGAACTCCGCCGCGACGCGCCCGTACTGACCGCGTCGGACTGGGCGCGGACCTTCCGCGACGGCGTGCGGACCGCCTACGAGGACGCCGCCCGGAGGCTGCGGGAGCGGACCACGCTGCTGGTCCTCGCCGCCACGCTCACCGGCGAGGTGGCGGCGGCCGACGCCCCGCCCGGGGCCGCGCCCCACCTGGACGCGGCGGCCGACGCGCTGGTGGCCCTGGCCGAGGCCAGTACGTGGTGCTGGGCGCCGCACGACCGGTTCGCCGACTCGCGCGGCGAGGTGCTCCCGGACCCCGACCGGCCGTTCCTCGACCTGGGGGCCGCCGAGGTGGCGTCCCTGCTGGCCTGGGCCGACCACGTCCTGGGGCCGCATCTGGACCGCCGGATCCCCGGGCTGCGGCGGCGGCTTCGGCGCGAGGTGGACCTGCGGGTGCTGACCCCCTTCGAGCGCGTCCGCGACTGGCACTGGATCGGCCGCGACGGGGACGCCCACAACTGGAACCCGTGGATCCATGGGGCGGTGCTCGCCGCCGCCCTCCTGCTCACCGACGACGAGGAGCGGCGGGCCCGGCTCGTACGGCTCGTCGTGGAGGGCCTGGACCACTACCTCGCGGTGCTCCCCGACGACGGCGGGATCGACGAGGGCGTCGCCTACTGGTGGCAGGGCGCCGGCCGGCTCCTGGAGGCCCTCGACCTGCTCGCCGACGCCGGCGGCCCCCCGCTCGACGCCCGCGACCTGCCCGTCTTCGGCCCGCTCAGCAGGTTCCCGAGCCGGATGCACCTGGCCGGGGACTGGTACGTCAACGCCGGAGACGCCCCCGCCCGACTGTGGCCCGACCAGCCCTGGCACCTGCTCTTCCAGTGGGGCGAGCGGCTGGCCGACCCCGGCGTCCGCGCCCACGCGCTGGCCCGCGGCCGCGACGGCGCCGCCGTACGCCCCCGGGCCGGCCTCGCCCGAGCCCTGGCGGGGCTCACCGACCCCCGCTGGCACCGAGCCCTGACCGCCCCCGCGGCCGGGAGCACCTGGCTGTCCCGCGAGACCTGGCTCCCCCGGGTGCAGGTCCTCGTCGCGCGCGAGGCGGCGGCCACGGCGGCCGGACTGACGCTCGCCGCGAAGGCCGGGCACAACGGCGAGCGGCACAACCACCTCGACGTGGGCTCCTACTGGGTCGCCCTGGACGGCCGGCCCCTGGTCGTCGACATCGGCCAGCCCACGTACACCGCCTCCAGCTTCGGCCCGGACCGCTACCGGGCCTGGCCCCTGCGGAGCGCCTGGCACAACGTCCCCGAACCGGGAGCCGCCCAGCAACCCGGGCCCACCCACGCCGCGGACGACGTACGCGTGGACCTCACCCCCACCGGCGCCGCCCTGCACGCCGAACTCGCCGGTGCCTACCCGCCGGGCCTGCTGCGGAGCTGGCGCAGATCCCTGCGGCTCGTACGCGCCACCCGGGACTCCCCCGCCCACATCCTGGTCGAGGACCGCTGGACACCGGCTCCCGGCGCCCCCGGCCCGGCGCGCCCCGCCCACCCCGTGCTGCTGCGGCACGTGCTGTCGGGGGATGTCGAACTGGCCGAGGGCCGGGCCCGGGTCACCGCCGAAGGGTGCGCCTTGTCGATCACCTGGAACCCGGCCCGCGCCACCGCGCACCTCGACCACCGCCCCCTCGACGACCCGCTGCTGCGCGCGTCGTGGGGAGACCGGCTGGCCAGGCTCACCCTGACCCTCACGGCCCCCTGCGCCGAGGAGCCGTTCACCGTCCGGATGGAGCGGTCACGGTAAGACGTGGGAAGAGGCCCTGGCCATCGACCAGGACCTCTTCCCACGCGCACACCCCGCGGGCCCTTGGGCCCACGGGCCCGTCCAATGACGGTCAGCGGCCCAGGGCCTTGGCCAGCTCGTCCTTGGTCATGTGCGAGCGGCCCTCGATGCCGCGCTGCTTGGCCTCGTTGTAGAGCTGATCGCGCGTCGGCCCCTTCGAGCCGCCGCCCGACCGCTCGCCGCCGCGCTGCGGCGCGGACTTGCGGTCCCGGGTCGAGCTCTTGCTGGCGGATTTGCTCTCGCCGGCGCGGGCCCGTTCCTTGTTGACCGTACGGGCCGCCATCTCCTTGGCACGGCCCTCGGACGCGCCCCGCTTCTCCGCGCCCTCCTTGATGTGCTCGTACTGTCGTTCGCGCTTACTGCTGGATCGTGCGGGCATGGTTATCCCTCTTCCCTGCCCTTCGGTTGCCTGCCGCGTCCGGTGACCAGGTCACGGGCCCGGTCGACCGGCCCCGCCCCGGGGGCGAGGAGCTTGAGCGCCGGAGCGCTGTCCGGCGCGCCCGGGTGCGGCCTGGTGGGCGCGGTCTTCTTCGCGCTGCGTACCTTCTCCCCCAACTCGTGCAGGGCCTCCTGCCCCACTACCATCACAACCTTTCTGGTCCGGTTCCCGCGGACACCACTCCTGGTGCCCGTGGACACCATGTGGACGGGTCCCCGCCATTTCCCGCCTCTAACACCACTGGGACCTCTCGAAACACGAGGGCATACGCGTTCACCCGGCGGGTATCCGAGCTTCCGCTCACCCCCGTAGCGGTTCTGCGCCCCAAGGAGGCCCCATGCTGATGGCACACCCCGCGGTCCTGCGCAACCTCGTCCAGCAGTACGAAACCCTGCGAGCGCTGAACGCCGAGGAAGGCAGCCCCGAAGTGCGGCAGCGCATGGACGACGTCGCCTACACCCTGTGCGTCTCCACCGGGACCCGGGACGTGGACGCGGCCCTCATCGCCGCCCGCCACCGACTCCCCGGCGCCCGCGTCGAGGACGACTCCCTCGTGGCCAACTGACGGCGGGACCGGCTTGACCACCATGAACAGCACACCCCCGCGCGAGAGCCCCCTCGGGCCGCAGGACCTCGAGGAGGCGGCCGCCGTACTGTCCGACCTGCGCGACCGCCTCCGCGCGGAGATCGCCGACGCGCGGAAAACCGAGTCGGCCGTCCGCGGCGACTGCGTCCTCGACGCCGCGGACGCCGGCGCCACCACCCTCGCCATCGAGGAACTCCACACCCGCGCCGACACCGCCGCCGCCCTCCTGGAACGGACCCTCGCCGCCCTCACCCGCATCCAGGACGGCACCTTCGGCTCCTGCGCCTCCTGCGGCGCCCCCATCGGCCGGGAGCGGGTACTGGCCGTACCGCACGCCGAGCGGTGCGTCGCCTGCACCGAGCGGCAGAGCAGGGCCTGAGCGACGGGCCGGTGGTCAGAGCCGGCCGAGGTCGATGTCCACCGGGAACGGAGCCGTTGCCTTCACCACTCCGGTGAACACGTCTCCGTCCCGGTAGGCCCCGGTGGCGGGATCCAGGACGTACGTGTACACCAGCGGCAGGCCGGTGGCGGCCTGCTCGACCCGCCAGTAGAAGGCGATCCCGGCCTTCGCGTACTGATCCACCTTCACGATCCGGTCCGTGGTCTCCGACCCCGGCGACACGACCTCGGCGACCAGCAGCACATGCTCGGGGCGGGTGGGCGTGACGTCGATCGTCTCCGCGCGGTACACGACCACGTCCGGGCGCCGATTGGTGAGCGGCACGTCCTGCAGGCGGACATCGAAGTCCGTGTCGGCGTTCCACTGGGGTCCCGCGGCGGCGTCCAGGGCGTTCGCGAGGATCCGGGCCAGGCGGTTGTGCCGCTTGGACGCGCTGGGGCTCACGACGACCATCCCGTCCACGATCTCGACGCCCGCGCACTGCTCCTCGGACCAGGAGTCGTACTGCTCGGCGGTGATCTGCTGGTGCATCCACGCGGGAGCGACCATCTCGGCGGTCATGACTCACCTCCCTGACCGTGCACTACGCGGGTCCGTACTGATGGGCTTCAGCGTACTGGAGCAGGACCTCGGGCGTGGTGGGGTGTATCGGGACGGGCGCGGGGGCCGGGGCCGTCGTGGCCGGGGTGCTGGTGGCGTGGGTGTCCGCCGCGCTGCGACGCCTTCTCGCCGGCGGCGGGGACGGCGGCTAGATTCTGCCCATGTCCCCAGGCTCACAGGCCGCATCGGCCACCCCCGACGGTCCGTTACCCCGGCTGTCCCCGCGCGTCGCCGCCGCGAGGGTGGCCTGGCTGTGTCTTCGCGAGGCGCGCCCCGTGGTCCAGGTGGTCTTCCTCGCCCGCTTCACCGTCGGGGCCCTCGGTGCCCGGCCCGGCGGCCACTTGCCCCTGGCCCAGTTCGCCACCGGCGCCCTCGCCTCGTTCTGCGCGACCGCCGCGGCCTATCTGCTCAACGGCGTGATGGACCTGCCGGAGGACCGGGCCAACGGCTCGCGGCGGCCGCTGGCGTCCGGCGCGCTGTCCGTCCGCGCGGCCGCCTGGGCGATCGGCGTCCTGACCGCGGCCGCTCTGCTGCTCGGCGTCGGCGATCCGGGCCTCCTGCTGTGCATCGGCGGAATGCTGTTCTTCGGCTGGGCGTATTCCGCGCCGCCGCTCAGCGCGAAGCGGCGCAGCTGGTCGTCGTCGTTGTCGGTGATCGGCGTGGGGCTGTGCACGTACGGGGCCGGGGCGCAGGCCGCGGGCGGTGCGCCGCGGCCGGGCTTCTGGCTGGTCGCCGGCGTGATGTCGGCGTGGATGGGTCTGGTGGGGGCGTTCGCGAAGGACCTGGGCGACATCCCCGGGGACCGGGAGGGCGGGCGCCGCACGCTCGCGGTGGTCCGCGGCGAGAGGGCGGCGCGGACGGTCACGGCGGTCTGCGCCCCGGCGGTGGCCGTGGCGTTCGCCGTGGGCGCCGCCGTCTGGGATCCGCCGCTGCTGGGCGCGGCCGCGGTGCTGGCGGGGGGCGCGGGCTGGGTCTCCTGGTTGTGCCGGCATCCCGCCGCCGGGCGGGAACGCGCCCCGTACCGCGCCTTCATGGCCGGCCAGTACGTCACTCATCTGGCGATCGCGGCCGTGCTTCTGCTGAGCTGATGAGCAGTCGATCCGACTCGTCCGGGGGACAGCTGGTCCAGGGCACGGCTCGCCATGTAGAGACGGATGACGCCCCTCGACGGTGCGGACGGCGCCGCGCCGGGCATGACAAGGACAACAGGGGACATCCGGCACGGCAATCCAAGGCAGGCAGCATGCTGCGGGGCATCGACGTCAGTTCGCACCAGTCCAGCTTCGACCCGGACGGACAGGCCTTCGTCTTCATCAAGGCCACCGAGGGCCGCTCCTACATCAACCCACGTCAGTCCGCGCAGGCCGCCCGCGCCCGCGCGGCGGGGTGCGTGGTCGGCTTCTACCACTTCCTGTGGCCGGGCAACATCGCGGCGCAGGCGGCCTATTTCGTGGAGAAGTGCGCCTCCCGGTCGCACGACCTGCTCGCCGTGGACTGGGAGACCACCTCCGAGGGCACCCACGCGAGCAACGCCGAGAAGGACCGGTTCATACGGGAGGTCAAGAAGCTCCGCCCCGGGCACCGGGTGCTGCTGTACTGCAACCGCACGTACTGGCTGAACGTCGACACCACCTCGTACGCCGGGGACGGGCTGTGGATCGCCGACTACGTGACGGCGGGCGAGCCGCGCATCAAGGCGACGTGGCGGATCCACCAGTACACCGACCACCCGGTGGACAAGAACGTGGCGCGCTTCGACAGCAAGGCCGACCTGCGCGCCTGGGCCCGGAAGGAGTAGCCGGGGCGGCCGGGAGCGGGTGGGGGCAGCCGGGGCGGCTGTCGGTGGCGGCACCTACCCTTCCGGTATGAGCTACGCAGACCTGCGCGAACTCCGCAGCGCGCTCACCACCGCGTCGGACATCGCCTTCTCGCTGGACGCCGCGCCCTCCGGACAGGAGACCGAGCTGCTCGTCGACGCCCTGCGCCGGGCGCTGGCCGCCGCGGGCGCGCTGGGCGCGGAGCACGGCGCGACGGGCTGCCCGGAGCATCCGCGCGGCGCCGTGGACCCGCTGTACGGGGACAAGGACGACCCGCTGCCGCAGGGGTACGGCCGCTGCCTGCTGTGCAACGACCGCCGCCGGCGGGCGAGCGCGCAGCGGCGCGGCTGGCGGTGATCCGCCGGCCGCGCCGCCGGTCCTGCGTACGTACGGTCGGGCCCTGCGCCCGGTTCAGCTGCCCTTGTTCTGGGACGCCCAGAACTCCTCGAAGGAGAGCAGTCCGTCACCGTTGGAGTCATGGGAGTTGATCACGGCCTGGGCGACCGGCTCCGTGACATACGGGTCCCCCAGCTGAGCCATCACGCTCTTGTACTCGGCCGCGCTGATCAGCCCGTCCCCGTTGAGGTCGTACCGCTCGAACGCCTTCCGCGCCGCCTCGATGTCCGCCACGTGATCCGCCCCTTCTGTGCGCTTGTCTGACCCGCACAGATTAGACCGTCCGGCAGCAGGGAGCGCGGGGCGCCTCAGGCAGCCTTGACCAGGGCCATGTAGCGGTCCCAGTCCCAGTACTTGCCGGGGTCGGTGTGGGTGGCGTTCGGGACCTCGTTGTGGCCGATGATGTGGGTCCGGGTCTTGGGCACGCCGTAGCGGTCGCAGATGGCGGCGGTCAGGGTCGCGGAGGACTCGTAGAGCGCGTCGGTGAAGTACTCGGGCTTGTCCACCCAGCCCTCGTGCTCGATGCCGATGCTGCGGTTGTTGTAGTCGCGGTTGCCCGCGTGCCAGGCGACGTCCTTCTCGCGCACGAACTGCCCGATGTAGCCGTCGGCCGAGGCCACCATGTAGTGGGTGGAGACCTGCTTGGCCGGGTCCTGGAAGATCTTCATCGCGTCCGGGAACGTCTCCTGCGTCACATGGATGACGACGAAGTCGATCGGATACGAGGTGGGACGGCTGGAGACCCGGTAGTTCGAGGTGCTGGCCGGGATCCAGTGGGTGGGTGGGTAGGCGACGGCGGCCCGGACGCGTCTCGCGTCGGCCCGCGCGGGGGTCGTGGCGGCGGTGAGCCCGGCGGCGGCGGCGCCGAGGTAGGCGCCGGAACGCAGCAGGGTACGGCGGGAAGGGGTGCGGCCGTGCGTTTCCATGGGGGGTCTCCCGGGATCCATAGCCGTGACAGTGGGGGGGTGTGACGCGCGTAGCGCGGTTCCATGGTGGGGTGTCGGCAGGGCCATGCCAAGGATTGAGAGGCAAAGAAAGAATTCGCGTCACGGTATGGACCACTGGAAATTCCCTGCCGAAAAAGGCCACCCAAAGGAAAGACGACTTCATTACCCATTATTAACAAGGCGAGTGTCACACCTCACCTTTGATTGATTTGGTGGCTGGATCTGGTCTCTGCGATAGTGAGGCACGCGACCCCCGTCGACCCGAGCGAGGTCGTTCACCCCACTGCCACGGATGACACCCCTTTCCATCCGCGGCGGCACGAAAGAGGCCCCGCGCCGTCGCGAACCGACGGTGGGGGCCTCTTCGGCGTGCGGTCAGGGCTCGGTCACCCGCATCTCGAACCAGGTCGTCTTGCCGCGCGGCAGCAGATCCGCCCCCCACCGCTGGGCGAGCAGGTCCACCAGCCACAGCCCCCGCCCGCTCGTGTCGAGCTCGGCCACCGGGAGCAGACAGGGCAGCCCGCGCGAGGGGTCGCGCACCTCCACCCGGATCCAGCCACGCCGCCGCAGCATCCGCAGCCCGAAGGTGCGGGCGCCGGTGTGCCGGACCGCGTTGCCCACCAGCTCCGACACCAGCAGCACCGCGTGTTCGGCCAGCTGGGGGCTCAGGCCCCAGTCACGCAGCACCACACATTCGGCCAGCCGGCGGGCGGCGCCCGCCGACTCCGGGCGGGACGGCAGCCGCACCTCGTCGACCGCGGGGTTTCCGAACAGCTCCACCGCCCTGGCGGCCGACTCGTCGTCGGCGGAAGGTGCCCGGGAAGGCGCGGCCGTACCGGTGCGCCGCTGCGGCTGCTCCATACCCTCCAAGCCCGCCATGCCCCCCATCATGGCCGTCCGGCATACCGTCCGGGGCGGAACCAGGGGATTCCAGAACACCGGGGCCCTAGGCTCCACAAACCGGCTCCAACGTGTGCCAGCGACCGTCAGATGCCCCAAATACCGCGCCTGACCTGCGATGTCACGGCGCGTACGCACGATCACCCAGCGTACCGGACCGGCTCGTCCCAGGGCTCGCGGGTGGGGAAACAAATTCGCCCGCACGGGGCATGCTCACCCGCGCGGGGTACGGCTCGCCCGGGCGGTGGGGCCGCCCGGGCCACCGCTCAGCGGAACGTGGCCTTGCCCGGCCCCTCCTCCACGAAGCTCCGCATCCCGATCTCACGGTCCTCGGTGGCGAACAGCCCCGCGAACCAGCTCCGTTCGATGGCCAGGCCGGTCTCCAGGTCGGTCTCCAGGCCCGCGTCCACCGCCTCCTTGGCCGCGCGCAGCGCGATCGCGGGGCCCCGCGCCAGCCGGGCCGCCCACGCGTGCGCCTGCTCGTAGACCTCCGCCGCCGGTACGACGCGGTCCACCAGACCGAGCGCCAGCGCCTCGTCGGCCTTCACCTGACGGCCCGTGAAGATGAGGTCCTTGGCGCGGGAGGGGCCGATCAGCCGGGCGAGGCGCTGGGTGCCGCCCGCGCCCGGGATCAGGCCGAGCAGGATCTCCGGCTGGCCGAGCTTGGCGTTCTCGGCGGCGATCCGGTAGTCGGCGCACAGCGCCAGCTCGCAGCCGCCGCCGAGGGCGTAGCCGGTGACGGCGGCGACGACGGGCTTGGGGATCCGGGCGATGGCGGTGAAGGAGTCCTGGAGGGCGCGGGACCTGGCGACCATCCCGGCGTGGTCCATGTCCCGCATCTCCTTGATGTCCGCGCCGGCCGCGAACACCTTCTCGCCGCCCCAGATCACCACGGCCCGTACGTCGTCGCGGCCGGTCACCTCCTCGGCGAGCTCCCGCAGCCGGTCCTGCGTGGCGATGTCCAGCGCGTTCATGGGCGGACGGTCCAGCCGGATGGTGCCGACGCCCTCGGCGACCTCGAGGTTCACAGTCATGAGCGCAGGTTAGCGTCCGTTAGCACGCCGTCCACACCCTCCCCGCGCCTCCCGCTGTCCCTCCTGGTCGTCGCTACGGCCTGCCGCTCCTGCCTGCCGCTCCCGGTCGGCCTTACTGGTCGGCCTTCCACTTCTTCCACGACATGTTCCAGCCGTTGAGCCCGTTGTCCGGCTGGATGGTGCTGTCGTGCGAGTTCTTCACCACGACCACGTCACCGATGATCGAGTTCCGGAAGAACCAGGCCGCCGGCGTCGACTTGGAGCCGCCGCCCCGCTGGTCGAAGAGGCCGACGCAGCCGTGGCTCACGTTCGCCGAGCCGAAGGTCGCCTGGCCCGCCCAGTAGTTGCCGTGGATGAAGGTCCCCGAGGTGGACAGGCGCATCGCGTGCGGCACGTCCTTGATGTCGTACTCGCCGTCGAAGCCGACCGTGGCGCCGTTCATCCGGGTCACCGCCAGCCGCTCGCTGATGACCATCTTGCCGTTGTACGTCTCGTGGCCGGGCGCGCCGGAGGTGATGGGGAGCGTCCTGATGGTCTTGCCGTCCCGCTTGACCACCATCTTCTTGCTCTTGGCGTCGACCACGGAGACCTGGCTGCGGCCGATGGTGAACTTCACGGTCTTCTTCTGCTCGCCGTAGACGCCCGGCCGGCCCTCCACGCCGTCCAGGTCCATGCTGAGGGTGACCTTGGTGCCCGGCGCCCAGTACTTCTCCGGCCGGAAGTCCAGCCGGTCGTTGCCGAACCAGTGGCCCTCGATCGGCACCGACGGGGAGGCTGAGACCTTGAGCCCCTGCTCCACGGCCTTCGGGTCCGTGATGCCCCGGGAGAAGCGGATCGAGACCGGCATGCCGACGCCGACCCTCGAGCCGTCCTCCGGGGTGTACGTCCCGAGGAACGTCTGCTTGGGCCGGAGCGTGGTGAAGGAGGAGCGCTTGGCCGCCGTCAGCCCCTGGGCGTCCTTGGCGACGGCGTCCACCGTGTAGGTGGTCGCGGAGCTCAGGTGGTGGGTGGGCCGCCAGGTGCTGCCGTCCTCGGTGATCTTTCCGTCGATCGCGTGGCCCTTGGCGTCCTTGACCTTGACGGAGGTGAGCCGGCCCTTGGCCGAGGTCACCTTGAGCGCGCCGTGGGTGTTGACGCCCTTCGCCCCGTCCTTGGGCGCTATCGCCACGACGGCGCGCGAGGTCTTCCGGCCGCCCCCGCCCTTGTCGCCGTCCGCGCCCTTCTTCCCGTCGTCCGACCCGCCGTCACCGCCACAGGCGGCCACGACCAGCAGCATCGTCCCGACCATCAGCGCGAGGAACCCCCTGCGGCCCCGCGCCGCGAACGCCCCCGATACCGGCTGCATTTCCACTACGGCTCTCCCCTCCGCCCGCACCGCTCCCCGCGGCACCCCCGTACAGAGCGCGCACGCGCGCATGGCGACAGGTAATCACACGCCGGTGACAGCGGGCTCCCGATCAAGGTCACGGTTCAGTCCCAGGTAAGACCCTCAGTCCCAGGTGAGACCGTCAGCCGCAGGTGAGACCCCGTGGCCCCGGGAGCGCCGGGGGAAACGTGAGCGTTGCCCCGATCGCGGGCAGAACAGGTGAGAGGGCGGGGGAACGCCGGGGCCGAAGCCGGAGCCGGAGCCGCGAAAGCCGGAGGCGACACGTTGTCGAACGCAGCCGATCACAGGACGGCCCACAACGGGCTGCCGAGGCCACGACCGGTCGCGGCGGCCGTCGAGCGG
>NZ_BAAASD010000033.1:0-105861 GCF_039532705.1 Streptomyces sparsogenes subsp. cuspidosporus | reverse complement strand
ACACGTCGGCCCCGGCGGGCGCGGCGGCGGACGCCTGGGCCTGGGGCCGGGGGGCGGGCTGCCGCGGCGGGGCCGCCGGGGCGCCGCCGCCCCCGAAGCCTCCACCGCCGACGCCGCCCGAGCCCCCGAAGCCACCGGCACCGCCGGAACCCCCGGCCGAACCGCCGAAGCCACCACCGCCGGGGCCGCCGGGACCGCCCTGTTGGCCGGCGCCGCCCGTCGGGTCGACGATCGCCTCGATACGCCACTGCACGCCGATCGCGTCACTGAGCGCTTGACGCAGTACGTCCTCACTGCCGCCGCTGACGAAGCTGTCGCGCGCGCCGGCGTTGGAGAAACCGAGCTGGAGGGTGGTGCCGTCGAAGCCGGTGACCGTCGCGTTCTGACTGAGGAGGATCCAGGTGAAGCGGCGGCGGTTCTTGACCGCTTCCAGGATGTCCGGCCACATCTGGCGCACCTGCATGGCGCCCTGCGCCATGCCCGGCGCGGAGGGCGCGCCGCCGGGGGCACCGGGGGCGGGCGCGGAGGGGCCGGAGGGGCTGGAAGGGCCGGAAGGGCCCGGTGAAGAGGCTGGGGGGCCCGCGGGTGCCGCGGGACCGCCGGAGGCCCCGCCGCCCTGCCCCGGCGCGGCGGCCGAGGGCCAGCTGCCGGGCTGCCGTCCCGCGCCCGGGACGGAACCGGGAACCGTGGCGGTCGGCCATGCCCCGGGCCGCGGCGCGGACGCGGCGGGAGCCCCGCCTCCCGTATCGCCACTCTCCGTACGCCCACTGGCGGCAGCCGGACCACCGGCGGCAGCCGGACCACCGGCCGCGGCCGGACCACCTGCGGCGGCGGGCCAGGCGCCAGGGCGCTGACCTCCGCCATGGGCCGCCGCGGGCTGACCGCCCCCGAGCTGCTGTCCCCCGCCCCCAGCTTCGGCCCCAGCCGGTCCACCAGCAGGCACACCATCAGCAGCAGCGCCACCGGCAGCCGAATTACCCATCCCGGCCGCACCGACACCCGCGCCGGGCGCCGCCTCGGCAGGTGCCGCGCCCTGGCCGACCCCGCCACGGCCCGTCATGGCCGCCCGCGCGGCCGCCGGGCCGGATGGACCGACGGCCGGGGCGTGGGCGTCGGGCCCCGGTACGTATCCCATGGCAGGCCCCTGGCCCTCGGGTCCGCCGATACCGCCGGCCAGACCACCGCCGGCCCCGGCCCCGCCGCCGGGGAACCCGCCACCGCCGCCGAGGCCGCCCGCCAGGGCGCCCCGCTCCAGCCTTTCCAGCCGCGACTGCATCGAGCGCTCGTCCCCGAACGCCGCGGGCAGCAGTACCCGCGCGCAGATCAGCTCGAGCTGCAGCCGCGGTGAGGTGGCGCCGCGCATCTCGGTCAGGCCCTCGTTGACCAGATCGGCGGCGCGGCTCAGCTCGGCGGCGCCGAAGACGGACGCCTGGGCCTGCATCCGCTCGATGACATCGGCGGGGGCGTCGATCAGCCCCTTCTCCGCCGCGTCCGGCACGGCGGCGAGAATCACCAGGTCACGCAGGCGCTCCAGCAGATCGGCGACAAAGCGCCGCGGGTCGTTGCCCCCCTCGATCACGCGGTTGACGACCTCGAACGCGGCCGCGCCGTCACTCGCGGCGAAGGCGTCCACGATCGCGTCGAGCAGCGAGCCGTCCGTATAGCCGAGGAGCGATGTCGCCATGGCGTACGTCACACCGTCCTCGCCGGCGCCCGCGAGCAGCTGGTCCATGACCGACATCGAGTCACGCACCGACCCCGCCCCGGCCCGCACCACCAGCGGCAGCACCCCGTCCTCCACCGGGATGGCCTCGCGCTCGCAGACCTCCGCCAGATAGTCGCGCAGCGTCCCGGGAGGCACCAGCCGGAAGGGGTAGTGGTGCGTACGCGACCGGATGGTGCCGATGACCTTCTCCGGCTCCGTGGTCGCGAAGATGAACTTCAGATGCTCCGGAGGCTCCTCGACCACCTTCAGCAGGGCATTGAACCCCGCCGAGGTGACCATGTGCGCCTCGTCGATGATGTAGATCTTGTACCGGCTCGACGCGGGCCCGAAGAACGCCTTCTCCCGCAGCTCACGCGCGTCGTCCACACCACCGTGGGAGGCGGCGTCGATCTCGATCACATCGATCGAACCCGGACCGTTCCGCGCGAGGTCGCGGCAGGACTGGCACTCCCCGCACGGCGCCGGGGTCGGCCCCTTCTCGCAGTTCAGACAGCGGGCCAGGATGCGCGCGCTCGTCGTCTTGCCACAGCCGCGCGGACCGCTGAAGAGGTACGCGTGATTGACCCGGTTGTTGCGCAGCGCCTGCTGCAGCGGGCCTGTGACATGCTCCTGCCCGATGACCTCGGCGAAGGTCTCGGGGCGGTAGCGGCGGTACAGCGCGAGGGACGACACGCTTACGACGATATCGGGGCCCACCGACATCCGAGCCCGCCCCGCACCCCCGCGCCCCTCTCCCAACGCAAGGGCCCCCCACGTACCCGCCAGAGCTCACTTACCCTTGCTGCCTTCCGGCCCTGGGGGAGTTCGGTGAGATAGCGCCACGTGAGGGGCTGGCCCCCACCCTAGCGGATGGACCGCCCCGGGTACGAGTTCGCGTGCACGGCTCCTGGTCTTGTATTGTTTCCGGCGGAGGATTCGCCTAGAGGCCTAGGGCGCACGCTTGGAAAGCGTGTTGGGGGCAACCCCTCACGAGTTCGAATCTCGTATCCTCCGCACCCGCCTGAACAGGCGAAACGAAGAGCCGAGCCGCATCGTGGCCCGGCTCTTCGTGGTTACGGGACCTGGCGATAGACGTCGCGGCGATTGCCGACGGCCAGGACCCACACCATCAGCTGACCGTCCTCAACGGTGTAGACGACGCGATAGTCGCCGATCCTGAGGCGCCAGCGGGCACTGTGCCCCTGGAGGGCCTTGATGTCGAACAATGCCGTGTCCCCCGCGCCCATCGCCTTCTGCAGTTCGGTGAGGCGGTGCAGGATGCGCAGGGCGTCCGGGCGCGGGATCTTGAGCATGTCCCGCTGAGCGTGCGGCGTGAAGCGCGTGACATACCCCATGAGGTCAGTCCTGATGAGCGCGCAGCAAGGCAGCCATCTCTTCGAGTGAGACCGCCCCCTCCGTGCCCTCGGACTCGGCTTCGTCGGCCAGTCGGTTGAGCCACGCCTCTTCGACGCTCTCCGCGATCTCACGCAGGCGCTGGTACTCCTGGATATCGATCACGACGGCTTCCCGCTTGCCGCGCCGAGTGATGATCGTCGGGGTCTCCTCCCGACGAGCGCGATCGATGACGTCGGCGAGGTGGCTGCGCACCTCGGCCATGGATTCAACCACCGGATCACTCATGTCACGAATGTAGCAGATGTACATGAAGCTGCTGCCACCGCCCCCACGAGGGACGAGCTGCTCCAGCGGTCCCCCCTCCGCACTCTCCGGCGCACCCTGCCGGGCGTCACCAGACCCGCTCGCCGTCCAGGCGTTGAAATGGACAGACGGCCGCTACTCGTCCGAGCGGCTGCCCCGGGGCGCAGCCGGTGATCCAGTGGCGGATTCTCTGCCCGTGGCGGCCCGGCTCCGTTCCCCGGCGCTGGGTGCCGCGAGGGCCAGAGCGCGGTGGGTGCGCCGGAGCATGGTGCGGGCCATGAAGGGGTGCACGCGCTTGACCACGGCCCAGTAGAGGCGCGCGCGCAGGCTGCCGGCCTTCACGACCGTGCTCAGGGTGACGTCATGCTCATCGACGAGGATCGAGGCGCGGGCGGTCAGACCTGCCGTGTTCACGTCGAGGAGCAGCTCGCCGCCGGCGCGGGCGAGGACCGGGAAGGCGTCGCGCAGGACGGGCGTCCATGCGTCCGGGTCACGCGGCATGCCGGGCAGGAGTTCCATCCGGTACGCGTCCTCGTAGTCGGGGCGGTCGAGGGAGGTGCGGACCAGCTGGGCCGCCGCCGGTATGGCGATGGCTCGGGGGCGGGCCCAGTCGAGCCGGTGGAGCAGTCGCACCCACGGGGACCAGCGCACGGGGCGGGCGACGCCGCCGGCCGCCGCGCGCTCGATGTTGTCGAAGATCTCCTCGACCATCGTGTCGTGTATGTGCCGTATGGCGCAGGCCCACTGGAGCCGGAGGAGGCCTCGCACTTCGCACTCGAGGACATGGCGTACGCGACAGCGTTCGGCGCCGAGCGGTGCGACCGTCAGCTCGTGGTAGCCGTCGAGGCCGCCGCCCGGCGGGGTGTCGAAGCGGACGCGACGCCCGGGTTCGTACGCCGTGACGCGATAGCGGATCGGGCCGTGCCCGCCGTCCGCGCCCACGGCGAGCGGGCCGTCGAGGCGCATCCGCGGCCAGGCCGGGGTCGGGAAGATCGGGTCGTCCGCGGCGGAGAGCCGGTCGAGCAGAGCGCCGACAGCCGCCGCGGGGGCCTCGATCACGCGCTCATGGACATTGCGTACCGCAGTCATCGGGCACCCCTCCATACGCTACCGTACGGTTTACCATACGGTAGCGTATGGTCATGGCGCAACGGCAGCAACGTCAGGACAAGAAAGCCCGGTTGACCGCCCAGGACTGGGCGGACGCCGCCCTCACCGCGATCGGCGAGGGCGGTCTCGCGGCCGTCGCCGTGGAACCCCTCGCGGCCCGGCTCGGCACCACCAAGGGCAGCTTCTACTGGCACTTCGCCAACCGCGACGCGCTCATCGAGGCCGCTCTCGACCGCTGGGCGCAGATCAACACCGAGGGCGCCATCAGCGACGTCGAGGCGGAGCCGGACCCCAGGAAGCGGATCCAGCTGCTCTTCACCAAAGCCATCACGTCGGCCACGGCCGACCCGCTCGAGGTCACGCTGCTCGCCACCGCGAACCACCCCCAAGTGGCGGCGGCCCTGCGCCGGGTGACCGAACGCAGGCTGGCCTACCTCACCCAGCTCTTCGCCGACCTCGGCTTCCCCGAACCGGAGGCCCGCCGCCGCGGGCTGCTCGCGTACACCGTCTATCTGGGCCACGCCCAGCTCGGCCATGCGATGTCCTCGGTGCTGCCTCCGGAGGAGGGCGGAGAGTTCGGCGCATATCTCGGCGAGGCGCTTGATGTGCTGCTGACCCGTGGCGGAGCGTCCCGTGGCGGGGCGTGAGGGACACAGCGCCTCCGCAAGCTCGGCCGTCGCGGGATCGTGGCCAGGTGCGGCCGCGCTCAGTCGGAGGGCGGGATGGGGGACCGCAGGCCGAGCCACTGCTCGGCGTCCCATGCCTGGAACCGCTCGATCTCGGTGAAGCCCAGCTTTGCCGCGAGGCGCATCGAGCGGACGTTGGCGGTCTGGGTGGTGAGCACCACCGGCTCGCCGGGGAGGACGCCGTCGAACCAGGCGAGTGCCGCCGCGCACGCCTCGGCGGCGTACCCGTATCCCCACGCTCGCGGCAGGAACAGGTAGCCGAGATCGACCTTCCCCGCGGCGGCCGGGCGACGGTGCTCCGTCGCTCTCCTGAGCAGGACCTGGCCGATCATCGCCCCGTCGAGATCGACGACGAAACTCCCGGGCCACCGCGCGGGCACCCCGGGCATCTCGCGCTCGAGCTCGTCACGGGGGCGGGGGCCGCCGAGGTAGGTGTGCACCTCGGGCGACGCCAGCAGCTGGATGAACGTCGCACGGTCCCGGGCCTCGGGCTCACGGAGCACGAGCCTCTCGATCCTGATCGGGGCGGGCGGCCAGGCGATGGGTCCGAGCTCGGTCATATCGGCCAGCCAATCAACAGGCTCACAAGCGATCAAGTCCCGCGAGAGGACCACTCCCCCGCTTCTGTCCTCCGGGCGGATCGGTTCCGGTGACCAGACCGCGACCACGGACGGGACCGCCGTGCCACCGGAGCCGGGGCGCCGTACGCTGGGCCGGGTGACACGGGTGATCGTGGCAGCCGGAGGAGGGGGCGACGCGGTCGCCGCCGCGATGGTCGATTCCGCCCTGTACGGCGGGCAGGAACCGGTGGTGATCTTCACCTACGCGTGGGACCGTCTTCTGATCGACCCGGTGCCGGGCCCGCGAGGCCCCGGCAACTTCACCGGGCTCCGGCAGCTCACGCCCGCCGTATGGGCCGTCCCCGCCGAGGCGGAACCGATCGCGCCCGCGGGATCCTCGCTTCCGCGCCTCGCCGCGGAGCTGCCCCACACCTTCGCCCTCATCGATCCCCACCACGGCGCCGAGGGGATCACCCGCCAGCTCGAAGAGCTGATCAGCCACCTGGCGCCCTCCTCGGTCGATCTCCTGGACGTCGGAGGCGACATCCTCGCCCGAGGCGACGAGCCGACCCTGAAAAGCCCGCTGGCCGACGCGCTCACCCTCGCCGCGAGCTGCCAGGTCGGCCACCCCGTCCGCCTCCTGCTCGCGGGCCCCGGCCTGGACGGCGAACTCCCGGCCGCCGATCTCCGCCCCCACCTGGGCGCCCTGATCCACACCCTCACCCCCCGGGACGTCGAGGCGATCAGCCCGGTCCTGGACTGGCACCCCTCCGAGGCGACCGCCATGCTCGCGGCCACCGCCCGGGGGGAACGCGGCACCTGCGAAATCCGGGACGCGGGGCTCTCCGTGCCGCTCAGCGACGAGAGCCCGACCATCCACCAGGTCGATCTCCACGAGGCCTTGGACCGCAGCCGGCTGGCCCGCGCGATCCTGGCCACCACCAGCCTGGACGAGGCGGAGCGGCACACCCGCGAGATCTGCGGCTCCTCGGAAATCGACTACGAGCGCGACAAGGCCACACGGCTCACCGACCAGCCGTCGGCCGAGCTGGACCCCGAGGCCGTCCTGTCGCGACTCGACCGGTTCGAGGCCGACGCCCGCGACCGCGGAGTCACCCACACCACCTTCCGCCGCATCACCGAAGCCCTCGGAGTCCCCGGCACCCGACGCCGCGAGCTGCGCGCCCTGTTGATCAGCAGCCGCCCCCAGCAGTTCGCGGCGCCCCTGTGGCGTATCGCCCAGGGACCCGACGCGGGGGCCTGATACTGCGCTGGGGATCGGAACTGTGAGGAGGACGCGGTGGACAGGCGGACGGCTGGGGCCGAGGCAGACCGGCGGGGTGCGGACAGCGGCGGCGTCCGGTTCCGGGCGGATGATGTGCTGAGGCTGGAGTGTCCGTTCACCGAGACCACGGTTACCGGTGTCTCCCGCTCCCACGTCTCCGTGCGGTGGCCGTGGTCGGAGGTGGACCCGCAGGCGGAGCACATCAGGTGGAACGGCGAGAGGGCGCTTCCGACGCCTGAGGCCGGCGAGTGGGAGATCTTCCGGACCGAGCCGGCCGAGGCCGTATTGAAGTCGGGCGACATGTGCCGGGTGGGAATCCCCCCGACCGTGGTGCACGTCCTGGCAGTCCATCACTTCGATCCGCCCCTGGTGACCGGGATGCTGCCGCGTCCCGCGTCCTCCCTGGAGATTTTGCCGCAGGGCGAAACCTATGATCCCGAACTCGAGGACCAGGGCTACGCGCTCGACCCGGTAGGCGATGAACCGATCCGTATGGAACTGCTCTTCCGCCCCTACGCCTTTCTCGAACCAGGCGATGAGGTCGCCGACCGGGACGGGCACGTCTGGCGGTTCGACGCGGCCTGGGACTGGCACCCGTCGGACGAGGCGCGGGCCGGCGCCCCGGCCTGGCCGCTGGCTCTGCTCTCCCGCGAGGGCGAGCCCACACCGGAGGAGGTCGCCGCGGTCGCCCGGGCGACCGCGGCCGGCAGCCACGCCGGGGAACTGGAGCGGTGGACCGAACTCACTCTGGCGAGGCCGGCCACCCATGAGTTCGGTGAGTCACGGCTTTCTCTACGAGCGGCTGCGTGGGGAGCCCGCCCGAGCTGCGGGAGCGGATCGCGGCGACCACGGTGACGCCGGTGGCCTCTACGGCTGAAGGCGGCGGTCGGCATACGGTTCGGTGTCCTCCCCTCAGGGGGCGCTGCTGGGGATCACGCAGTTCTTCGGCTGTGGCCGGCCGGTGGGCCAGCCGAGGCCGACGAACTTGAGCTTGCCGTCGCCCTCCCGGCCCGGGTCAAGCTCGACGATCGCGGTCGGTTTGTCGTACGCGTTTCCGCCGCTGGTCAGGCATATCAGGCCGCTGGTGCCCGGTACGCGGTGGCGGGACTGGAGCAGGGACCACTGCTGGCCGACCTCCTTGCGGTCGGGCACCTCCTCGGCGTCGTCCTTCGGTACCTGGTGGAGTGCCTTGCCGATGGTGACGAGGCCGTCGTAGACGAGCATGGTCCGGGAGTCCTCCAGGTCGGGCGCGGAGCCGAGCCGTATCCCCTCGTCGTGTGTGGTCCGGATGCGCTTCTTGAGGGTGTCCAGGGCCGCCTCGGGCTCGGTGAGGTACTGGGGGAGCTCCGCCTTGGCGGGTTCGCGGTCGTGGGTCCTTTCCCACTCCCTGGTCCAGGCCGCCAGCTCGGTGCTCCAGGCGTCCGGGTGGGCGGGGGCGGCGTACTGCACCGTCACCTTCGCCTTGCCGTCCTCGCCGCGCAGCTGGTCCCAGTCCTTCCGCGTCATGGACTGGCGCAGCGAGGCGGCGTCGGAGCCGCTGACGATGGTGTAGTGCCGGTCCTTGCAGCCCACCTGGGCGAGCTTGAGGGCGAAGATCCGCAGGTGCAGCGTGCGTCCGGCGAAGTAGACGGTGTCGGCCTCGGAGTCGCAGATGTTGTTGGCCGTCAGGGTGAACTCATTACCGGTCGAGCCCGGCTCGTCGATCGCCGGGGACTCGAAGGACATGGCGGCGGGACCGGGCGGGCCCGTCTCCTCGATGCCGTTGAAGGCCCTCGCCAGCGACTGGTTGTAGCTGTCCGGGCGCCTGTCGTAGACCAGCACCGTCTTGAGGTCCTCCCGGCCCTGTTCGCGCCTGAAGTCGGCCAGTGCCTTGGCCGCGTCGCCGTTGGAGGGGATGATCCGGGCCAGGCCGGGGAAGCGCAGCTTCGCCATTCCGTCCGCCCGGTCCTCGTTGGCGATGTCGTCCCCGCTGGCCCGGGAGGCGAGCACCGGGATCCCGTGTTCCGTCAGACGCCGGACGGCTTTCTCCGTGGTGTCGAGGGTGAGGTTGAAGCCGGTGACGGCGCGCAGCTGGTGCTCGGAGGAGTCGGCCATCCGCAGCAGGGTGTCCACGACCTTGTCCTGGTGTTCGTAGTCCCGCCCGGGGTTGGCCAGCACCAGCCGGATCTTGGGCGGTTCCCCCTCGCCCTCATTGGCCTGCCGCTGGCCCAGGTACGCGCCCTGGAGGTCGCTGCGCATCTGCCGTCGCAGGGCCGGCCTGGCGGACTGGAGCGGCAGCATCATCGCGACCGTCACGTGCGGCTGGTCGTCGATTCTCTTGTTCTCGCTCGCGATGGCCTTGGCGACGTCCTGGATCTCGTGTGTGCCGAAGTCGTAGCCGGCGCCGTCGACGCCGACGCACTCGCCGTCGATCCGCTCGATCGCCTCGATTCCCTCGGTGCAGGTGTCCGTCTTCTGGATCACGGCGCAGGCGTACATGCCGCCCGCCACGGCCGCCGCCACGGCCAGTAACGCGTAGAGGATCTTCTTCCATCTGGGCATCCCCGTTACCTCCTCCGCCCGAGCTGTCCGGTACAGGCGCACCGCAGCAACGGCTGCTCGTTCTCCGCCAGGGCGCTCCACTCCGTGGCCGTCTTGCCGAGCTGTACCGCGCCGTCGAACTCCATGATCGAGAGCAGGCCGAGCAGCCTGGCCAGCGTGCGGGCCGTCTCCGTGCCGGTGGGCCTGGTCCGCTCCTCGCACAGCCACACCGCGTGCAGCAGCTGGTCGACGGTGCGGCGCAGCGCCGGTCCGTCCGCCGCTACCAGGCCCTGGGCGCGCTCCCGCCGGGCGTCCGCTCCGCCCGGATACGGCGCCTGGGCGATCTCCAGCAGCTCGGCGCACCACTCGCGGGGGCGGCCGGGGAGCGTGGCGGCCAGGTGGCTGACCACGTCGTCGGCGCCGCCGGACACCAGGTGGTGGTTCATCCGGTGTGCCGTGACCGAACGGAACGCCCCGCCGCTCGGCGCGCCCCTCGGGTCCGCCTCGGCGCGTTCCGCGTAGTGGTCCCGCAGCAGGTGGTGGTCGGCGTGCCAGGCGGCGCCGCCGGGGCGCAGCCCGTACAGCCGGTGGACCAGGAGCTGGCGCAGCCCGAAGTCCCCGATGAAGTGCCGCTCGCAGCCGGGCCATCCGGTGTCGGTGAGCAGCTGCGAGACCTGATGCGCGGTCAGGGCGTGGACGCGTCCCGACTGGTGGTGGCGGAGCAGGACGTCCGCGCACTCCTCGTCGTGGGCCACCGACAGGTGGGTGAGCAGATCGAGCCACTGGTCGCGGTGCTCGGTGGGCAGGCGCACCGGGAGCTGGTCCAGCACCAGTTCACGCAGCAGCACGTCCGCCACCGGGTGCTCCGAGGCGCCGTCGCCGGGGAGGCGTAAGGGGGCGTCCAGTAAGTCCCGGTCGTTGGCGTCCGCCGGCATCCGGAAGGCGGCGGCAGCGGCGGCCAGCCGGATCACGGTGTGCGGCCGTCCACCGCTCAGCCGTGCCACGGCGGCGTCGATGCGGCGGCGGTTCGCGGCGCCCTCCGGCTCCGCGCGCTGCTGCCTGCGCTCGGTCTCCCGGCGGAGCTGGTCGCCGGTGAGCAGGGGCATGCGCAGCAGGAGCACGCCGTCGGCCAGCGGTGCGCGGTCCGCTCCCGTGTCGGTGGGCCGGGTCCACGCGGGTGGGCCGCCGTCGGCGGGCCGGAACTCCGCGGGGGGTACCACCTCGTGGGGCGGCAGGCCGCCGTGCAGGAAGGCGCCGCCGTCGGCCCGGCGTGCCGTGCCCACGATCACCACGCGGTCGCGCTGCCCGCCCCGGCGGTCGCTGAGCACGGCGCGCAGCAGCCGCTCCCCCAGCGGTGACTCGGCCCGGTCCAGCAGCAGCCCCGGGCGGCCGACGCGGCGCAGCCAGCCGACCGCCGACGCGTACGCCGCCTCGAGGTCCTCGCGCAGCGCCCGGAAGAGGAAGCTCTCCGCCAGCTCCCGCGACTCGCCGCCGGCCTGGAAGTCGGCGGCGAGGTTGCGCAGTCCGTCGCCGGGCTGGCCGGCCGCGCCGGGATACACGCCGTAGATCCGCTCCAGCTCTTCCCTGCCCCGGGGTGCCAGCCGCTCGAAGAGCGCGTCCAGCAGAGCGTTGTGCAGCGCCGCCGAGTACGGGTCGATCGCCTGGCCGGACAGGGTCGTGAGCAGGTTCCGTACGGTTCCGCTGAGCACGCCCCGCCAGAAGTCGCCCGCGCCCAGTCCGCGCAGCCGCTGCTTCTGGGGCAGCTCCTCGTACCGTTCGACCTCCGTCGCGACCGCCGCCGGGGTGCCGTCCGCGACGCCGGTCGCGATCACCGCGAGGCCGGTGAAGAGGCGCGGAAAGGCGAACGAGCCGCCCGTCCCCTGCCAGCCGCACAGCCGCCGGGCGGCCTCGGCCAGGGCCTCGGTCGCGGCCGAGCGGGCGCCCGGCTCCGGCTCCGCCCGGTCCGCGTACACCGGCGAGCCGCAGTCCAGATAGACCACCGGCACCTTGGTGGCGAAACGGTCCCGCACCGCGCGCAGCAGCCGCCCCTTGCCCATGCCCGGGCCGCCGGTGAGCAGCACGACGGGCAGGTCGGGCCCGTACAGCGGCTCCTGGCCGCCGCCCGACGGCGACCGCCCCAGCAGGCGCGCGAAGAAGCCCTCGTCACTGAGCAGTTTCTCGAACCCCAGGTCCTCACACACGGACCCCCCCATGGAGTGCTCGCCCGCCCCGGGAGCGGGAGACCTTGACCGATGTGCTGTAAAGGAACTAGTGGAACACGGAATCTTCGGTTCGGACAGCGATGACCAAAGTGGATCATTCAGGCATGGTGCGACGCTCGTTTCCCGCGCGTTTCACCTGTGCCTGTGCCGGAACGTGACCACCACTGTCACGAACAGGATCGCGAGCACGATGGCGTACCAGGTGATCACTTCCGAAAAGCGGTCGACGGCCAGGCCCGCCGCTGCGGCCGCCACGCCGAGGACCTCCCCATGTGCGGTGTTCATCGAGATCGCCTTCTTCTGGAAAGCGGACTGATCGGTCTGAGTGCTCTCAGCACCGGGAACGGCGTGATCCGTCGCTCTCCCTGATTTCATTGAACACCCGGACGCCGGGCCTCGTCAGGGACGACCGCGCGGCTCCGCATACCCCCGCGTGCGTCATGGGCCGCCGCCACCCGGCGGGGCTCTCACAGGCCGATAGGCTGGGGCGATTCCTGAACGGAGGGCGGCCGAGGGTCATGGGCAGAGGCGAGGAGGGGCGCGCGGACGGGCCCGGGCGGCCGACGTCGCGGGATGTCGCCCGGCTCGCCGGGGTGTCGCACACCGCGGTGTCCTTCGTGTTCAACGACCGCGCCGAAGGAAACCTCTCCCCCGCCACCCAGGAGCGCATCCGCCAGGCCGCCGCCCGGCTCGGCTACCGCCCCGACCCCGTCGCGCGCGGTCTGCGGCGCCGCCGGACCGCGGTGATCGGGCTGGTCACGGACGAGATCGCCTCCTCGCCGTTCGCGGGGCGGCTGCTGCGCGGGGCCATGGAGACCGCCTGGGAGAGCGGCCATCTCGTGCTCACCATCGACTCCGGCGGCGACCGGGCCAAGGAGGACGCCGCGGTCGCCGAACTCCTGGACCGGCGGGTGGACGGGATCATCTACGCGGCCATGTCGCTGCGCCGGGTCCGGGTGCCCGAGGGGCTGCACCGCACCCGCTCCGTCCTCGCCAACTGCCTGCCGGAGGACGACTCCCTGCCGGCCGTCATCCCCGCCGAGCGCGCGGGGGGCCGTACGGCGGCGCGGCTGCTGCTGGACGAGGGCCACACCAGGGTGGCCATGGTCGGCGGCCAGGACGACATCGCGTCGGTCGAGCGGCTGCGCGGCTTCCGGGACGCCCTGCGGGTCAAGGGGGTCCTCGTGCCCAAGGAGTGGGTCCCGCGGACCGGAGGCGAGATCTCCGGCGGGTACGAGGGCGCGCTGCGGCTGTTCGACGGGGTCCCCGCGGACCGGCGCCCCACCGGTGTCTTCTGCTACAACGACCGGGTCGCGGCGGGCGTGCTGCACGCCGCGGCCCGGCTGGGGATCGCCGTCCCCGGTGAGCTGTCGGTGGTCGGCTACGACGACCAGGAGCACATGGCCGCGTACCTCGATCCGCCGCTCACCACGGTCGCGCTGCCGCACCGGGCGATGGGCGAGGCCGCCGCCCGGCTGCTGCTGGACGCCATCGACACCGGGCGGACGCCGCCCGCCACCGTGCGGCGGCTCGCCGGCCCGGTGATCAGCCGTGCGTCGGTGGGACCTGCTCCCACCCGGTGACGGCGGCGGGGGACCCCGTCACGACGAGTTCGGGTACGTCGTCCGGGCGTCGGTAGACGCGCTCGGTGACGGTGGCCCGGTCGTCGACGAACAGCTCGACCAGCGATCCGTCCACGAGCACGCGCACCTCCCGCCCCGGGGCCCGCACCACGATCGGCTCCGCCTCCTCGGCCCCGGTCGGCCCCCAGCCCCCGGTCCGCGGCCAGCCGCCGCGGTCGAGGGTCACGGTGCCCGCGTCCGGGTCCAGCCGCACCGTCAGCTCCGCGCCCGACGCGGAGCGCAGCAGACTCACGGTCGTCAGGCCCCGGGCGGTGACGGTCAGGTCGTACGCCTCCGGGAGCGGGCACCGGAGCGGGACCGGGCCCGGGAGCGGGACCGGGCCCGGTCCCGTGTCCCGGTCCGGTGTCGTGACGAACGGCTCGGCCGCGCGCAGCAGGTCGAGCTCCGGGGCCGGTACGACGCGCAGCGCGCCGTCCGCGTGGACGTCCACGACCCTCGGCGCGGTGAGGACTCCGGCCCACCCCGCGCGCTCGATCTCGCGCTGTGCGCGGGCCTCCCAGGACCAGCCCCACATCAGGGCCCGGTCGGCCTCCTGGCGCACGGCGGGGGCGTAGAAGTCCCGCCCGTGGTCGAGCCGGCCGCCGGTGCGGGGCTCGAAGCGGGGATCGCCCCCGTCGCCCGGCCGCAGCCGTCCGGTCAGATACGCGGTGGCGCGCGGGTCGCCGTCCCACAGCGACACCACCAGCACCCAGTCCCCGCCCGCCGTCGCGTACAGCTGCGGGCACTCCCAGCCGGTCGCCTTGTCGCCGAGCGCCGCCGTCGCCACGGGGTCCGCGCCGTCCACGAGCACACCGGCGAACCGCCAGTCGGTCAGGTCCTCGCAGTCGTAGAGCAGCACCGACGGGGTCCCGTCGGCGTGGCCCGCGCCGACCAGCGCCCACCGCCGCCCGGCGCACCGGAACACGAACGGGTCGCGGAACATGACCACGTCCAGGCCGGGGGGCGGGCCGGTCACCACGGGGGTGGGCAGCGGTTTCCAGTCGGTGAGGGCGTCGTCGTCCGGGTCGGCCGCGCGCGCCAGGCAGATCGTGCCGAGCCCGGTGTGGTGGCGGTCGACGCCGGTGTACACGGCCGTGGGCACGCCGCCGTCGTCGACCACGCACCCGGACCAGCAGCCCGCCTCGTCGGGGCCGCCGGGCGTGGGGGTGAGCGCGATGGGGTGGTGCTCCCAGTGGACCAGGTCGGGGCTGGAGGCGTGGCCCCAGTGGACGTTCGCGTGGCGGGGGGCTTCGGGGTTGTGCTGGTAGAAGAGGTGGTGGCGGCCCCGCCAGCGGAAGGGCCCGTTGGGGTCGTTGATCCAGTTGGCGGGCGGGCGGACCCGGAAGCGCGGGGCGGCCGGGTCCGGAGACGAAGCGGCCGGGTCCGGGGGCGAAGCGGCGGGGTCCGGGGGCGAAGCGGCGGGGCTCAACGGTTGACTCCTGCGGAGGTGATGCCCTCGCGCAGAGGGCGCTGGCCGACGACGAACACGGCGACGGCGGGGATCATGGAGAGCACGACACCGGCGAGCACCACCGAGATGGAGCCGGTGCCGAGGTTGCCCTGGAGCGAGACCAGGCCCAGCGGCAGGGTGTAGTTCTGGCCGGAGGTCTCGAGGATGAGCGGCCGGAAGAACTCGTTCCAGTGGTAGTTGAAGGCCAGCACGCCGACGATCGCGAGGCCGGGCGCGGCCAGCGGGGCGTACACCGACCGGAAGATCCGCCAGGGGCCGCAGCCGTCGAGCATCGCGGCCTCGCCCAGGTCCTTGGGCATGCCCAGGAAGTACTGCCGCATCAGGAAGGTGCCGAAGGCGGTCGGGAAGGCCGGAATGATCAGGCCGAGCAGCGTGTCCGTCAGGCCCATGGACTTCAGCACCAGGAACACCGGCACGATGGTGACCTGGAGCGGCACCATCATGGTGGCGAGCACCAGGCCGAACAGCGGCTTCTTGAAGCGGAATTCGAGGCGCGCGAAGGCGTACCCCGCGAGCCCCGCGGTGATCATCTGGCCGACCGCGATCAGGGCGGTCACCAGCGTCGAGTTGAGGGCGACCAGCCACACGTCGATCTGGTCGAAGACGCCGCGGTACGACTCCGTCGTCGGGTGGGTGGGGATGATCTTCGGCGGCAGGTCGAAGGACTCGGCCGGGGTGCGCAGCGAGGTGGACACGGTCCAGATGACCGGGCCCAGGGTGAGCAGCGCGCACACCGCCAGCCCGGCGATCCGCGCCCAGGGCGCGAGCGAGTGCCGCGCACGGCTCAGCTTGGGGGCCGCTCGGTTCCCCGCGGGTCCCGTGGTGGCCCGGTCGGTCGTTCGGCTGGTGGCGGCCCGGCTCGTGGCCCGGCTCGTGGTGGCTTGGCTCATGGGACTCACCCGGCTCACTGGTAGTGGACGAAGCGCCGGCTGAGCCGGAACTGGAGGGCGGTGACCGCCATGATCAGGACGAACAGCAGCACGCCCACCGCGGACGCCGGGCCGAAGCGCAGCTGCTCGAACGCGGTCTCGTAGATGACCATCACGACGGTGCGGGTGGAGTCGCCGGGCCCGCCGTTGGTGAGGACGTACGGCTGCTCGAAGACCTGCAGCGCGTTGATGATGCCGACCACGGACGCGACGAGCAGGGTGGGCGACAGCAGCGGCAGGGTGACGCTGAGGTGCTTGCGCAGGCCGGTGGCGCCGTCGAGCGAGGCGGCCTCGTGGATCTCCTTGGGGATGTTGTTCAGGCCGCCGACGAACAGCAGGAACGAGAACCCGAACTGCTGCCAGACGTAGACCAGGATCACCGCGGCCATCGCCCCGTTCTCCGAGGTCAGCCACGGCACCGGGGCGACCCCGACCAGGCCGAGAAGCCAGTTCACGACCCCGAAGTCCTGGTTGAAGAGGTACTTCATCACCACAGAGATCGACGCGGCGGACAGCACCAGCGGGAAGAAGAACGCCGACCGGAACACCGAGCGCAGCCACAGGGGCATCCGCCCGTTCACCGCCAGGGCCAGGGCCAGCGCGATGAGCAGTTGCAGCGCGACCGCGAGCACCATGAACAGGAGGGTGTTGCGGAAGGAGACCAGCACGGTGGAGTCGCTGAACACCTCGCGGTAGTTGGCGGTCCCGGCGAAGCTCGGGTCGTCGATCACGTTCCAGTGGAAGAGGCTGAGGACCACCGAGCCGATGATCGGGACGACCGTGAAGACGACGATGCCGACGATCGTGGGCGCCAGGAAGAGCGTGGCCAGCAGCCGGGTCCCGCGGTCGCGGGCGGCGGGGCGCGGGGCGGCGGCGGGCGGTGCGGCCCGCCGCGGCCGCCGGGCCGGGGCCTGCTGAGTGTTCGTCGTCATACGTCACGCTCCATGGCCTTCTCCAGGTCGCCCTGCATCCGGCGCAGCGCGGGGGCCACCGCGCGCCGGGAGGCAAGGGCGGTGCCGGTGTGCTTGAGCAGCACCTGCTCGACCTCGGCGACCTGCGGTGGCGCGGGGATCGGGCCGGTGTCGGGGAACTTGTCGAGGGTGTCGTAGAAGACCTGCCAGTGGCGCGGGCCGGTCTCCCGGTAGCGGGCGGCGTCGAGCATCGAGCGGCGGGCCGGGGTGGTCTGGTTGGTCGTGAACAGCCGGGTCAGGGTGTCCCGGCGGGCGGCGTACTTGATGAACTCCCAGGCCTCCTCCTGCCGCTTCGAGGTGCGCAGCAGCGCGTAGCCGGCGGCGCCGAACTGCATGCGCTGGGTGCGCCAACGCGGGAAGTACTGCACGTCGTAGTCGGGCGCCTTCATGCCCGCCAGGTGCAGGCCGCCCGCCCAGAAGCCGCCCGCGGGGGTGACGCCGACCCGGCCGGTGGAGAACACGCCGACCAGGTTCTGGCCGTTGCCGCCCTCGGGGCGGGTGCACAGGCCCTCCTGGATGAGGGAGGCGAGGTAGTCGTACGCCTCCTCCACGCGGGCGCCGGTGGCCTGCGGGGTGGTCCACCGGTAGCCGCCGCCGCGCCCGCGCCGGGCGGCGGGCGGGTAGAAGGAGTCCCACAGCCAGGCTCCGCCCGGCGCCTTGGACTCGGCGAGCAGATTGGTGTCGTTGGCGAACAGCCAGGGCACCACGCCGCCCCACAGCCGGTTGGTCCAGAAGTACGGCGTGAAGCGGGAGCCGCTGGACTTCTTCATGTCCCGCAGCAGCGCGGTGAAGTCGTCGCGGGTCCAGTCGGGCGCCGGGAACGCCGCGCCCGACCGCTTCAGCACCTGCTTGTTGAGGTACATGTCGGCCGCGTTGAACTCGACCGGAAGCTGGTAGAGGCTCCCCTCGTACATCATCGACTCGACCAGCGAGGGATGGACGTCGGCGAAGTATTCGCGCAGCTCTTCGGCGTCCCGCTTGACCCAGTGGTCCAGCGCGACCCCGAGGCGCCGCGCGAACAGCTGGACGCCCTCGGTGGCGACGTAGACGAGGTCGGGGGCGGTGCCCGCCGCGATCTGGGTGAGGATCTTCGCGAAGAAGTCGGACCAGTCGACGGCCTGGACGGCGTTGATCCGGAGCTTGATGTCGGGGTGCAGCTTCCGGAAGCCCTCGGTGAGCGTGCGCACGGCGGCCGGCCCGTAGGCGGGCCCGAGGGTGGCGACGACGAGGGAGCCGTCGTCGCGGCCGGGGATGTCGGCGCCGGTGAGGCGGTCCCAGTTGGCGGCGACACCGCCGAGGGCGGCGGCCGCAGCGCCGTACGCGCCGTAGCGCATGAGGCTGCGGCGTGAGGTGAGCGGGTCGGTCATCGAGGGGCCTAACTCGTGTTAGTCGCGGGTGACCCCCCGATGATGAGAACCCCGTCACGGACTGTCAAGAGATGCGGCAGGGGTTGACCTTTAACGAGTTAGGTCTACAGTTCCGGTCCACCGAGCCGCAGTCCTGACGACGACGTTGGGGAAGGAGCCGCACCATGCGTCACATATCGGGCAGGTCGGGCAGCAGTGGGATGTCCAGGAGGTCGCTCGTCGCCGCCACGGCGGCGGGCGCGGCCGGCGCGTTGCTGCCGGGGGTGGTGAGACCGGCGGCGGCCACGCCGAGGGCCGCAACCGGGCAGTCCACAGGGTCCTCAGGGGCCTCAGGGGCCTCAGCGTCCTCAGGGGCGAGTTATCGCGCCGAGTACCACTTCACGGTCCCCGACCAGTGGAAGAACGACCCGCAGCGGCCGATCTGGATCGACGGCGAGTACCACTACTACTACCTGTACAACCCGGACTACACGACGGGCGGCACCACCGCGGGCACCGCCTGGCGCCTGGCCACCAGCACCGACCTGGTGTCCTTCACGGACCGCGGGATCGCCGTGCCCAAGGACACCACCCCCAACGGGGACGTGTGGTCCGGTTCGGCGGTGGTGGACACGGAGAACACGGCGGGCTTTGGCGCGGGCGCGGTGATCGTCCTGGTCACCATGTCACCCGACGACAACGCCAACACCCAGGCCCAGTACCTGTACTACTCCACCGACGGCGGCCGCACCTTCACCCCGCACGGCACCGACCCGGTGCTGCCCAACCCCGGAGTGCGCGACTTCCGCGACCCCAAGGTGATCCGCGACGAGGAGCGGGGCCGCTGGGTGATGGCGCTCGCCGAGAACAACAAGGTGGGCTTCTACCACTCCCCCGACCTGAAGTCCTGGACCTACGCCGGCGGGTTCATCAAGGACGGCATCGGCGTCCTGGAGTGCCCCGACCTGTTCCGGATCACGGGCGAGGACGGGGTCCGGAGGTGGGTGCTGGGCGTGAGCGCCAACGGCAAGGCATCCGGACTGCCCAACACCTACGCGTACTGGACCGGCGCCTTCGACGGCGCCACCTTCACCCCCGACGCGCCCGACCCGCAGTGGCTCGACCACGGCTGGGACTGGTACGCGGCCGTCACCTTCGACAAGCGCGACAGGCACGGCACGCTCGACCCGCGCACGCGCTACGCGATCGGCTGGCTGAACAACTGGGACTACGCCAACACCACGCCCACCCTCGACCACGACGGCTTCAACGGCACCGACTCCGTCGTCCGCGAGATCACCCTCAAGCGCGCCCCCGACGGCACCCGCTACCTCGCCTCCCGGCCCGTCCGCGCCCTGGACGCCCATGTCTCCCGTACGGTGCGCCTGGGCGACCTGCGGGTCGACGGCCACCGGGTGCTGGGCTACACCGGCACCGCGTACGAGCTGACCACCGAGATCACCTGGGACCGGCTCACCGGCGCGGGGCTTCAGCTGCGCCGCTCGTCCGACGGGGCGCACCACGTCGACGCCGGGATCTACGGCGACTACGCCTTCGTCAACCGGCGCGGCGTCGCGAATCCCGACACCTCCGGCCGCTGGCAGGAGAGCAGGAGCCCCTTCGACCCGGCCGCGCGGACGGTCCGGCTGCGGATCCTCGTCGACCGGACCTCCGTGGAGATGTTCGTCGACGACGGCCGGTACACCCACTCCACCGAGGTCTTCCCGGACCCCGCCGACACCGGGATCGCCCTGTTCACGCTCGACGGGAGCGCGGTGTTCAGGAACACCGTGATCCGCGAGTTCGCCCTCTGAGAGCCTGCCCGGCCCGCCCTCCTTCCGGGCCCGCCGCCCGGCCGACTCGGCTATCGGGCGGTGCGGCGGCCACGCTTTCGAGTGGCGGGCTCGTGGGCGGTCTGCGCCTGACCGGCCGTGGCGGTGAACGATCGGACGACCAGGCGACTCTCCAGTCGCAACCGAGTCTCCGACCGTTTCACGAAGGCAGGCCACGGTGATCAACAGGCGGGACGTACTGCGGACAGGCACCCTGAGCGCCCTCGGCGCCGGGGCGGTGGCGATGAAAGCGTCGCCCGACGCCGCCGCGGCGACCGGGACGGCGGAGCCGGTCAGCCCCCGGGACTGGAAGCGGCTGGCGGAGCCGGTCAGCCCCCAGGACTGGAAGCGGCTGGCGGCGTCGCTCTCCCCCGGCGCCACCCTCTACCGGCCCGGGAACTCCGGCTACCCTCCGCTGGCGCTCCCGTTCAACCACCGGTACGCCGGGATCCGGCCCGCCGGCATCGTCGCCTGCGCCACCACGAGGGACGTACGCGAAGCGATCCGCTGGGCCCGCGCGGTCGGGCTGCCCGTCGTGCCCCGCTCCAGTCTTGGCCACAACTACGCCGGCTACTCCACCACCACCGGCCTACTACTCAACATGAGCCGGATGAAGAAGATCACCACCGTGCCGCTGCGGAGCGCCGCCCGCTCCCGGACATACGGACCGATCAAGGTCGTCCACGGCGCGGGCACCGTCACCGTCGGGGCCGGGGTCACCAACGGCGACCTGCACCCGCTGCTCGAGGACCAGGGCATCTTCGTGCCGACCGGCCGCTGCCCCTCGGTCGGGGTGGCCGGGCTGGTGCTGGGTGGCGGTATCGGCTTCAGCGACAAGATGTTCGGCCTGACCTGCGACCGGCTGGTCGCCACGACCGTCGTGCTCGCCGACGGGCGCGTGGTCGAGGCCGGCGAGGACTCGGAGCCCGATCTGTTCTGGGCCTGCCGGGGCGGCGCGGGCAACAACTTCGGCGTGCACACCTCGTTCACGTTCCAGTACGAGCGGTTCCAGGGCGATGTGGGGTTCTACCGGCTCAGCTGGAACCTGGACTCCGTCCTGCCGGTGATGGCGACCGCACAGCGGATCGCCCAGGAGACCGAGGACGACAAGCGGTTCCACCTCCGCGTCGGCATCGGCACCCATGGGCGAACCCGGGACCAGATCCGCGCGAACGCGGGCGTCAACGCGATCGGCCAGTACTACGGCCCCCTCGACGAACTGCGGGCCGTCCTCGCCCCCCTGCTCGCCATCGGCACCCCGGAGGAACGGGCCCGCAACTGCTCAGCCGTCCGCGAGGTCACCCCGGCCGAGGCGAGCACCCTGCTGAGCGCCACCACTCCGGTGGAGAAATTCGCCGCCAAGTCGGCGGTCCTGAACTCCCGGACACTCCTCACCGAGCGGCAGGTGGGCGCCGCGGCCGAGCGGCTGCTCGACTGGCCGGGCAGCGGCAACCCGGAGGGCGCCGGGCTGGCGATGTTCGCGCTCGGCGGGGAGATCAACCGCGTACCGCGGCGGGCGACCGCGTTCGTGCACCGCGACGACCTGTTCATCCTCGCCGCCGAGACCTCCTGGGCGGACTACGACTCCCCCGAGGTCGCCGCCGCGAACCTGCACTGGCTCCACGACTTCTACGACGCCCTCTTCCCCGCGGCGCCTCCCGAGCACTCCTACCAGAATTTCCCCGACCCCAAGCTGAAGGACTGGCGCGAGGCCTACTACGGCGTCAACTACCCCCGGCTGGTCCGGGTGAAGCGGACGTACGACCCGACCGACTTCTTCCGCTACCCCCAGGGGATCGGCTCCTGACCGCACCGCGACAGCTGACGCTCCCGCAGGATGAGCGGCAAGGAACCCCGCCCGTGTGCCCCGGGTATCGCACACGGACGGGGACGGTTCACTCAGCCGGGGGTGCCAGGGGCTTGCTTGCCGCCCTGGTCGCCGCCCTGCGGTGCGGGGTCGCGGGGCGCCTCCGGGGGCATGGGCCCGCCGTCGTGCTTCCCGCCGTCGTCGTCCTGGGCGACGGCTGTCAGGTCCCGGGGGTGCCGGAACGGGACTCCGCGCCAGCCTTCGGCGTCGGGCGTGCGTGTCTCGTACGTCTCGACCGCTGCGGCGCTCATCTACCGACCTCCTCTTTCCTCTGCGATTGAGCACCCGTCCCGGCATTCACCGGTCCAGGGTTTCCGTCGCCGGGCGGGAGTCCCACACTCCGTGTGGTGCTGATGACGCTAGAAACCCGATGATCAGGGAGGCATGCGATGCCGTCGAGCGTGCCCAGCTTCGCTGAGCTGCTTGGCCGGACCGAGCGGTCGGCCGTCCATTTGGAGCTGCGAGACTCCTACGCTCCTACGGAACGGTTCGAGGCATGGCGGCGCGGTGAACGGATCAACTGGGATGATCGCGAGTCCTGGTGGCATCCCTACGATCAGTTGATCGCGGATACCGTTGCCCGGGGTGTGACCATCCGCAGGGCCCGAATCGTCTCCGAGCCCGTCTCGGAGTACATCCGGTGGGAGCACTACGTCACCCACGCCAACGTCACGGCAGGTGAGGAGGTACGGTGGCTGCCTCGACGATTGACCACGAACATCCCTCTGCCGGGGAACGACTTCTGGTTGTTCGATGACGCGCTGCTCAGGGTGCATCACTTCTCGGGTGACGGTGTGGTGGTGGAGGACGAAATCACGACAGACGCGGAGACCGTGAAGCTGTGCCGCACCGCCTTCGAGGCAGTTTGGAGACAAGCGATTCCGCACCACCTCTATGAGATCTGACGAAAGCCGGCTCCATGCCCCCACACCCGTCTTCGAGCGTTCAGAAGGCTCGCGAAGATCTCGCCGGCCGCCTGCGCGAAATCCGAAGGGACGCGGGGATCACCGGGTTCCTCCAAACCCCCGGGTACGCCACCGCACTGCTGTCGTCCATCGCGGACTTCCGAGGGACCCGGACGATGTGAGTGATGCCGTGGCGGCACGCATGCGGCGGAACGCGGTGCTGAGAAATGGCGCGCGCCGGTTCTCCTTCGTATTGGAGGAGTCAGTACTGCGTTACCGGATATGCGGCGCCGACACCATGGCGGCCCAACTCGGCCACCTCCTCGGGATGATGGATCTCCAGAACGTCGCTGTGGGCGTCATCCCGTTCTCGGCAGAACGAACCGCCTGGCCCATGCCGAACACGAGGCATTGCTCAAGAGGGCGAGAACTCGTACTGCAACTCATAAAGGTGCCCGGCCTTGGCCATCACCGTGGCCTCAATGGGCCGTTCACCATCGCTGTACACGACCCGCAACGTCCGCAGGACGGGCAGATTCCCCGGCAGGCCGAGCACGGTGTACTGCTCCTGCGTCGGAACGCGAGCAGATACCTTGTCCACGCTGAGCCGTGGCGGATAGCCCAGCTCCGCCAGCAACGCCGGGGTACCGCCCTTGATCTTGCGGCGGTCCATCATTGCCGTCCCGCGAGCGAGTTCCAGCGGATAGTAGGACTTCACCAATTCCACCGGCTCGTCATCCAGCGACAACACCTGAGCCCGCAGCAGCACCGTCCCGCCCTCCGGAAGCCGCAGCGCCTCCGCCACATCGGCGGGCGGTCTCACCTCGGCGACCTCCAGAAGGCGGCTGCTCCCCCGCGCCTGATGTCCGGTGGCCGCCTCGCTGATCCACCGATACGGCTCACCCGGCGCGGCCGGCGCCATGTAGGCGGCGGGCCGCATGGTGCGCTGCCGGTGCTCCCGTACGGTGACGGCCGCCCCGGCGCGGCCGAGCGCGAGACCTTCGTCCTTCAGCAGTTGCAGTGCCTTCTGCACGGTCGCGTTCGACGCGCTGAACCGCTCCTTGAGCTGCGCGGTCGAGGGAAGCCTGGCGCCCGGCCGAAGCTCGCCCGACATGATCTCGTCCCGTAGATCCGCGGCGATTCGCTCATGCAGCGACCGCCGGTCGATCGCGTCCTCATCGGCCTTGGGCACGGTCATCCCATCCTGAGTTCGTATCGAAGTCGCTGGCGGTGGGCGGGCATGGTGATGAGATCGGCCTGAATCGGCCGATCGTCCCCGTCGAAGACGACCCGCTCAAGGCACATCACCGGCTCCAGCTCGCCGGTCCGCAGCAGCTCACGCTCCCGCCCATCGGGCATCCGCGCCGTCACATCCTCCCGCACCCGCTGCCCCACGTACCCGAGTTCCGCGAGCAGAGCGACTGCTCCCCCGCGGATCTTCGCCGTGTCCGCGAGCCCCGTACCAGCCGCGATGCGGGCCGGATAGTAGGAGTCGGTCAGCTCACAAGGCTGCTCGTCCAGATACATGATCCGCCGCCGCACGACTACTGAGGTCCCCGCCTCAACTCCCAACAGCCCCGCCACGACCGCAGGAGCGGACACCTCTCCGGCCTGGACGACGCGCTGAGTACCCCGCCGCCCGTGCGCCGCGGCTTCCTCACGCCACGTATCGCCGCGGCCTCCCTCGGTCGGCCGCAGGTAAGGCATCGACGTACTGATCCACGCTTCGCCGGCCAACGAACCTCTCCTCATGTCTTGATCGACCTTCGCCAACCTTGCCGCTTTACACAGTAAGCGACCCCTTGGCCGACACTCGGGCTCCTTGCTGCTTTTCGCGAATAGCAATAAGCTCAGCTTTAAGCCTACAGCGAGCCCAGAGGTGGTGTCTCACCGTGCCCCTGACACATCCGCAGTTCTTCACACGCCACAAGCCAGCTGCCCCCGGGAGCCGGAAGTTGATGAGCATGGTCCATGCCATCGCGTGGATCTGCGAAGCGCTGCTACGACTGGTGTTACCGCCGTCCGGCCGTCACCGCGCGACCCATTCGGCCGTCGGCCGCCCCGCCATGCGGCGCCAGCCGCATGGCGCCCAGGGGGCCGCCATGGTCCGGTCGTGCGTCGTGGCCCATGAACAGCAGCGGGAGCAGCGCGCGGAGCGCCGGTTGCGGCGTCGGCGTCGGCGGACGTTGTGGCTGGCCGTGCACGGCATCGACATCGGCCCGCGCGTCATCCACGGCGTGAGGGTGGTGGCGTAGATGAGCAACCCGACGACGCCCCCGCCGCAGCAAGGACTGGACGGCGGACAGCACGGACCGGGCGGGCAGCAGCACGGGCAGCAGGGCGACGAGGACCGCCCGACCCTTGAGGAACTACGGCAGCAATCGGTAGCCCTGAGCGAACAGATCGCCCAGCACCTGGGGCGGAGGCCGAAGTGAACCACGCACCAGCCACCAGTTTCGAGACGCCCAGCCCTCGGGCGGCGGACACGCGATGCCGCGCCAGGCGGAAGCGGTGAACGGGGCGGACTGGACCCGCATCCTGCCCAGCCTCGCGGTCGGCATGGTGGTCTACGACCGGCGCTACGAGATGCCCGGAACCATCGCCGACTTCGACGGGCCGATGGTCTGCCTCACCCGCCCCACCGGGCTTGCATGGCGGTCGCACTGCGCCTCCGTACGCCCCGCCACCGCGTACGAGCGGCGACAGCTACGCGCCATCGCCCGGCTGCACGCCCAGCGCCGGCGAGGCATGGCCTCTGCCGGGTTGGTCACCAGCCCTGACCGCCGTTTGCGGTGAGTATGGGACAACGACACGCCGCGGCGTCGGCGTGTCGTTGTCCCATAGTCACCGCAAAGTCACGACACAGAGCACTTCGCCGGAGTGATTCCCCATGGCAGACGGCCCCTGGCACGCCGAATGGACGTTCATGAGCGCATCCGGCGTCACCACAGGAAGAGCCGACCGCACACGGTATTTCGACATCCGCACCGCCGTCTTCAAGGCTGCCGGCACGTCGCTACGTGACCCGGCGCGCAGGGAAACCGCCAAGAGAGGCGAGCCCTGGAAACTCCTCGTGGGAGCCCTGTACTCCGAGGCCATGCTCTCAGCCGACGAAACCGGTACCTGGCACTACACAAGCCCGGACGGCTGGGCGGACGTCATTGTCCGTTTCATGCCATAGCTTCCGCCGTCGCGACATGCAGCCGGCGGTTCGAGGTCGCGTCAGCCCGGGGGCTGTGGTCGGTTCCTCCGGCGCGCCCGGGGTGGGCCGGGCGGGTCGGCGCGGGGGGTTACGCCGAGGCCCTTGAGGCGTTCGAAGTCGGCGGTGTCGATCTTCTCCAGGACCTCGAGCTGGCGCTCCAGCGCCTCGGACTGGCGGCCGATGTCGTCGTGGCGGCGCAGGGCGTTGGCGGTGGTGACGTGGTAGCGGGCGAGGGCGACCTTCAGGCTGCGGCTCTCCAGGACCATCCGGTAGATGGTCTCCTCCGCCAGGGCGTCCTGTACGGATCTGACCGGGCGGGTGAAGAAGAGGGTGACGATCTGGCCCGCGCCGAGGGCGCCGAGGACGGCGGGGCTCTGCCAGCCGACGCGGCCGGGGGCGAGGACGTCGAGGAGGGAGAGCAGGAGGGCGGTCAGCAGCAGGCAGGTGCCGAGGCCCAGCAGGAACTTGGCGGCGAAGCCGACGGTGCGCTGGGCCTGTCTGAGCCGTTCGGAGGACTGGATGCGGTAGTCGCGCAGCCGGGCGTCCTCGTAGGAGAGGATGCCCTGCTTGTCCTGGATGTACGAGGAGTAGCCGGCGAACTCCGCGTCGCCGCCCCGGGACAGCGGCCGGTCGTCGTCCGGGCGGGAGCCGAGGAAGCGGGCCAGCTCCGCGAGGCCGGTCATCACCTCGACGCGCAGCACGCGCTGGCAGAAGTCCAGGGCCGTCAGGTGGCGTTCGAGGGTGCGGCTGGCGGTGAGGGCGTCGGAGACGACGAGTTGCCGGACGTCGTAGCGGGAGCGGATGCCGGTCAGCATGAGTTGGATCTTGATGTCGGTGAGGACGCCGATCACGACCACGTGGGTCGTCTCGTGCCTGCCGTCGGCCAGGAGGCCGTCCAGCAGCGCGGTGAGCCCGGACGGCACGCGGTCGCCGGGGCGGGGGCCGGGGGTGTCCTGGAAGTCGTAGAGGGTGTTGGACCGCACATGGTGGACGCGCAGCCGGCCGCCCCAGTCGGCCTCGCCGCCCCCGGGGGGCGGCGGGGCCGGGGCCAGCAGGTCGGTGAGGCCGTCGAGGTACGCCGCTCCCCAGGTGTCGGCCTCGCAGTGCGCGCCGTACTGCCGGCGTTCGAGGTCGTACGCCTCCCCGGGGACGTGCCAGTCGCGGACGTTGATCAGGTGGAGCACGCCGTCCCCGTGCCCGCGTGTGCGGGAGCCGACGGTGGCGTCGAGGAAGCGGGCGAGCGGTGAGCGGCGCAGCTCCGCCTCGGGCAGCACCCTGCGGTGGCCGTCCGTGCGGAGGGCCTCTCCTCCCTCGCAGTCCAGCAGCAGCTTGGAGACGGCGCTCTCCGGCAGCGACAACTGGCAGTCCAGGTTGAGGAAGAAGTCGTTCTGAAGGCACTGCGTGATCAGGATGTACTGCTCCTCGCCCGCCGGCTCCATCGCCACCCCCGTCGTCGGTCCTGTGTGTGCTCACGGCCTGCCGGACGCCGTCAGTGCGGCAGCAGCGGCCACTTCTGGGACAGCCGCATGGCGGCCTCGGTCACCGCGGGGTCCGAGGACTGCGCCATCAGGCCGTCCAGGTAGTTGTGAGCGGCGGCCTCGTACAGCTCGTCGACGGCGTAGAGGCGGGCCTCGTGAGCCGCGCGGCGGGCGGCGGCGCGGGTCTCCAGGGTGGCCTGGGCCTGCCTGGCGCGCTCGGCGCCCGCCACGTCCTCCTCGATCTCCCGCTCCAGCTCGCGCAGCCGCTCGGCGGTGGTCCGGTACGCCGCGAGGTACGGATGCTCCTCGCCCAGGCCGAGCAGGAAGGCGATGCCGCCGGAGAGCAGCAGCAGCGCGACGAACATCAACGACACGCTGTGCGGGTCCAGGTTGAGCGACTCGAGGAGGCTCGGCTGGTGGCTGAGGTCGTCCCGCGCCTCCTGGGGCACGTCGGCCGGCAGCTCCAGCGGAGGCTCGTCCTGGAACGCCACCTTGGCCCGCAGATCGCCCAGCGCCCAGGCGCCGTACCCCCAGACGGTGATCAGCGCGAGGGCGGGCACGGCGGCGAGCCGGACCGCGCCGGTGCCGGAGCAGTGCCGCAGGATCCGGCCGCCGATGTGCGGGGCGAGGATCATCGCCACGGCGACGGCCACGGTGAGGCTGACGGAGAGCAGATTGGCGAAGGCGCCGACGCCGTGCAGATTCTCGAACACGGTGTAGTAGACGGGCAGTTCCACGACCATCAGCAGCACCAGCACGCCGGTCTTGAGACGGCGCGACACGCCGGGCCGCGCCGCCGCGCCCTCCCAGGCCGCCCTGGTGGACAGGGCCCGGTCGGCCGCCTGGGCGTCGGGCGCCGACAGGTCGTGCTCGGCCACGGACTGCCAGTCGGCGTGGTGCCTCGCGGACTCCGGCTCGCCGTCGCGGTACGCCTGCGCCGGGCCGCGACGGCGGGCGGCCGCGCCGTTCACTCCTTGCGCGCTGGTCAAGCCCTGCGCGCCGGTCGGGTCGGCGGTGCCGTCGGTGCCATGGGTGCCGTCGGTCCAGTCCGGGGGCATCCGGTCGCGCAGCCACCGCCGCTCGAAGCCGCCCCGGATGGTGTCGCGGAAGTTCTGCCACCGGTCGGCCCGCCGCGCCAGCCGGTCCAGCTGCGCGACGGTGGCCCGCTGCTGCTGCTCCAGGTCGGCGCGGCGCCGGTCCGCCCGCCTCAGCCGCTCCTCGGCGGCCGTGACGGCCGCCCGCGCGCGGCCGGCCTCCAGGGCGCCGGCCTCCTCCGCCCGCGCCGCCTCCTCGGTGAGCCGATGCCTGACGCGGTTGCGCAGGCTGGCCAGTTCGGCGAAGTACGGGATCCGGTCGGGGCTGCCCAGCACCCAGGGGTCGAAGACCCGCCGGGTGCCGGCCGCCGCGCCGCGCTTGCGGGCCCGGTCGGTGAGCCAGTCGCTGTCGCCGCCGCGGATGACGCCCGGCTCGACGGGATCCGGCTGCGGCAGGGCCCCGTCGGGGAACCGCCGCGCGGCCCGCCCCCGGCGCCCCCGGTCGGCGTCGGGCCCGCGGCGGCGCAGCCTCAGCCGCCGCGGGGCCTCGCCGTCGCTACCGGTAATCGGTGTGGACATGGGCCTTCATCCTCCGTTCCAGGACCTCCGTCCAGAAGGCGTTGAACTGCTCGTACCGGGAGGTGTCGGTGTGGTACTTCATGCCGTAGCCCACCGGGTAGATGTCGGCGCCGGACAGCTCAGGCTTGCCGTGGGACTTCAGGAAGCCGTCGGCGGTCTTCTGGCGGCTCGCGTCGGTGGACAGGTCCTGCCGCCCCAGCCGGAAGTCGGGATCGCCCTGGTCGAAGTCGCTCACCACGAGCACGTCGAACGAGGCGTCGTCGCCGGACGGCTTGGTCAGCGCGATCCGCGACAGGCCGCCGAGCACATCGGAGCCGGGCTCCTGCTTCTTGGCACAATCCAGCAGCTTGTGCGCGCTGGAGCGGGCGACCTCGCGCAGGGCCTTGCGGGTGCGGTCGCGGTCGGAGGTCTTCGAGCCGTCCGGGTCCAGGTCGAGCGGGCTGACCTGGCACTTGGAGGCCATGGAGACCTTGGTGATCGGGGCGAAGGACGTCTTGCGGCACTTGCGGTCCTTCAGGAACGTGTCCAGCCTCGCGTCGAGCTTCGCCGCCGCGTCGAAGCCGGTTTTCGCGTCGACGGCCGAGCCGGAACCGTCGACCACGACGCCGCACGCCTGGGAGTAGCGCTCCGGTTCGTTGGACATCGCGTCGCAGGCCGTGCCGGCCGCGGCCAGGGCGAGCACCAGCGCGGCGGGCAGCACGCGGCGGACGGTGACGCGGCGGGGGGCCGGGCGACGGGCGGTTTCGCGACGGGGGGCCGGGCGCGGCCGGGCGGCGGGGCCTTGAGGGTCGGGGCCCTGGGGGGCGGGGTTGTCGGCGGTCATCGCGCACTCCTCCCGTCGGCGCGGTAGGTGTTCTGCCGCTCGAGTATCTGGAGCGCCCGGGACGTGGCCGTCCGGGCGTGTTCGTCGTCGGCCAGCAGCCATATGTCGGGCCGGTGCCAGGACGGGTCCAGCTCCACCCGGCCGGGCAGCCAGTCGCCGGGCGGGCGCCGGGCGAGACGGCCGAAGTGGGGGTGGGCCGCGCGCACCCCGTCCCAGTAGCAGGCGAGCCGCTGATTGGCCTGGTCGACGACGGCCTGCGCGTGCGACCGGCAGCGGTCCACACTGGTGCGCCACTGGCCCACCCAGAGGCCATACCGCGCCAGGGCGGCGGGCCTGGGGTCCTCGCGGACGTCGTACTGGGTGACCACGCGCACCGACTCGGCGCGCAGCCTGCTGATGAGGGCGTGCTCCCGGCCGATCAGCGAGGAGCGCAGCTGCTCGGTGGCCCGGCGGGCCGCGGTGCGCACCTCCATGACGTACGGGGTGATGAGCAGCTCCGGGGCAGGCGGCTCGATGGACGGCGGCATGCCGTCCGGCCCGCCCCCGGGCGGCGCGGCGGCCACCGTGAAGGCGATGCGGGGCACGCCCCGGGCGGCGTCACGCCTGCCCCGATGGCGGGCCCTGAGGCGCGCGGTGGGGCCGAGCCCGCCCCGGCGCGCCACGCCGTTGACGCTATCGGATGTGATCATGGATTTCCGTCCCCCGATTTCCTCGGCATGGAATTCGACTCCGGACCGCCCCTTTTACGGAAAGCGGCATTCCGCTTTGCTCCGCGCGGGGGTGCGGCGGCCGAGCCGAATACCTGTTCAGACCGTAGCGGTAACGTCATACCCGGGAATGCTCCCCGCACGGCCCACCCCCGAAAACGCCCGGAACTCAACCGGAGTTCGCCCGCGCCGGCGTCTGACCGCACGTCATACTGGGCATGATTTCCGGGTCCCCTCTCATTGATCACGGAATTCGTCAGCCGGCCGCGGCGGAAAGGAGACGGGCCGATGGAAAACGCCCCCCTGCGCCGGGACCCGGTGCTCCGGATCAGCGGGACGCACTTCCCGGTGGAGACCCTCGGGCCCGGCCGGCGGCTGGGCGTCTGGCTCCAGGGGTGCGGGCTGGCCTGCGCCGGGTGCATGTCGCGGCACACCTGGGACCCGGGGGGTGGCGCCCCTCGTACGGTCTCGTCCCTGCTCGGACTGTGGCGCGCCGCACTGGCGCGGGGGGCCGACGGGCTGACGGTCAGCGGCGGCGAGCCACTCGACCAGCCGGCCGGCCTGGCGGCCCTGCTGGCCGGGGCGGACCTCGCCCGCGCGCGGGCACGGGCGCCGGGCGGCCCGGCGGCCGGGCGCGACATCGACTTCCTCCTGTACACGGGCTACGAGGAGGACGAAGTGGAGCGCGACGCGGCGCGCTCCGCCGCGGTCCACCACGCCGATGTCCTGGTGACCGGCCGCTTCCGGGCGGCCGAGCCCACGCGTCTGGTGTGGCGCGGCTCGGCCAACCAGCGCATGCGGCCGCGTACGGCCCTGGGGCGGGCGCGCTACGAGGCGCATCTGACCCGGACGGCGAGTGGACCCCGTCTGCAAGTGGTCGAGGGAGAGGACGATGTGCGGCTCTACGGAGTGCCGTTGCGCGGCGAACTGTCGGCGCTGGAGCGCCGCCTGCGGCGAGCGGGGGTGCGCCTCACGAGCCCGAGCTGGCGCCCGTGAGGGTGGCCGCGGGCGCGGGGGTCTGCCGGGGCGCGGGGGTCTGCGCGGGCGCGGGCTGGGCTGCGGGCGCGGGCTGGGGCGGATATCGGGGCGGGGGGAGCGGGCGCGTGGTCCGCGGCCGGCGCGGTGGTCCCGGCTGCCGCAGGGGTCCGGGCCGGCGCGGTGGTCCCAAATGCGGCGGGCGTCCGGGCCGGCGCAGGGGGCGCGGTCGCCGCACAGGTCACCGTCGGCCCAGCGGGCGGAGTCGGCGCGATGGGTGCGGGGACGCCGGTCGCCCCAGCGCGCGCCATTGCCGCAAGGGCCGCCGTCGGCGTGGCCGCCGCAGGGGTCCCGGCCTTCGCAGGGGGCGCAGGAGTCACCGTCGCAGGGAGCGCGCGGGTCACAGTGCGCCTACGGCCTCGGCTATGTCGCGGGTGCGGACCACCAGGTGCACTCGCCAGCGGGCGTCCCGGGCGAGTTCGTCGCGGATCGCCCAGCGCAGCCAGGTCGCGCTGACCGCCGGGGACAGCCCGCCCCGGCCCGCGCCGAGCAGAGGGAAGCAGATGGACGACAGCTCGGGCCGGTACCGGTCGCGCTCCGTGCGGGCGAGCGCGAAGCACGCGCTGACCGCACGCGCGATGCTCTCCGGGCGCACCTCGTACGTGTCGTCCTGCGGGGTGGCCACCGCGGCGTGGTAGATCCGCCGGACTCCGCGCGCGGCGAGCGCCCCGGACGACGTGGGCACCACCGTGCCAGGCCGCACCGGCAGCCCCGGGCGCCCATGGGCGCGCAGCCACGCGGCGAGTTCCCGCGTGAGCACATCGTCGACGATCTCCCCGGCGGGGTCGCGCACGGCGGCGGCGAGGCGCAGCGCGCCGGAGACGGTCGGCCGGAAGGTCTTGGACATCTCCAGGTAGACGTTCTCCGAGGAGACCAACACCTCGATGTCGCGGAGCAGTTCTATGGGCGAGACGTGCACGGTGACCGTGCTACGCGCGTCCACCGGAACGCTGTCGACCCGCAGCGGGGGCTCCTGTCCGACCTGGCCGGCCGCGCCCCCTGCTCCGCCGACGCCGCCCGCGCCCTCCGCGCCGCCTTGGCGGCCTCGCCCGCCCGCGCCGCCCTGCGTGTCCTGGCCGCCTGCCCCGACTGCGCCGCCTGTGCCGCCTGCCCCGGCTGCACCGACTGCGCCGACTGCGCCGACTGCGCCGCCCGAGGGTGGAGGACCCCCCGGGGCCGTCTGCCGGGCGGGCGCGGGGGGCGGTTCCCGCAGGACGGTCAGGACGGCCTCGGCGAGCTGCTGGATCACCTGCGGTTCCTGATGTCTGCGGAACCGCTCGGGGGTCACCCCGTACACGCCGGCGGCCATCTTGCGGCGGTCGGCGGCGGGGGCGCCCCGGCGGTCGGGGAGCAGTCCGAAGGTGTGGGCCGCGGCCCGGCCGAGCAGGTCCTTCTCGCCGAGCCGCCGCACGGCCTCCTTGAGCAGGGCCTCGATGCCGGCCGGGGCGTCGTCGGGGCCCTCGCAGAAGCCACCCGCCACGGCCGCCGCGCGCAGCGCCGGCCGATCGGTACCGCGCAGGCCGGCCAGCCCCGGCCTGCGGATGTTTTTCAGTTCGTCCAGGAGTTGATCGTATGCGGGCGGAGTTGACGGCAATGGCTCCTGAATCATGGTCACCAGGCTAGCGGCGGGCGACGGAAGAGGAAATCGCGCCCACGCCCGCCCCGCCGCTTTGCCGTGCCTCGCCACGCACGGGAATTCCGGGCCGTACGGGAACGCATTTCCGATTCCCGGGGCCTTTTTCTTGATCCACGGCCCGTTGATCTCCACCCCTCCCGTCATGACGCACGAGGTGACTGATGTGACCCAGCCGCAAGAACCGCCCGCCACGGAATACGAGGAATACGAGCCCGGCGCAGAGCATGGGCCTGACGCATCACACCGGCCCGACCCAGAGCATGAGCCCGGCTCAGGGCATGAGCCCGGCCCAGAGCACGGCACGCCCGAGGAGAACCAGCCGTACGCCGCCGGACCGCCGCCCACCGAACACGAGGAGCCACCACCGCCGCTCCCGCCACCCGCCGCGGCGGCCACGGCCGCCGCGCCCACCGAGGCAGAGTTCCCGAGCGGGGTCGCGGACACGCCCGCGCAGGTCGCGCACGGGGGACGCGACCTGCGCGGGGACACCTCGCTGCTGCCGCTCTCGCTGCGCGACCGGTTCCGGCTGCGGGCCGTGCTGCGCCGCCCCGAGCGCCCGTACCAGGCGGCGGTCTACCGCGTCGAGGACGACCACGGCACCCACATCCTCAAGTGGTACCACCGCGGCCACGCCCCCGAGCCCCGGGTGTGGGAGCTGCTGGGCGAGCGGCCGCGCCGCCACCTCACCCACTTCACCGAGACCGACGACACCGGGGCGGACGGCCACCCGTACGACCTGGCCCCCTCCTACGGCGAGACCGACCTCGCGCGCTACCTGAAGGACAACCCGGGCCCCGTCGACCCCGCGCTCGTCCTCCACGTCGTACGGCAGCTCCACGAGGCCCTCACCACCCTGCACGAGCTGAACATCGTGCACCGGGACCTCAGCCCGGCCAACATCGTGCTCGGCAGCCTGGACCCGGCCGCCCCGGACCTCGTCCTCGTCGACTTCGCCGTCTCCGCCTACGAGCCCGACGAGCGCTACACCCGCGACGAGCGCTGGGTCGGCACCGCCCTCTACATGTCCCCGCAGGCCTCGCTGCGCAACCAGCTCATCCACCCGCCCGCCGACTGGTGGTCGCTCGGGATGATCGTCGCCGAGATGGCCGGCGGCCGACACCCCGTCCCGTTCACCGACAACGACTTCGTCCGGGAGGAGATCAGCTCCCGCGCCCCGGACCTGTCGCTGGTCACCGACCACCGGCTGCGGCTGCTCTGCATGGGGCTGCTCACCCGGGACCCCGAACGCCGCTGGGGCACCGACGAGGTGGCGCAGTGGCTGGTGGGCGGCTCGCCGCCGATCGCCCCGTGGGAGGCGGGCGCCGCCCCCGGCGCCTCGGACCCGGCCGAGGACCCGGACATCGAGCCGTTCGCCTTCGTCGGCGAGCAGTTCACCAAGCCGAGGCAGCTGGCGAGGGCCTTCAATGACAACTGGGTGCAGACCCGGCGCACCCTGGGCCGCCGCCGCGACCGGGGCGAGTTCGTCCGCTGGCTGCGCCAGTTCGAGGGTCGGCCGGGCCGCGACCCCGACGAGCTGGCGGCGCTGCTCGACCTCCTGGAGCCGCACACGTACGCGGTCCCGCTCCGGGAACCGGAGCCCACCACCCTGGTGCGGCTGATCTCCTGGCTCGGCCCCACCCTCGACGCCTCCTACCGCGGGGTGCCGCTCGACCCCCAGGGGCTGGGCGACCTGCTGAGAGGGGCCGAGGCGCGCGACGCGCGCGCCCTCTCCATCGTCGAGGACCTGCGGGACCACGCGATCCTGCCGCTGCTGGAGTCGCGGCCCGGCGGCGAGGGGCTGGCCGAGGTGCAGCAGCGGTGGCTGACGGCCCGCTCACGCTGGCGGGGCCTCGTCGACGAGGTGATCCAGGAGTCACCCCGGCTGCGCGGCATGCGCGCCGGGGTCCGCGACGCCACCCGGCTCGACCGCTCCCGGCTCATCGCCCTGCTGTCGCTCGCCGCGGCCCCCGAGGTGTACCGGCAGCGGCTCGTGGAGAGCGCCGCCACCGCCCTGGCCCGGCTGCCGCAGCCGGTGGCCTGGTACGAGCGGCTGGTGCGCGACCCCGGCGACCTGGTCCGGCTGCAGCTGGCCGTCTGGCTGGCCGGGCTCGCCGACCAGGAGGCCGCTGAGGCGCAGGCCCGGCTCGACGGCGAGCGCGCGGTCCTGCGCCAAGCGCGCGACCTGGACGTCGCCGCCCGGTGGGTGAGCAGACAGGACCGACTGCCCACGCTCGGCTGGGCCCTCGGCGGGGCGTTCGCGGCCGTCTTCCCGTGGATCTTCCTCATCGGGCTGAGCGACGTCGGCGGGAGCCCGGCCCAGCAGACGGTGCTGACGGCCTGGATGCTGTCCGTCCCGGGGGCCGCCGCGGTCGTGGCCATGGAGCTGTGGACGGCGTACCGCATCGGAAGCCCCGGCTACCACCCTGACCGTTCGCTCGCCGGGCTGCTGACCGACCGCACGCTGCCCGTCGCCCGCTTCATACGGCGCCCCGGCGCGCGCTTCCCCGTCCGCGGCCTGCTCATCCTGCTGCCGATCGGCCTGCTCTGGCTCACCCTCCGCTACGCCGCCTGGGTGTGGCCGATGGCCACCGTGGCCGCCCTGGCCTTCTGGACCTGGCACCGGCTGCGCGGCTGGCGCCGCCATGTGGCGGAGCTGCGCGCCCGGGACGACCAGGCGCGCCGCGACCGCCACCCGAGAACCACGAGAACACGGCCGACGACGACACCGCCGACAACGACGGCGGCCGCCCCTTCGCGATCAGGAAGCGCCACATGAGTTCAGGACAGGCCGACTTCACCCTCGACGCCGTGCTGCCGGACGTGTCCTTCCCGCAGCCCCCGGCCGTCGCCGACCCCTTCCAGACCACGGTGCCCAGCGGCGTGCAGGACGGCGTGCGGGGCACCGGCGTCTCGGACCACGCCCGCGACACCGTCAGCGACAACATCGGCGGGCACATCCCCGGGCACATCCCCGGAAACGTCGGCCGGCACCTCGGGGAGGCCGTCCACAACGCCACCGGCCACGCGCTGGACGCGGCCATGGACCAGCTCCACGACATGGTGGTGCCCGCCCTGATCGGCCTCGGCTCGCTGAGCGGGGCCGTGCTCGCCGGCCGCGCCGCCATGGCCGGCGCGCAGGTGCTCGCGGCCGCCGCCATCCGGGCCGCCGAGGCCCAGGCCGAGCTGCGGCAGCGGCAGTTGGAGGCGAGCCAGGCGGCAGCCTGCTGGCGGGACGTCGCATTCGCCGCCGTCCGGGCCAACGCCCGCATCGACGCGCTGGGCGCGCGGATCCGGCGGGCGGCCGCGGCCGCCGGGCCCGACGGGCCGCCCGACCCGCCCGACCTGCCGCCGCCGCTGACCCTCGTCGGCCTGAACCTGGAGGAGGCGTGGCGGCGGCTGGCCGACACCGACCGCCGGCTGCGCGGCGCCGAGGCCGCGTACGCGCGGGCCACGATGGCGGCGGTCGGCAGCTCGGCGCCCGGGACGTACCCGGAGGCCTCCGCCTGGCACATCAAGCTGCGCGCCCGGCGCCGCCGCGCGCTGGAGGAGTACGAGGCGGCCGCCACCGAGGCCGAGACGCGGGCCTCGGCTCCCCCGCCGCCGCGGGCCGCCCCCTCGGCCGCGGGGGCGGCCGCGCCCACCGAGGACGAGGTGCTGCGGCAGGGCGCCGACCTGCTGGCCATGCTGCCGCGGAACGTGTCGGTGGCGGACTACCGGCTGGTCGAGGAGAAGGTCACCGTCGCCGCGGAGGTCGCCACCCGGCGGCCCGCCGCCGCCAAACGGCACCTGCGCGAGGCCGCCCGCTTCGCCGAGCGGCTGACGCGCGAGGCCGAGCGGCGGCAGGAGACCGAGGAGTGGGCGGCCCAGCGGCTGGCCTTCCTCCGCGACGTCCCGCCCGGCGCCCCCGCCCCGCTGCCCGACGCCACCGCGGAGATCGCGATCCTGCGGCGCTGCCTGGACGACGGCCGGCCGCCGGAGGCCCCCGAGCGGGACCGGGTCGAGGCCCGGGTCGGCGAGCGCGTCGACGCCTACCAGCGGGCCTACGCCGCGGAGGTGATCCGCGCGGCCGTCCGGCGCTCGGATCCCGGGACGGCCACCCTGGCGGCCCGCTGCTCCGCCTCCGCGACGGACCAGGTGATCGAGTGGACCCCGCCGGGCTGGGGCGACGACCACTGGCTCCGCGTCACCGTGGACGCCCACGGCACCGCCCGGGTCGCCACCATGCACCGCGACCGCGACCCGGCCGAGGAGACCGAGGCCGACCGCGAACTCGACTGGCGGCGGTGCGTCGAGGCCCCCGACCACCTGCGGGAGCTGCGGCGGCTGGCCGAACGGGCCGGCCTCGCCCTGCCGTTCACCTTCGACGAGCCGCCCGCGCGCCCGGCCCCGCGCACGGCGGCCCGGCCCGCCCACGACCACCGCCCCGCGCGCAAGGCCCGCCACCGCGACCGCGACCAGGAGCAGCATCGATGACCGAGGCAGGAACGGCGCCCGTACCCCCGGCGGGCCGCGGAGACCGCAGGCTCCCGGCCTTCGTCGAGGAACTGGTCGGCACCCTCAGCGTCCACTCCCAGTACGTGCTGCACGGCAGCATCCGCGACCTCCACCTCGTACACCACGACAGGGCCCCCGACGAGGACGGCCCGGACCGGCAGTACGACGCCCACCACACCCTCACCGAGGTGTTGTGGAACGCCCTCTGGCAGGAGGGCTACGAGGCCCTGATCCGCTTCGACATCGCGGACGGCTTCACCGTTGTCACCGGCCCCGCCGAGAACCAGGTGCGCGAGCTGCTGCACGGCCGCCACTCCCCCGCGCCGGACCGCGCCCGGCGCGCCGACACCGCCGTACAACTGGCCGACGCGGAACGGACGCTGCGCTCGATCGTCACCGGCTGGAAGGAGCAAGGTCAGCGGCGGCCCAACCCGCCCGACGGCCGGCCGCGCCCCGGCACGACACAGCGCCTGGACCCGTATCGCGTGGTCGTCCTCGTCGACTACGCCGCCCGGATCCCCACCGATGTCACCCGGCTCAGCGACCCGGAGCGGGACTTCTTCCTCAACTGCCTCAAGCTGGCCGAGGACGCCAGGCCGATTCCGTACCGGAGGACGGGGCGGGCGCTGTTCAACCCCGTGATCTGGCTCGCCGAAGGCGAACGCGACCTGCCCACCTGGCTGGTGGCCGGCAGCGAAAGGGTCCGCACCATCGGCATCCCGCTGCCCGACCTGGGCAGCAGGCGACGCATGGCGCAGCTGCTCGCGAAGGAGCACATCGCCAAGGAGGAGCGCGGGGGCGGGCGGATACGGCTCGACAAGGACCGGCTCGGCAAGGACCGGCTCGACAAAGACCGGCCCGGTGACGGCCTGTCCGGTGAAGGACCGCTCGGGGAGGACCGGCCCGGTGAAGGGCGGACGCCGGACGAACACGACATCGACACCTTCACCAGGGCCACCGCCGGGCTGACCCTGCGCGCCATGCGGGAAAGCGCCCACATGGCGCTCGACCGGGGGCTGTCGTTCGCCGAGATGCGGGACGCCGTGCGGATCTACCAGCTCGGCGTCAAGGACAACCCCTGGCAGGCGGACTACGTCCGCAAGCAGATCAGGAACGGCGAGGCGTACATCCGCTCCCGCGTGAAGGGCCAGGAGAAGGCGGTCGGCAAGACGCTGGACATCCTCAAGCGCGCGGCCCTCGGCCTGTCCGGCGCCCAGGCCTCCCATCCCGGCAGCCGGCCGCGCGGTGTGCTCTTCTTCGCGGGTCCGACCGGCACCGGCAAGACCGAGCTGGCCAAGTCGGTGGCCCATGTGCTGTTCGGCACCGAGGACGCCTGTCTGCGCTTCGACATGAGCGAGTTCTCCGCCCCGCACTCGGTGGACCGGCTGCTCGGCGCGCCCCCGGGGTACGTCGGCTACGAGGCCGGGGGCGAGCTGACGACGGCGGTGCGCAACGACCCGTTCCGGGTGGTGCTGTTCGACGAGATCGACAAGGCGGACAAGGGCGTGCTGGACAAGTTCCTCCAGGTGCTGGAGGACGGCCGGCTCACCGACGGGCAGGGGGTCACCACGTACTTCAGCGAGTGCGTGCTGATCTTCACATCCAACCTCGGCGTCAGGAAGCGGACCGGCGAGGGCGGGCGCACCGGGCGGGTGGCCGAGCCCGGCATGCCGTACCACCAGCTGGAGGAGATCATCCTGAGCAACGTCAAGGAGCACTTCGTCGAGGAGATCGGCCGCCCGGAGCTGATGAACCGGCTCGGCGGCAACGTGGTGGTCTTCGACTACATCGACGCCAAGGTGGCCGCCGAGATCTTCGACTCCCAGGTGGGCAACATCCAGCGGGTGCTGCGGGAGGAGCAGGGGGTGCACCTGCGGCTCTCCGAGGAGGCCCACCGGGCGCTGTCCGACTACTGCACGTCCGATGTCCACAACGGCGGCCGGGGGATCGGCATGCTGCTGGAGACGCATCTGATCAACCCGCTGGCCCGGGCGCTGTTCGACCAGGAGGCGCTGGCGGGCACGGCGGTCACCGTCACCGGCGTACGGCCGGCCGGGGACGGGACGGTGGCCCTGGACCTGCGGGTCGCACGGTGAGCGGCGGGGCCGCGCCGGCGGGCTGGTGGCGCGAGGACGACGACGACGAGGAAGGGCCGGAGGAAGGACCCCTTCCGGAGGAAGCACCGGCGGAACGGGAGCCCGGGCGCGAGCCGGAGTCCGGGCCGCCGCGCGGGCCGCGGTGGCAGTCGCTCGAGGAGCCGGGACCGACGGTAGACCCTGGGCCGGCGGTAGACCCTGAGCCGACGGTACGACCCGACCGGGCGATACACCCAGAACCGGCCATACCACCCGATCGGGCGGTGCGGCCCGAGCCACCCGCCCGGCCGGGTCCCGGCGGCGGCACAGGGCCGGGCCGGGCCGGGTCCTCGGTGTCCGAGCCCTGCTGGAGCTGCGGCGCGGCGATGGCCCCCCGCGACGCCCGCTGCCCGTCCTGCGACAGCACGCGCACCCATGTGCTGCTGATCTGCGGCGACCCCTGTCTGGAGCTGAGACACGGCCCCGGCCCGCCGCTCACCCTGGGCCGCCACCCGGACTGGGCACCGCGCACCGCCGCCTTGTTCGCCGACCGGCCGAAGATCTCCCGGCGCCACGCCTCGATCACGGTGGAGCCGGACGGGACCGCGTGGGTCGAGGAGCCCCCCGCGGGCAGCCACAACGGCACGTTCCTCAACAACGCCCGGCTCGCACCCGGCATCCGCACCCCGTTGCGCGACGGCGACCAGCTCCGGCTCGGCCTGCGGGTCAGCATCGCCGTACGGCTGTACGGGCCGGGCCCCGCCGCCGGCCCCGCGACCGCTACCGCCACCGGCCCCGACGTCGGCTGAGCCGGGGCCGGGGCCGGGGCCGGTCGGGCCGGGGGGCGGAGCCGGGGCCGGTCCGGCCGGGCCGCGGGGCGGCAACCCCCGTGCCGCCCCGCGCGCCTCACATCCGCATGCCCGGCGGCACGATGACCGCCCGCAGCGGAGCCAACAGCCGGTTGGCCTCGCCCGCCCCCTCGAACGTGCCGAGGTTGTGCGCTTGCCCCGGCACCGTCTTCAGCGGCTCCGCCCCGCAGCGGTCGCCGAACAGCACCACGGCGTGGTGCGGCCGGTGGCGCCGCGACTGCCACCGCAGCCCTTGGGCGCGCGGCATCTGCCGCCGTATCTCCCGGGCCCAGGCGCGGGTCTGCGCGTAGCCCGGCCCGTCGGTCTCCAGCAGCCACGCGTCCTGGAACACCGCGGCCAGGTCCTCCTCCGTGACCAGATCCACCAGGAGCAGGTCCTCGGTGAGCCGCAGCTTGGACAGCGAGCGGATCGCCGCCTTCGCCCACGGCACCTGACGCGTCCCGGCCGGCCAGGTGAACGCCATGTCCCGCAGCAGCACCTCGGCCAGCGCGGTGGTCGGTTCCAGGGCCGCGTACAGATAGGAATACGGGTCGTCGGCCGTGCCGTCGAAGCGACTGCCGCCGAAGTGGGAGTGCGCGGTGACCGGGTTGAACGCGGTGCAGGAGAACGCCGTCTCATGACACCGCCACAGCTCGGTGCCCGCCTCCAGGACCGACAGGTTCGGACTCATGCGCGCGTCCTCGCACGGGGCCTGCTCTACCATGCGCCGTCTCCGATCAGCGCGGCGGCGGCCTCGGTCAGCAGCGCGTCCGGCACCTGGCCGACCAGCGCGGCGGGCGTGTCGCGCAGCCAGGCGTTGCCGGCGAGCCACCAGTCGGCCGCCCCCCAAGGGTCCTGGTCGGACAGCAGCAGTCTGTTGATCCGCTGCACCACCGGCCGTGGCTCCCCGGTATCCGGATCGAACTGGAAGTCCGGGTAGCGGTCCCCCAGTTCCGGATCCGTCAGACGGATGAGCCCGGCCCGGTCCGGATCCTGCGCGGCGGCGCCCGTCAGCCGCTCCGGGCCGCGCGCGGGCACGGTCAGCAGCCGCTGCCTGACTCCCCGGGCGATCTCGGCGCTCGCCGGGTCGAGCGCCGGCCAGTCCACCGACTCCAGCAGCCGTATCACTTCGTCGAGTTCCCCGGCGTCCGGCAGGACCGCCGACGGCGCCGCGCCCCCGGACCGGAACTGATCCATCCGCCTGCGCAGTTCGTTCTCGCGCGGCAGGGCAAGCAGACATCGCCGCACCTCGAGCACCGCGAGGCGTATGGCCCTCGTGTCGTCCCCCACCTCCCCGAGCCGTCGCACGCTGTCCTGGAAGCGGGCGTACTGCGCGGCGGTGAGCGACGCGCGGATCTCCGGCAGATGCCGGCGCAGCAGTCCCAGCAGATCGTTCGTGGTCATGGCCGTCCTCCCGCCACAGTGGCCTGGGCAGCCGGGTTGCCCTGGTGGATGAATCCACCCCAGGACACGACCCGGGCCAGCCCCCGCACATTGCCCTCGGTCTCCGCCAGCAACTCATCTGTCAGCCCGGGCACGGGTCCGCGCTCGGGATCCAGCATCCACAGCTGCGCGGCCCGCAACGCGTCCGGCGGGGCCAGCCCGGACACGGTCAGGTGGTGGTGGAAGACCACCATCAACGCGGCGGACGCACTGTCCGACACCTTCCACCGCGAACCCACGACATCCGTGGCCCCCCGCGCCAGCAACGCCGTCGTCGGCGTCAGCGCCTCGTCGTGATCCCGGCTGCTGAGGTCCGTCTCACAGGCGCTGAGCACGATCAACGGCCCCGCGATCCCCTCCCCGACCGGCCCGGCCGGTACGTCGAGAATGCGGGTCACCGTCAACCGGCCGGTCCCGTCGTCGCCTTCGGCGAGGTGGAGCGCCGAGTCGGTGGGCCGCAGCCCCGCCAGCCCATGCACCACGAGATGCAGCAACGAGGCGGCAGGCGCGGCCGGGCCGTCGGGAAGGTGGGCCAGCACATCCTCAGGCGTGCCCAGAGCACCTTCCGGCGCCTCCTCATGCCACCCGTAGACCCGCGCCCCCGGGTAGTACGCCTCACGCAAGGCCGCCACCTCATCCCGCGCCCACAGCAAGTCACCACTCGGATCCGCCACCAACACCGCCCGCTCCCCCACCGCCATCCGGCCACGCCGCGCAGCCCGCAGAAACTCCCCACCCGACGCCGCGTACGACACCACCGCCACCTCACACACATACGTGTACGGGCGACCCACGTCCGCCTCCGCCGCAGGCAGCCGAGCGGCATGCCAGGGCACCGCACCGAGATTGCCGCACGGCACGAGAACGAGCCGGACAGGGCGGTCCCGTTCGTCCGGCCAGTCCGCGGTACGCGACCTCAGGCCCTCCAGCACCGGCCCGACCACGGCCGGACCCGCCCAGTCGCACAACGCCTCCAACGCGGCTTCCCACTGCCGGTGAGCCTCGTCGTACGCGTCCAGGTCACTCTCGGGCACGGCCGAACGCCGCGCGCCCGCGTCCAGATAGCGCTCCAGCGGCTCCCGGCCCAGCGCGCCCAGTCCCGGCAGCTCCAGCGTGGAGGGCTCACCGCCGCGCGGCACCAGGACCGCCGCGCCGTCGGCGGTGGTCTGGCCGGGCACCAGGTACACCAGGGCGTCGGCGCCGACGGTCCGCAGGCCCTCCCGCAGGGCCGCGACTCCGGGGGCGGCGAGCAGGCCGCGCAGCGCCGCCGAGCCGCCGCCGTCGGGGCGCCGCAGCGCGTCCAGCGCGCGGCGTCGGAGGGTGCTGGGGATGGCGAGGCCGGGGGTGGGCTGGGCCGTCATGACCTGGGAGAGCGCGGTGCGGATCTCCTCCGGGGTGCCCGCGCCGAGGCCGATGTCACCGCTGCCCGAGCCACCACTGCCCAAGCCACCACTGCGCGAGCCACCGCTGCCCGAACCACCACTGCGCGAGCCACCGCTGCCGGAGCCACCGGTCGCGCCGTCACCGCCGAGGCTCGTCGCGCCGGCCGTCGGCGCGGTCTGGACCGGGAGGTCCCGTACGGCGCTGCGCCACTGCTCGGCCAGCTCCGCCTCGCCGCGGGCGGCCAGCTGCTCCGCGACCCCCGCCGCCGCGGCCGCCGCGCGCAGCACCAGCCCCCGCCCCGCCTCCAGCGACTCCACGGCCTCGGCGACCCGCCCGTCCGCGGCGGCCCACTGGGCGGCGAGCAGGCCCCTGCTCGCCCCCGCCCTGGCCACCTCGAGGCCGTGTTCGGCGCCGAGTTGCAACAGCACGTCCTCGGCCAGCACCCGCAGCGACTCCTGCGCGGCGCCCACCGCCGCGCCCCGGTCGTCGTGCTCCCGGTCGTCGCGCAGGCGGTACGCCTCGGCCAGCTCCCACAGCACCTTCTGCCTGACCTCGGGGCTGGACCGCTCGGTGAGGTCGCGCCGGGCCCGCTCCAGCTCGCCGACCGCCTCCTCCAGGGCGGAACGCTCGCCGTTGATCCTGTGGATGGCCAGCAGGGCGTACACGATGGCCTGCCGGATGCGGACGTGCTGGTCGGGGGTCGAGGCGGGGCCGTCGAGGGCCCGGCGGGCCCGGGCCACGGCGTCGGAGACGCGGGCGGGGTCGCGTTCGACCAGGGAGGAGACGGCCAGGACGGGCGCCCAGCAGGCGTCCATCAGAGGCCGCGCGAAGGTGGGGGTCCTGGGGTGTCCGGCCGCTTCTTCGAGATAGGCGACGGCGGTGCGCAGGGCCGTGGCCCCACCGTCCAGGGCGGCCAGGCTCAGCTGGGCCACCCCGAGCAGGAAGAGCACCAGGAACTGCCACTCGCTGTGTTCGCCGGTCTCCTCCAGCAGGTCGAGCAGCTCGTCGAGCAGGTCCTCCAGCTTTTCGGTGTCCCGCTCGTCCGCGGCCTCGGTGATGCGCAGATGGAGGTGCATGCACTGGTTGCAGGTCCGCAGCCCTGCGGCGGCGCGCCCGGTGGCGTGCGCCGAGTCGAACACCGAGGAGGCGGGGCCGAAGAGGGCGTCGAGCCGGGCGCGCGCCTGGTCGCGGTCCTTCAGGTTGCCGCCCAGTGTGTTGGCCGCGGCCAGCAGGCCGGGCGAGATCAGCCCGGCCATCCAGCCCACCCGCCCGGACCCCCCGTCACCCACCGCGCCGTTGATCAGCTCCGCCGCCTCGGCCAGCCGGTCGGCGTCGCCGGTGCGTACGCCGTGGGCCATGCGGCTCATGGCGGCCCGGAGGGCGGTCTCCGCCTCCTCGCCCGCCGGGCCCCGGCTCACCGCCTCGACCAGGGTCTCGAGGTCCTCCGGGCGGACGGTGCCGGGGACTTCGAGCTCCAGCAGGAGAGCGATCTGGGCGGAGATCTTGGCGACCTCCTCGTCGGAGATCTCCTCCGACCGCCCGGCCGCATCGCCGCCCCCGGCGCTGTCCCCGGTGTCGGCCCCGGTGTCGGCCCCGGCGCCGCCGCTGGTGCCGTCCCCGGGGCCGCCCTCGGTGAATTCGGCGGCCATCCCCGCCAGGGCCGACAGCGCTTCGGAGCCTGGCCCCGGCAGGTACTTCGCCATCCGCTCCGCCAGGTCCACGAGTTCCCCGCGGTCTCCCGAGCGCGCGATCTCGGGAGCCCGTTGGAGGGTCTCCGCCATCCACGTCAGAGGAACGCCCGCCATCCCGGGCACCGACGACGACAGTTCGGTCAGCAGCCCGCCCAGCTCCGCGAGGTCGCCGGTGAGCTCCGGGTCGCCCTCCGATATCCGGCGGCCCACCTCGAAGCTCTCCATGAGCTGGGGCAGCGTGCCGTTCCACCCGATCACCATGGCGGGCGTCAGCAGCAGCTGGATCTGGTTGAGGGTGGCGAAGAGCTTGTCCCGGCGGTCGAGCGCCCCGGCGGCGCGGGCCGCGCGCAGCAGCCCCAGCCCCCGGGCCCGGTCGGCGTCCGTGGGGTTTCGCCGGTAACGGTCGGCGTACAGGCCGCCGAGCCGGGCCCGTACGGTGCACAGCAGTGGATCACCGTCCGGTGCGACGGTGGCCAGCTCGGCCTCGATCGCTTCGAGCCGCGACAGCGCCTGGTCGACGAGCGCGGGATCGGGTGGCGTAGGCGGCGGGGCGGAGTCCGGAGGCGGCCCCTCGGCGAGTGGGCTGGGCTCGGCCAGTGTCCGGGCCTCGGCCGCGGCCTGTGCGGCTCGGTCGCGTAACGCCGCGATGTCCTTCGCGTGCACGAGCCCGCCCCCCCTTCGCCGCGTGGCGCTCCCTCCATCATCCGCCCGCAGGCCCGGGCGCAGGAGGGGTTTGATCGGCTCTGCCGGAAACCGACCGGAAGGCGTCCGCGAATCACCCGGAGTGCTTGTCGCGCAGCACGTACAGGCCCGCGGCAGACGCGAGCACCACGACGCCCGTGGCGATGCTGATCAGGAGCTGCTGGATGCCGTCGAAGACGAAGCTGGTGGAGGCGTTGACGACGAGGCCGATCGTCAGGACGGCCCAGAGCAGGGACTTCATGGGGGTTCCTTCCAGGATCCTTCGGGAGAGGTGGCGACTGCCTGTGCGATCAACGATGCCGCCCGGGCGCGCGGCGTTCGAGGGAGCGCCCTCCCGAAGTCATGGTGGAGTGCGCTACACCATCGGCCGGGGTGAGTGCCCGCCCGCGCCTCCGCTGCAGGTCACCTAGCCTGAGGCCATGCGGGAGACAATGGAGCAGGCGGGGCGGGCCACGGCCCAGCTGATGCGGGGGGCCGCGCTGGCCCTGGTCTCGTATCTCTTCATCGGACTGCTGCTGTTCACAGCCTTCGCGACGGTCCTCGTGGTCGGCGCGGGCGTGCTGCCCGAGACGGTGCTGCTGCTGCGCAGGATGGCCGGGTTGAAGCGCCGGCAGACGGCGGCCTGGACGGGACGGCCGGTCCCGGAGGCGTACGCGCCGCTCACCGGCGAGCTGTTCGAGCGGGTGCGCACGGCGACCCGGGACCCGGGCACGTACCGGGATCTGCGCTGGCTCTTCGCACACTTCGGCTACGGCCTGCTGCTGGCCTACGCCTCGCTGATCGTGTGGTCCTTCGGCTGGTTCGTGGACGGGGTGTGGTGCGGGCTGCTGAGGCGCCCGGCGGTGGTGCTGCCGCTGGTCTCGCGCCTCGCCGACCTCGACGCCGCCTGGTCGGGCGCGCTGCTGACGCCGTCCCCCGAGGCGCAGCGCAGCGCCGCCCTCGCCGAGCGGGTCGAGGAGCTGACCGTCACCCGGGCGGGCGCGGTGGCCGCGCACGGTGCCGAGCTGCGGCGCATCGAGCGGGATCTGCACGACGGGGCCCAGGCCCGGCTGGTGGCCCTGTCGATGCGGGTGGGGCTGGCCAGGCGGGCGTTCGACAAGGACCCCGACGCGGCGCGCAGGCTCCTCGACGACGCGCAGAACCAGGCCGAGGAGGCGCTGACCGAGCTGCGCCACGTCGTCCGCGGCATCCATCCGCCGATCCTCACCGACCGCGGCCTGCTCGGCGCGGTGCGCGCGCTCGCGGCGAGCAGCGGGCTCGATGTGGCCGTGGACGCGGACGGGCTCGAGGGCGAGGACGTGCCGCGCGCGCCCGCGGCGGTGGAGGCGGCCGCGTACTTCGTGGTCGCGGAGGCGCTGACCAACGCCGCCAAGCACAGCGGCTCCGAGCGCGCCTGGGTGGAGTTGGCCCGTACGGCGGGGCGGCTGCGGGTCGTGGTGCGCGACGAGGGGCGGGGCGGCGCCGAGACCCCCGCCCCAACGGCTTCCGCTCCAACGGCCTCCGGGACGGGCGGCGGGGGGACGGGCGGCAGTGGGCTGCTGGGCATGCGTCGCCGGGTCGCGGCGCTGGACGGGATCATGGAGGTGACCAGCCCTGCCGGGGGGCCGACCGTGATCGAAGTGGAGTTGCCGTGCGCGTGGTGATCGCCGAGGACAACGCGTTGCTGAGGGAGGGGCTGGTCCTGCTGCTGACCTCCGCCGGCCACGAGGTGGCGGCGGTCGCCGGCAGCGGCCCCGAGGTGCTGCCCGCGCTCCTCGAACACCGCCCGGACGTGGCCGTCCTCGATGTGCGCATGCCGCCGGGCTTCCGCGACGAGGGCCTGCGCGCGGCGCTCGCGGCCCGCCGGGAGATCCCCGACCTTCCGGTGCTGGTGCTGTCGCAGTACGTGGAGGAGACGTACGCCGCGGAGCTGCTGGGCGGCGGGGCGAGCGGGGTCGGCTATCTGCTGAAGGACCGGGTGGGCCGGGTGGACGAGTTCCTGGACGCCCTGGAGCGGGTCGCGGCGGGCGGCACGGCGCTGGACCCGGAGGTGGTGACGGAGCTCATGACCCGCCGCCGCGACGATCCGCTGGACTCCCTCACGCCGCGCGAGCGAGAGGTGCTGCACCTGATGGCGGAGGGCCGCGACAACACCACCATCGCGAAGACGCTGGTGGTGTCGGACCGCGCGGTCAGCAAGCACATCGGCAATATCTTCGCGAAGCTGGGCCTGCCGCCGAGCGACAGCGGGCACCGCCGGGTGCTGGCGGTGCTGGCGTATCTGAACAAGGGGTGAGGCGGCACCGCCGACGACGCGGCGGCTTTGCGGTGAGCAGCGGCTCTGCGGTGAGTACGGGACAGCGACACGCCGTGGCGTCGGCGTGTCGCTGTCCCGTACTCACCGCGGATGTCACCCGCCGGCCGGGCCCGACCCCGGGTACCGGCCCCGCAGCGCGGCCCGGGCCGGGGGCAGCGTCCCCGCGGCCGTGGTCACCGCGACCACGGCGACGATCACCAGGCCCTGGACCGGCGGCAGATACGGCACCGTACGGGCCATCGCCACGCTGAACGCGAGCAGCGGCACCGAGGCCACGGCGGCGCCCACGGCCAGCCCGGTCACCGCCGTGGCCCCCGCCTCGAGGCGCAGCATCCGCCGCAGTTGGCGCCGCCCGGCCCCGGCGAGGCGGAGCAGCCGCAGCTCGGGGCGGCGGCCGATGGTGATGAGCGAGAGGGTGCTGAGGACGGCGATCACGGTGAAGGCCCCGATCGCGGAGACCGCGGCCACCGTGACCACCTCGACGAGCGCCTGGTCCTCCGGCTCGACGTGGAGGGGCGCGGGGTCCGGTGTCACCCGGGCCCCGGGGACCGCCGCCGCCAGCGCCTCGGCGACCGCGGCGCGGTCGGCGCCGGGCCCGGCGGCGACCAGGATCCGGCCTGCCCCGGGGGTAGAGGTGTGCCGCAGCAGCTCGTCACGGGACAGGAGGAAGTCGCCGAGGGCGAGGGCGCGGTCGTACGTCGCCACGACCCGCAGCTTCGCCTCCGCCCCGTCCCCGAAGCGCAGCGTCACCGTGGAGCCGGGCCGGGCGCCGAGCGAGCGCGCCCGGTCGGCGCCGATCGCGACGGTGCCGGGCCGCAGCCCGCTGAGGCCGCCGTCCCGCACCCCCGGGTCGAGGGTGCGCGGAAGGCCCTGGGGGGTCAGGCCGAGGACCGGGAGCCGGTCGACGCGTGGCTCGCCGGTCTCCCGGCGGGCCAGCACCACCGTGCCGCGTACGACGTCCGTGGCCGCCCGCACCCCGGGCACGCGCCGGATCCGCTCCACGGCGCCGTCCGGCAGCCCGCCGTCCGCGCGCACCGCGAGGTCGGCCCGCATGGCGTCGCGGGCCTGGGCCCCGCCGGCGTGGGTGAGCGTCGCGCCGCCCGACAGCTGGACCGCGGCGAAGGCGGTGACCAGGATGATCGGGGTGAGGGCCGCGCCCAGGCGGGGCGCGGCGGCCGCGCAGTTGGCGGCGGCGAGGCGGCCGCCGGGCCCGCCGAAGCGCCGCATCGGCGCGCCGAGCACCCGCATCGCGCCCATGGCGATCCACGGCCCGAGCACGGCGCACCCGACGACCATGGTCATCGCGGCCGCCCCGGCCGCCATGGCCGCGGTCTGGCCGGACTGGAGGACGGCCGTCCCCGCCGACCCGGCCCCGAGGGCGAGCAGCACCAGCCCGGTGACGCGGCGCGCGGTGCCGGGGGGCGCCTCGCGCAGCGCCTCCGCGGGGCGGAGCTTCGCGGCCCGGGCGCAGGCAAGCCACGCCGCCGCGCGGGCGATCAGGACCGTGAGCCCCCCGGTGACCAGCGGGGCGGGCCACAGCCAGGGCGGGAAGGGCAGGACGAGACCGGGGGGCAGCGCGCCGCACGCGGCGAGCAGCGCGCGCAGCCCGGCGTACGCGGGGAGCGCCGCCACCGCGCCGACCAGCGCGGCGCGGGCCGCGACCCGCCCCACCTCCCGGCCGATCGCGCCGCGCAGCTGCCGCGGTGTGGCGCCGACCGCGCGCAACAGCCCGATCTCGGGGGCGCGTTGCCGCAGCGCCTGCACGACCGTCGAGGAGACGACGAGCAGCGAGACGAGGACGACGGTCCCGGCCACGGAGGCGAGCAGCTCCAGCACGCCCGCGCGGGCGGACGCGACGCCCAGGAACTCGGGGCCGCCGCGCCCGTCCCCGGTCAGCACCCGGGCCTTCGCCGAGTCGCCGTCGGCGCGATTGCCCACGCTGTGGACGCCCGCCGCGTCCAGCGCGTGCCGCACCCGGCCGTACAACTCATCGGTGCCGACTCCGGAGGCGGCGATCACCCCGATGGCGTCCAGGCTGCCCGGGTGTCCGGCCAGCCGGCGGGCCCGGGCGGCCTCGAAGTAGACGGCGGCGCGCGGGCCGTCGGCCACGCCGACGACGGTGTACGCCGCGTCGACGCCCGCCACCCGCAGGGTGACCCGCTCGCCGGGGCGGGCCCCGCCGCCCATGACCACCTCGCCCGCGCCCTTCGGGGCGCGCCCGTCCCGCAGGGCGTACGGGGCGAGCCGGGCCGCGTCCCAGGGCCGCCCGGCGAGGGCCCGCCCCCCGCGCCCGACCTGGAACACGTCGTCGGGAACGGCCGCCCGGACGCCGGGCACCTTCCGCACCACGTCCAGGGCGCCGCGCTCCACCCGCACCCGCTCGGTGAGCCCGGCCCGCGCCGTCTCGGGGTCGCCGCCCCACGGCTTGGCGGTGAAGCGGGTCTCCTGGTCGCCCGCGACGACCAGGTCGGCCGCCGCGTACCGCTCCACGCGGGGGTGCCCGAGCGCCGTCGAGGTGAGGGCGAGCACGAACGAGCCGAGCAGCAGGGAGGTGAGGGCGAGCGCGGCGAACACGGCGGCCCACGCCTTGCGGTGTGTACGGGCGGCGCGGGAGGCCAGCAGCGCGGTCACGCGCACCGTTCCCCGTCCGGGCGCCGGCGCGCTCATGCCCGCCACCCCTCTCCGCCCTCTCCGCCCGCAGTGCTCTCCGCCGCGTTCTCCCCGGTGTCCCGCCCCAGGCGCTCCATCACGCGGCGCACATCGTCCGCTCCGGGCCGGTCCAGCCGCCCGACGGCCCGCCCCCGCACCAGGAAGAGGGCCTCATCCGCCCAGGCCGCCGCGACCGGGTCATGGGTGACCATCACCACCGTGTGGCCGTCGCGGTCGACGGCCCGCCGCAGCAGCGCCAGCACGCCCTGCGCGGTGGCCGGGTCGAGTGCGCCGGTCGGCTCGTCCGCGAAGACGATGTCGGGCTCGGTGACCAGCGCGCGGGCGATGGCCACGCGCTGCCGCTGCCCACCGGACAGCTCCGCCGGCCGGTCCTCTCCCCGCGCTCCGAGCCCCACCGCCGCAAGCGCCCGCGCGGCCCGCCCGTCGGGCGGCGCGCCCCCGAGCAGCAGGGGCAGGGCGACGTTCTCCGCGACGCTCAGCGACGGCACGAGGTTGTGCGCCTGGAACACGAAACCGATCCGCTCCCGCCGCAGCCGCGTCAGCGCGCTCTCCTTGAGCGAGGCCAGTTCCGTGCCCCCGACCCGCACCGTCCCCGCCGTCGGCCGGTCGAGCCCGGCGGCGCACTGCAGCAGGGTCGACTTCCCGGACCCGGACGGCCCCATCACGGCGAGGAACCGGCCGCGGGGCACCGCGAGGTCGACGGGGTGCAGCGCGGCCACGCCCCGCCGGTACTCCCGGCTCACCCCCTCCAGCGTGAGCGCGTCGGCCACCGGCCCCGCCCGCTCCGCGCCCACCGTGCCGGCACCGCCCCGCTGCCTGCGCATACGTACGCCCTCTCCCATTGATCGAATGGCTTCCCCATCCGCTCACGAGGCTAGGAACGGGCGGCGGCGCGGGGCAGAGGGCACGCTCCCGTTCCGGGGGTGTAGCGGGCTACACCCCGTGACACCGGCTCCCACATCCCCTGTTGGGGCGCCGGGCACTGGCGATGAGTCGCGTTGGGGGGATGAGCTACTGTCACGGGGGCACATCCATTGGCCCGTCTCATGCGTCTCTTGAGTAAGCGGCACTCTCAACATCGCCGCCCCCCAGGGGCATTTGGAGCATAAGTCTTGAAAACCGGCATCAAGGGCATTCGTCGCGCATCCGCTGTGGCCGTCATCGCCGCGGGCGCCGTTCTGAGCGCCGGGGCGCTGGCCCCCGCGCAGGCCGCCACGGTCGCGACCCCCACGATCACCGCCAAGGGCGGCTTCGTGATGAACAACGGCACGGGGAAGTCCCTCTACACCAAGGCAGCGGACACCCGTCTCTCCACCGGCTCCACCACGAAGATCATGACGGCTCGGGTGGTACTCGCCCAGCCGAATCTGAACCTGGACGCGAAGGTCACGGTCCAGAAGGCGTACAGCGACTACATCGTCGACAACAACTGGGCCTCCTCGGCGCGTCTGATCGTCGGCGACAAGGTCACCGTCCGCCAGCTGCTGTACGGGCTGATGCTGCCGTCCGGCTGCGACGCCGCGTACGCGCTGGCCGACAAGTTCGGCACCGGGTCCACCCGGGCCGCGCGCGTGAAGTCGTTCATCGGCAAGATGAACACGACCGCCAAGAACCTCGGCCTGAAGAACACGCACTTCGACTCGTTCGACGGCATAGGGCACGGCGCCAACTACTCCACGCCGCGCGACCTGACCAAGCTCGCCAGCAACGCGATGAAGTACTCCACGTTCCGTACGGTCGTGAAGACCAAGTCGACCAAGCAGAAGGTCACCACGAAGAACGGTGGCTACCGCTACATGGAGTGGAAGAACACCAACCCGCTGCTGGGCACCTACTCGGGCACCATCGGCGTGAAGACCGGCTCGGGCCCGGAGGCCAAGTACTGCCTGGTCTTCGCCGCCACCCGGAACAACAAGACGATCATCGGCACGGTCCTCGCCTCCTCGACGGTGGACAACCGCACGGTGGACGCGAAGAAGCTGCTCGACTACGGCTTCAAGAAGTAAGCGCCGACGGCGTTCGCCCGGGCCCGCCCGCGACCGGCTTCCGGTCGCGGGCGGGCCTGTGTCGCGAGCGGGCATGTGTCCCGATCCGACCAGGCGGCTGCCGCGGTCCGACTGGACCGCCTCCCCGGCGCGGCGGAACGGCCCCGGGGGTGTCCGCTGCCACACTGGGCGGCCATGGACGTCACCGCTCGTATCGAGTCCGTGTACGCGCAGATCGTGCGCCGCAACCCTGGGGAAGCGGAGTTCCACCAGGCGGCGGGCGAGGTGCTGCACACCCTCGCGCCCGTGCTCCGCGCGCACCCGGACCATCTCGACGCCCGGATCGTGGAGCGGCTGTGCGAACCGGAGCGACAGATCATCTTCCGGGTGCCCTGGGTCGACGACCAGGGCGACATCCATGTGAGCCGGGGCTTCCGGGTGGAGTTCAACAGCGCCCTCGGGCCGTACAAGGGCGGGCTGCGCTTCCACCCCAGCGTCAACCTGGGCATCGTGAAGTTCCTCGGCTTCGAGCAGATCTTCAAGAACGCCCTGACCGGGCTCGCCATCGGCGGCGGCAAGGGCGGCGCGGACTTCGACCCCAAGGGCCGCTCCGACGCGGAGGTCATGCGCTTCTGCCAGTCCTTCATGACCGAACTCCACCGGCACATCGGCGAGCACACCGACGTGCCGGCCGGGGACATCGGGGTGGGCGCGCGCGAGATCGGCTATCTGTTCGGCCAGTACAAGCGGCTGACCAACCGCTTCGAGGCCGGCGTCCTGACCGGCAAGGGCGTCGCCTGGGGCGGCTCGCACGCGCGCACCGAGGCCACGGGGTACGGCACCGTCCACTTCGCCCAGGAGATGCTGCGCACCCGTGGGCGCGGGTTCGACGGCTGCGATGTGATCGTCTCCGGGGCCGGCAATGTGGCCGTCTACGCCATCGAGAAGGTCCACGCCCTCGGCGGCCGCGTGATCGCCTGCTCCGACTCCTCCGGGTACGTGGTCGACCCGGCCGGGATCGACCTCGACCTGCTCAAGGAGGTCAAGGAGGTCCGCCGGGCGCGGATCCTCGACTACGCCCGGGCCAGGGCGGGCGCGGTGTTCTCCGACCGGGGCTCGGTGTTCGAGGTGGACTGCGACATCGCCCTCCCCTGCGCCACCCAGAACGAGCTGGGCGAGCAGGACGCCGTCGCGCTGGTGAAGAACGGCGTGCTGGCCGTGGCCGAGGGCGCGAACATGCCCTGCACCCCGGCGGCGGTCGAGGTGTTCCGGGAGGCCGGGGTGCTCTTCGGCCCCGGCAAGGCCGCCAACGCCGGCGGAGTGGCCACCTCCGCGCTGGAGATGCGGCAGAACGCCGCCCGCGAGCAGTGGACGTTCGAGCAGACCGAGGCGCGGCTGGCCGAGGTCATGTCCGATGTCCACGCGCTGTGCCGGGCCACCGCCGAGGAGTACGGCTCGCCCGACGACTACGCCCTGGGCGCGAACGTCGCCGGGTACCTGCGGGTGGCGGAGGCCATGGCCGCGCAGGGCGTGATCTGACCGCCGCCACGCCGGGCGCCGCCATGCCGGGCAGCCTCAACGCCGGCCGCCGGTGCTGCTGATGGACGAGCCGCTGGGCGCGCTCGACAAGAAGCTCCGCGAGGCCCTTCAGGAGGAGATCCGGGAGATCCACCGCAAGGTGGGCACCACCTTCCTGTACGTCACCCACGACCAGGAGGAGGCGCTCTCCCTCTCCGACCGGATCGCCGTCTACGACGACGGGCGGATCGTGCAGGTCGGCACCGCCGAGGAGTTGTACGAGCGGCCCCGGTCGCTGTTCGTCGCCCAGTTCCTCGGCGAGTCCACGCTGCTGCGCGGCGTCGTCCACCCCGACGACCCCAGGCGGCTGCACGCGGGCGCGCACGGCGTCCCGCTGTCCGGTGTCCATGGGGTGCGCGGCGACGCCTTGGTGGTGATCCGCCCCGAACAGCTGCGGCTCACGGCCGAGGGCCCGGCGCCCGGCCGGGCCGGGGTGCCGGTCACCGTGCGCGACGAGACGTACCTGGGCCACTCCCGCAAGCTGACCGTCGAACTGCCCGGCGGGCACACCGGGCTGGTCCGGGAGGGCCCCGGCACCGCCTCCGGGCTGCGCGTCGGCGACTCCGGTTACGCCACCTGGGACCCGGCCGCCGCCGCGGTGGTCCCGGACCTGTAATCCCTCGGTACTCGCGTGAGGACAAGTGAAGTGATCAACGGCCAGGTCTCCTTCTGGATGCGGGACACCGCCGGCTCGGCACGGGACCCCGCCGGCGCCGCCCACCCCGAGCGGCCCCCGCTGGACGGGGACACCACGGTCGACGTGTGCGTCGTCGGCGCCGGATACACCGGGCTGTGGACCGCCTACTGGCTGCGCCAGGCGCTGCCCGACGCCTCGATCCTCGTGGTCGAGGCGCGCCACGTCGGCTACGGCGCCTCCGGCCGCAACGGCGGCTGGCTGTCCGGCAAGATGATCGGCCTGCCCGGCCACCTCGCCGGAGGCCCCCGCGGCCGGCAGGGCGTGGTGGACCTGCGGCGCGCGGCCGTCGACTCCTTCGACGAGATCCTCGGGATCATGGCCGACCACGACCTCCTACCTGGCCGGCCGGACGCTCGCCGACCTCGTCGCCGGCCAGGACACCCGCTACACCAGACTGCCCTGGACGGGGCGCCGCTCCCCCCGCTGGGAGCCGGAGCCACTGCGCTGGCTGGGCTCCTACGCGATGTACGGCCTCTACCGCATCGCCGACCTCAGCGAGGCGACCACCCGCCACGAACGCACCTCGGCCTTCGCGCGGCTGGCCGACACGGTCTCCGGGCGGCACTGAGTCCTCTGTGCGGCGTTCTCTGTGCGGCGGTAGGCGGTCACCAGCAGCTACGGATCCACCCCCGCGACCGCTCTATACACTGTGTTTATACACACCATGTATAGTCCGAGCCGTTCAGGGCCACCCAGAACTACCGGCACGTCAGAGAGGCTCGTCCATGTACGCCAAGGCATTAGCGCCCGAGTACCAAGGCTCACTCAGTTCCCTGTCCGTGAACTCCTCCCTGACCGACGTTCTCGCCGAGGGCACCGACCGGCTGCGCGCCGCCGAACAGGCGGGCTCCCAGCGGGAGGTCGCGCGCTCGGGGCTCGCCGTGGCGGAGGCGCACCGCCGTCTGGGCCATGTCGAAGAGGCCGACCGCGCCTGGAAGGCGAGCTACCGCGCCGCCCGCTCGGCCGGTGACGTCGGCGCGATGGCATGGGCGGTGTGGAGCGGCGGCACCCTCGCCCGGCAGCGGGGCTCGCTCGCCCTGGCCCGTCGGCTGCTCGCCCTCGCCGCCGAGCTGGGCAAGCGCGGCGACGACGTGGTGGCCCGGGGCTACTCGCTGGCCGGGCTCGCGGAGACCGGCCGCATCCAGGGCGACTACGAGGCCGTACACACCCTGCACGAGCAACTGCTCGCCGAGGCCCGCAAGCGCGGCGAGGCCCGGCACACCGTCTGGGCGTTGGAGGGCATCGCCCAGATCCACCGGAACACCGGCTCGTACGACACCGCCTTCGCGATGTTCGAGGAGGCCGCCGCCATCGCCGCGCAGGCCGACGACCAGCGAGGCCGGGCCTGGGCGCTGCGCGGTATGGCCGACATCGTGTCCCTGCGGGACAAGGACGTGGACCGGGCCCTGGCGCTGCTGTCCGAGGCGGAGCTCGCCTGCCGCAGGATGAAGCTGACCAGCGCGCTCGCCTACAACCTCAAGATGCGCGGCAACGTCCTCTTCCGCGCCGGACGTTACGTGCCCGCCCGGGAGTACTACGAGACGGCGCTGGCCGAATTCCGCGCCATGAGCGAGCCGCGCGGCACCGCACTGTCCCGTCTGGGTCTGGCCAAGACGCTCGCCCGGCTGGGGCAGGACCCGGAGGTCACCGCCGCGGAACTGGACGACCTGCGGGGGGAGCTGGACCGCATCGGGCTGCGGCACGCCCGTGAGATGGTCGACGCGGCGTACGAGGAACTGGGCATATCGCGAACCGGTGCGCATCGCGCACCCGCCATACCCGGCGCGCGAAAGGCCCCAGAGGCGGTGGCCGCCCGATGACCACGAACCTCTCAACGAGGCCCGCAGCAAGGAGGGTCCACCAGTGACCGCGCCCGCGCCCCTGCTCCCGCGCCCGACCACCGCCCCACCCGTCCCCGCTTCCGCGGCGCAGACCCTCGCCCGCTGCCGGAGCCTCGTACTCCCCGCGCTGACCACGGCCGTGGAACGGCTCCACCCGTACCCGGGCGAGATGGCCGCCTTCTCCTTCGGCTGGTGCGAGGTGGGCGGCACCCCGGCCGCCGGACGGCCCGGCGGCGGCAAGGGCGTACGCCAGGCCCTGGCCGTGCTCGGCGCGGAGGCGGCGGGCGAGCCCGGGGCGACCGCGGTCGCCGGGGCGGTCGCCGTCGAGCTGATCCACGCCTTCTCACTCCTGCACGACGACATCATGGACGGCGATGAGACCCGGCGCCGGCGCGCTTCCGTATGGAAGGCGTACGGCACCGGCCCCGCCGTTCTGGCCGGGGACGCGCTGTTCGCCCTCGCGGTGCAGACGCTCGCCGAGTCGCACGGCCCGCACGGCGGCGCGGCGATCCGGCAGCTGTCGGGGGCGCTGGGCGACTTGGTGCGCGGTCAGGCGGAGGATCTGCTGTTCGAGTCCCGCCCCTGGACCGGCCCCGACGCGGTCCGCACCGCCGAATACCGTGCGATGGCCGAGGGCAAGACCGGGGCGCTGCTGGGCTGCGCCGCGGCCCTCGGCGCCCGGCTCGCGGGCGCTCCGGAGCCGGTCGTCACCGCGTTGGACCGGGCCGGGCGCCACGTCGGGGTGGCCTTCCAAGCCGTCGACGATCTGCTCGGCATATGGGGCGATCCGCGGGTCACGGGCAAGCCCGTGCACGGCGATCTGCGTCGGAGGAAGAAGACGCTGCCGGTACTGGCGGCCCTGGCCGCCGACGGCTCGGCCGCCCGCGAACTCGCCGCCCTCCTCACCGACAACCTGCACGCCGACGCGCCGGACGCCGGCCCCCACGACGCGGCCGTCCACCGCGCCGCCGAACTCGTCGAGGAGGCGGGCGGTCGCGCCGCCACCCTCGCCGAGGCCCACCACCACCTGGACGCCGCCCGCGCCCAGCTGGCCTCCGTCCCGCTGGCCCCGACCGCGGCCGCCGAACTCCTGGCTCTGCTGCCCTTCCTCGTCGACCGCGCGCTGTGACCACACCACCCCTTTGGCCCGCTGTGCGCGCGGCGGCGGGCCGCCTCACCCATGCTGGAACGGCCGCTGGGCTGGTGGGGAAGGACTGGTGTGGAAGGACGGGGCCCGATGAGGCTTGTCGTCGATCTCAACCGATGCCAGGGGTACGCGCAGTGCGCCTTCCTGGCGCCCGACGTGTTCGCGCTGCACGGGCACGAGGCGCTGCGCTACACCCCCTACGCCGACGACTCGCGGCGCGAGCAGGTGGCGCGCGCGGTGGCGGCCTGCCCGGTCGGGGCGATCCTGCTGGACGACCTGCCTGAGAACCTGGCGGACGACGTCGCGGGTGACGGGGCGGGCGACCCGGCGGACGGCCTCCCCGCGGCGGGCCCCGGTGTCGGCTGAGCGCGGCGGCGGGGGCGGGGGACGCGACGAGGGCCTCGCGCGGCTGCGGCGGGACGGGCGGATCGTGATCGTCGGCGCCTCCCTGGCCGGGCTGCGGGCCGCCGAGACGCTGCGCGAGCAGGGCTTCACCGGCTCGCTCACCCTGATCGGGGACGAGCCCGAGCCGCCGTACGACCGGCCGCCGCTGTCCAAGCAGGTCCTGCTGGGCACGGTGGACGCGGACCGCACCACCCTGCCCCGGCGCCGGCCGATCGGGGCCCGCTGGCGGCTGGGGACCGCCGCCACCGGGCTGGATCTCGCGGCCCGGCGGGTGCGCCTGGCCGGCGGCGACGAGGTGCCGTACGACCGGCTGCTGATCGCCACCGGTGTGCGCGCCCGCCCGTGGCCGCACCCCGCCGAGGCGGATCTCGACGGCGTCTTCACGCTGCGCACCGGCCGGGACGCGGCGCGGCTGCGGCGGCGGCTGGCGGCCGGGCCCCGGCGGGTGCTGGTCATCGGCGGCGGCTTCATGGGCTCCGAGATCGCGTCGGCCTGCCGTGAGCTGGGGCTGCCCGTCACCGTCGTCGAGCGCGGCCCGGCGCCCCTGGTGGGCGCCCTGGGCGGGGTGATCGGCCAGGTGGCGGCCGAGCTACAGCGGGCGCACGGCGTCGATCTGCGCTGCTCGGTCATGGTCACCGGGCTGGAGGGCGACGCGGCCGGGCGGCTGCGGCGCGCCCATCTGTCCGACGGCACCGCCCTGGAGGTGGATCTGGCGGTGGTCGCGCTGGGCGCCGTCCGCAACACCGAGTGGCTGGCCGGGTCGGGTCTTGGCGCCGGGCCCCGGGGGGTCGCGTGCGACGCGGGGTGCCGGGCGTTCGACGTACGGGGCCTGGTGACCGACGACGTGTTCGTGGCCGGGGACGTCGCCCGCACCCCGCACCCGCTCTTCGGCTACCAGTTCCTGTCCCTCGAACACTGGGGCAACGCCGTCGCGCAGGCCGAGGTCGCGGCGCACAACATGGTCAGCCCCGGGCCGGACCGCCGTCCCCACCTGTGGGTCCCCGCCTTCTGGTCCGCGCAGTTCGGGGTGAACATCAAGTCCGTCGGAGTGCCCACGATGGGCGAGGAACTGCTCATCGCCCAAGGGTCGCTCGCCGAGCGGAGCTTCACCGGCGTGTACGGCTACCAGGGCCGCGTCATCGCCGCCGTCACCTTCGACCAGACCAACTGGCTGGACTTCTACCGGCGGCAGATCGAGACGGCCGCGCCCTTCCCGCCGGTCTGCCGCACCGTGGACCGGCGCCCCGACGGGCTGCGCCCCGTCCCCGCCGACTTCCCCGACCCGTCCCTGCCCACCCACGGGCCGACCGTCACCCTCAGCGGTTACTCGCCGACCGACCGGCGGATCGTCTTCACCCCCGCCCGGCCCTGAGGGGCGCCCTGTTCACCCGGAAGGACTCCGTCCATGACGCACGGCACGTTCCTGCGGAAGATCACCGACTACGCCCACCGCGCCGACCCCTACCCCCTCTACGCCGAGCTGCGGAAGACGCCCGTGCTGCGGGACGACACCGGCCCGTACCTGGTCTCCACGTACTGGGAGATCCACGGCCTGCTGCACGACCCCCGGCTCAGCTCGGACCCCCGCAACCTCGACCCCGAGACCGCCGGCCTGGTCGTTGCCGAGGAGGAGGACGACCCGAGCCTGCCGCCGAGCTTCCTGCGGCTCGACCCGCCCGAGCACGACCGGCTCCGCCGGATGGCGATGTACCCCTTCGGGCCGCCGCACACTCCACGGCGGATCCACGACATGCGCGGGGAGCTCGCCCGGATCGTCACCGGGCTCGTCGACGGCTTCGAGGGCCGGGACCGGATCGACCTCGTCGACGACTTCGCGTACCCCTTCCCGGTGACCGTGATCTGCCGGCTGCTGGGCGTGCCCCGCGCGGACGAGCCGCTCTTCCACGCGTGGGCCGACACCATCGTCTCCAGCGCCGACCCCGACCCGGACGCGGACGCCGCCGAGCGGCGCGGCGCCGTCCGGCGGGCCCGCACCGAACTGGCCATGTATATGTCCGAGCTGATCGAGGAGCGCCGCCGCGCCCCGGGCGAGGACATGCTCTCCTCGCTGGTCCACGGGGACGGGCCGGACGGGCGGATGGCCCACTCCGAACTGGTCAGCACCGCCGCGCTGCTGCTGATCGCCGGGCACGAGACGACGGTCAACCTGATCACGAACGGGATGCTGACCCTGCTGCGCCACCCGGACGTCCTCAAGCGGCTGCACGACGACCCCCGCCTGGCCGTGCCCCTGGTGGAGGAGGTGCTGCGCTACGACCCGCCGGTCCAGCTCCTCCCCCAGCGGACCCCGCTCACCGACATCGACATCGCGGGCGTCACCATCCCCAAGGGCGCGTCCGTCTGGCTGATCCTCGCCTCCGGCAACCGCGACCCCCGGCGCTTCCCCGACCCCGACCGGTTCGACCCGGACCGCAGGGACAACCAGCACCTGGGCTTCGGCAGCGGCATCCACATCTGCTTCGGCGCCCCGCTGGCCCGGCTGGAGGCGCAGCTCGCGCTGGCCGAGCTGGCCCGCCGGCTGGAGAACCCCCGGCTGCTGGAGGACCCGCCCCCGTACCGCCGGAACGCGGTGCTGCGCGGCCCGCGCCACCTGCCCATCGGCTTCGACGGGGTGCGCGCGGCGCGGGAGCCTTGAGGGCGCCGTCTCGCGGGGCGGCGCGGGTGTCTTAAGCGGTTGTCCCTCGCGGGTGTGTGGAGTGGCCGCCCGTCCGGGGCCGTTGGAGGATGAGAGCAGGCGATGTTTGGAGGGCACGGTGTTCGAGGCCGAAGACATCCGGAAATGGCGCGACCGTGACGTGGTGGACCGCGAGGGCCGCAAGATCGGCACGCTCGAGTCGATCTACGTGGACACCGCCACCGACAAACCCGCCTTCGCGACCGTCACGGTCGGCATGCCGACCCGGCGGCGGCTGGTGTTCGTCCCCCTCGGCGGCGCGACCGTGTCCCCGCACTATCTGAAGGTCACCTACCCCCGGGACCTGGTGCGGGAGGCCCCGTCCATCGGGACCGACGACGTGCTGCCCGCCAAGGAGGAAGAGGCGGTCTTCGCCCACTACGACCTGAGCTACCAGCCGGGCGCCGGGGGCGAGCGACGGCTGGCCCGCCCCTGAGCGGGAGGGTGCGATGACGCTGTTCCTGCTGCTGCTCCTGGTGGCCGTGGCGCTGGGGATCACCGGCGCGGTCACCCAGGGGCTGTTCTATCTGCTGGTCATCGGCGTGGTGGTGTTCCTCGCCGACCTGGTCTTCCTCGGCGCCCGGCTGCGGCGCGGCAGTCGGCGCCCGATCCGCTGACCGGACCGGACCCGGGAACAGGACCTGACCGGACAAGACCTGACCGGACCGGACCCGGGGGGCAGGACAGGGCCCGGGGACAAGATCCTGGGACTGAACCCGGGCAGGACAGAACCTGCGAGGTGGGCTCCCTTCGCCGGCATTGTCCGGATCAGGTGGTGGAGGTCGCCTTCCGGTCTCCCCGACCTTCCGGCCTCTCAGCCCGGCCATCTAGGACGCGTCCGTTCAAGAGAACTCTTGTTCTCCCTTTCAGAGAACCGAAGTCCTCTGTCCCGGAGAACCGTGGTTCTCTCTGCTTGGACGTGTCTCCGGTCGAGCTCCCTCGCTCGCCCCGCAGGCTGTTTTTCACATTACCCCCGCCCCCTTTGGGTGACTAGACCCACTCACACATTTTTTGCCCGATTCGCCAGATTTTTCCCTTACGCCCCTCGGGTCGACCCCACCGCGCCCGCCACGGCGGGCGACAGCCGCCCGGTACTCCGGCGCCTTGGCTGCGCCGGGTGCCGCTTGCCCGGTAGGCTTTCCGTGTGATCTTCAAGCGCATCGGAAACGGTCGACCGTACCCCGACCACGGCCGGGAAAGCACCCGCCAGTGGGCGGATGTCGCCCCACGCCCGGTACGCCTTGACCAGCTGGTCACCACGAAGCAGCAGCTCGACCTCGAAACGCTGCTCGCGGAGGACTCGACGTTCTACGGGGACCTCTTCGCCCACGTCGTGAAGTGGCAGGGCGACCTCTACCTCGAGGACGGGCTGCACCGCGCCGTGCGCGCCGCGCTCCAGCAGCGCCAGGTGCTGCACGCGCGTGTCCTGGAACTCGGCTGACCGGCCGCGCGGGCGCCGCCGGGAGGGCTCGTTGGCCCTTTCGGGTTGGGCTGCGCGGCAACCATTGATCATTTAGTAGGCATCGCCACCGAGCCGCACTACGCTGCGCCTATGAGCATGCTCACCCCTCCCGGCATGGGCGGAAAGTACCGCATCACGGGCGACCGCTACCCGCGCATGCGCCGGCCGAGCGGCCGCCGCCGGCTCGTGTTCGCCGCGATGGGCGCCGTCTGCGCCCTCGGCCTGGTCGGCTGGGGAACGCTCCAGCTCATCGATGTCTTCTCGGGCGGCGACGACGACAAGACGGTGCGCGCGGCGCGGGGCACGGCGGACTGCAAGCGCGAGCTCGGCAAGGACACCGCCAAGGGCCACGACAAGGGTCACGACAAGGCCTCGGGTACGGCTCCCAAGGCGCTGCCGAAGCCCGGCGAGATCACCGTCAACGTCTACAACGCCACTCCGCGCACGGGGCTGGCCAAGGACACCGCCGACGAGCTGAAGAAGCGCGGCTTCAAGATCGGGAAGGTGGGCAACGCGCCCGCCGCGTACGACAAGAAGGTCAAGGGCCCCGGGATACTGCTCGGCGCGCCGGCGGCCACCAACGGCCCCTTCGACGTGCTCGGCACCCAGCTCGCCGGCGCCCGGACCGAGAACGACGGGCGCTCGGGCAAGGACATCGACCTGATCCTGGGGAGCGGCTTCAAGGACCTGACCAAGAAGAAGGACGCCACCAAGGCGCTGGCCGCCCTGTCCGCGCCGAAGCCGTCGTCCTCGACCCCGGCCTGCTGAGCCGGGCCCCACTGGCCGGGCCCTGCTGACCTGGGCCCCGCTGGCCGGGCCCTGCTGACCCAGGCCCCACTGGCCGGGCCCCGCTGACCCGGGCCCCACCGACCCGGGCCCTGCTGGCCGGGGCCCTGCTGGCCGGGGCCCGCTGAGCGCCGACCGCACCGCCCCGCGCGTCCGCTCGGGGCGGTCGGAGCCTGCTCGTACCGGCCTCGGCCGTCCCGCTCAGCCGGCCGTCCCGCTCAGCCGGCCGTCCCGCTCAGCCGGCCGTCCCGTACATCCGGTCCCCGGCGTCGCCGAGCCCGGGGACGATGTACCCGTTCTCGTTGAGCCGCTCGTCGACCGACGCGGTGACCACCGTGACGGGCGCGCCCGCGAGCTCGCGCTCCATGGTCTCCACGCCCTCGGGCGCCGCCAGCAGACACAGCGCGGTGACGTCGTCCGCCCCCCGCGATATCAGCTCCTGGATCGCCGCGACGAGCGTCCCGCCCGTCGCCAGCATCGGGTCCAGGACGTACACCTGACGGCCGGAGAGGTCCTCGGGCATCCGCGTCGCGTACGTCGACGCCTGCAGCGTCTCCTCGTCGCGGATCATGCCCAGGAAGCCGACCTCGGCGGTCGGCAGCAACCGCACCATGCCGTCCAGCATCCCCAGGCCCGCCCGCAGGATCGGCACCACCATGGGGCGCGGGTGGGACAGCCGCACCCCGGTCGTCGCCGTCACCGGGGTGTCGATGTCGACCTGCTCGGTGCGCACGTCCCGGGTCGCCTCATACGCGAGCAGGGTGACCAGCTCGTCGGCGAGGCGCCGGAAGGTGGGGGAGTCGGTGCGCCGGTCGCGCAGCGTGGTGAGTTTGTGCGCCACCAGCGGGTGGTCGACGACATGGATCCGCATGGCATCGACAGTAACCGAGCCCCGGGAGACCCACGCCGCCCGGCCGCCCTTCCGGGCCGTGTCAGCGGTATGCCGTCACGCGGGCATCAAACCCCCGATTGGGGGAAACGTTCCAGAAACGGCCGAGTAGGCCCGGGCCGCCGCCCCGGGCGAGACCTCGTACCGAGGGGTGTGGCCCATGGCTGACCGAAACCGGCTCCCCGGCGAGACGGCCGAAAGGACACCCGTTCACAAGCCCGCGGAGGAGACCGTGGAGGACATCGACAGGGACCGCCGCCGCCGTCGCGCCCAGTTCCTGCGCGACCTGACCGAGGCACGTGAGCTGCGCGATCGGGTGCGTCCACGGGCGGCGCGGGCGGCCCGGATGCGGCAGGTGCTGCGCATGCGGACGTTCCGCTGGTGAGGTGTGGGGGCGGGTTTCGAAGCCGTCCGTTTCGGTCCGCGTGAGTTACATCTCTTTGGACTGGTGCACGACGCAGCGCGGAAGACCTCTCGCGAAGCGATGGTTTCTGCCACGATTCCGATTGGGGCGGGGCACTGTCCCGCCCGCCCCGGCACGCCTATGACCAGTGGGAGAGTCACGGTGTACTTCGCCGCATTGCTCGCGCGCACCGCAGAAGGGTGGGAAGCGAGCGACACAGAGCTCGATGACGTGGAGACCCTGACAGATCTGATCGAACTGGCCCGTGAGGCCTCAGACGACGACACGGTGCTGGCCTTCGTCGAGCACGAGGACGCGTGGTTCGGCATCGTCCGCGTGGACGGCGAGGAGGATCCGCACATCTACGTATCGGACGCCGCCGCGGCCGCCCGCACCTCGTACGGCCAGATGCTCACCGACGAACTGCTCGGCCGGGGCCCCGACGAGGACCTGGACAGCCTCGTCGACCTGGACGGCACCGAGGACGGTGAGCCCGACGCGAGCGACGACGAGGACGCCGACCCGGACGCGCCGGTCCCCGCGGGCCCGCTCGGCGACGCCGACATCCTCGCCGACCTCGGCATGGACGAGAAGGAGCTGAAGGCCCTGGACGGGGACGCGCTGGAATCCATCGCCGACATGCTGGGCTGCAGCATGGAGGGGCTGGAAGCGGTGCGCTGACCGCTGTCGGCCCCGGCCGTGCCGTCGCCCACACTGGTGCCATGACCGATCCGCTGTCCGGCCTCGTCTCCGGTCCCGCCCCCGACCCCCTCCGCGACCCGTGGCGCGCCCCGATGCGCCTCGCGCTGGAGGAGGCGGCGCGGGCGCCGGAGACGGGCGACGTGCCGGTCGGCGCCGTCGTGCTGGGCCCCGACGGCTCCCCCCTCGGCCACGGCCGCAACGAGCGCGAGGCCCACGGCGACCCCACCGCCCACGCCGAGATCCTCGCGCTCCGCGAAGCCGCCCGCCGCCTCGGCGGCTGGCGCCTGACCGGCTGCACGCTCGTGGTCACCCTCGAGCCGTGCACCATGTGCGCCGGCGCGATCGTGCTGTCCCGCCTGGACCGGGTGGTCTACGGCGCCGTCGACGACAAGGCCGGCGCCGTCGGCTCCCTGTGGGACGTGGTCCGCGACCGCCGCCTCAACCACCGCCCCGAGGTCGTCCCCGGCGTCCTCGCCGACCAGTGCGCCGCCCTCCTCACCACCTTCTTCCGCGCCCCCCGCCCGTAACCGATTTCGGAGCACGGCCACCCGTCCGCTAAGCTCTCTCTCGGTAGCGTGTCCGAGCGGCCTAAGGAGCACGCCTCGAAAGCGTGTGAGGGGGCAACTCCTCCGTGGGTTCAAATCCCACCGCTACCGCTCCGAAACCGTGGGGCCCGGCTCAAGAGAGCCGGGCCCCACGCGTGTTCCCGCCCCACGTGTGCTCCCGCCTCCGTGTGTTCCCGCTTCGCCGGGCCGCGGGTCGGGGGAGTGGGGAGTTACGCCGCCGGCCAGTCGTCCGGGCCGCCGCCGTGCCACTCGATCAGGCGGGGGTTGTCCAGGGAGGCGTCGTCCTCCTCCAGCACGCCGGCGCGGCGCAGGACGCCGCGCAGTTCTTCGGCGGTGACGACGACGCCGACGTCCTCGCCGTCGATCATCACGCGGCGGCGCCCGTCGAGCGGTTCGTCCACCACCACGCGGGGCCGGTCCTCGGTCTTGTCCTCCATGCGACCAGCCTCGCCATGACCGCCGCCGCCCGCACCTCGGGCCTGTCGGCCGGGTGGCCGGGCGGGGCGGGAATCAGCCGGATGGAGCAGGGGTGGGGGTCACTCGGGCCCGCTGCTGAAGAGTTCGGCCGAGCGGTGGACCTGGGCCAGGCGGCGGAGCCCGGCGAGGAGCGCGTCGCCGAGGATGTCGCCGAGGACCACGGCCTCGGCCATGCCGTCGACATCGGGGCGGCGGCGGACGAGGTCCAGGTCGGTCGCGGCGATGGCGTCGGCGGCGTGGGCGTAGTCGTCGAGCCGGTCGACGAAGTCGTGCAGGCCCAGTTGGCGCAGGGCGCCCACGACCTCGGCGGCCGCGGCGACGGCGGGGCTGTCCGCGGAGACCTTCCAGCCCTGGCGGTGGACGAGGTCGAGGACCTCGGCCGTCGCGTCCTCGCGGGCCTCGTCGTCGCAGTAGGCGGCGGTGCGGATGACGGTCTGCTGGGCCGCGCCGAGGAGTTTGTGGGTGCCGGTGTCGGGGCTGTCGAGCGCGGCGATGACGTCGCGGGCCACGGCGACGGACAGGCCGCCGACGTCCAGCAGGGCCCGGATCAGCCGCAGTCTGCGCAGGTGGCGGTCGTCATAGTGGGCCTGGTTGCGGCTGGTGCGCTCGCCGGGCGGCAGCAGTCCCTCCCGCATGTAGTACTTGATCGTCGGCGTGGGTACGCCGCTGAGGCTGCTGAGCTCCCCGACGCGCATCGATGACCCTCCGGGCTCCTGGGACTCCACTTGCGTTCTCCGGATGCTGCCCGCCGTGCTCGGCCTGCTGGGCCACCGCGCCTGGGGCCGGAGGGAGAAGCGGCGGTGAACGCTCCGGTCCCGGCGGGTCAGCCCGCGCGGCCCTTGTCGAAGTCCAGTTCGAGCATCCGGATCGCGTTGCCCCGCAGGAGCTTGTAGACGGTCTCCGGCGGCAGCCCGGCCATGTGCTCGGCCGCGACCCGCTTGGTGTGCGGCCAGGTCGAGTCGACGTGCGGGTAGTCGGTCTCGAAGGTGGCGTTGTCCACGCCGACGGTGTCCAGCGAGGCGACGCCGTGTTTGTCGCGGAAGAAGCAGCAGAAGATCTGCCGGTAGTAGTACGAGGAGGGCGGCTCCGGGACCAGGTCGCGCACCCCGCCCCAGGCCCGGTGCTCCTCCCAGACGTCGTCCGCGCGCTCCAGGGCGTACGGGATCCAGCCCATCTGGCCCTCGGCGTAGGCGAGCTTCAGCCGTGGGAACCGCACCAGGACGCCGCTGAACAGGAAGTCCATCATCGACGCCATGGCGTTGTTGAAGCTCAGGGCCGCCTGGACGGCCGGCGGTGCGTCCGGGGAGGCGGCGGGCATCTGGGAGGAGGACCCGATGTGCATGCACACCACCGTGCCCGTCGCCTCGCACTCGGCGAAGAACGGGTCCCAGTAGCCGCTGTGGATGCTCGGCAGCCCCAGATACGTCGGGATCTCGCTGAACGTCACGGCGCGCACGCCCCGCGCCGCGTTCCGCCGGATCTCCTGGGCCGCCAGCTCCACGTCCCACAGCGGGATCAGGCACAGCGGGATCAGCCGGCCGCCGCTGTCCCCGCACCACTCCTCCACCATCCAGTCGTTGTACGCCCGGACGCAGGCCAGGCCGACCTCCTTGTCGGCGGCCTCGGCGAAGGTCTGGCCGCAGAAGCGCGGGAAGGTCGGGAAGCACAGCGAGGCCTCGACGTGGTTCATCTCCATGTCCGCGAGCCGGGCCCGGGGGTCCCAGCAGCCGCGCCGCATCTGGTCGCGGGTGATGCCTTCGAGGGTCATCTCGTCGCGCGAGAAGCCGACGGCCGCGATGATCCGTTTGTACGGGAAGAGCAGCCCCTCGTACTCCCACCAGTCGGTGGGCGGGCCGTCCGGGTCGGTGGTGATCCGGTACTTGCCACCGACATAGGCCAGCTCGCCGATGCCGGCGGTCAGGGGCTTCGGGCCGCGGTCCCGGAACTTGGCGGGCAGCCAGGTCTCGAAGAGGTGAGCGGGCTCGATCACGTGGTCGTCCACGCTGATGACCATGGGCAGCTCGGTCGCGCCGTTCGTCTCGCCAGTCATGCCGTCCTCTTCCCCGGCGTCCGGCAGTGGGGCCGGAACACCGCACCCTTATCTGACGCTCCGTCAGATGGAGGGTAGGGAGTCGGGCGTCAACCAGCAAGAGAAACCGGGCGCACGGAACGCGAACCGGCCGGTCCGGCGCGCGCCGCCCTCGCGCCCCTCCATGCGGATATCCGCCCCGTACCTAGACTGAATGGGGCGGTATCGGGTGTCTCGTACGGCGGGCCGTCCGCGGCCCGGCGTAGCGGCGAGGCCGGGGAGAAGCGGCGGAGAGGCGACGGAAGGAGTCCACGATGAGCGGCCCTGTCGTGGCCGGAGTCGACGGTTCCGAGCGCAGTCTGGCGGCGGCGGACTGGGCCGCGCGGGAAGCGCTGGACCGGGCGGTTCCGCTGCTGCTGTTGCACGCCTCCCCGCCCCTTCCGCCCCGGATCTCCCCGGTCCCGGGCGCGGACGCCTGGGAGAACGTGGGCGAGCAGATGATCCGGCAGACCGCGACGGACCTCGCCGGCCGCCATCCGGGCCTGGAGGTGACCGGCGAGCACGTCTCCGCGCCCGCGGACGAGGCCCTGCTCACGGCGGCGCGGAGCGCCGGGCTCATGGTCGTGGGGACTCGCGGCTGGGGCGGCTTCGACGGGCTGGCGGTCGGCTCCGTGGCGCTGCGGGTGGCGACCGCCGCCGACTGCCCCGTGGTGACGGTCCCCGGCCGGCGCGCCGGGGAGGCCGCCGACGCGGAGGGGGCCCCGGGCGCGGAGGAAGCCGGAGGGGTCGAGGAAACAGGCGAGGTCGGGGTCGCGGACGAGGCCGGGGTGGAGGCCGGGGAGGTCGTGGCCGCCCTCGACGCCCACGGCCGCGTCGCGGAGACCGCCGACTTCGCCTTCCGCGCCGCGCTGGCGCGCGAGGCCCGGCTGCGGGTGGTGCACGCGTGGGCCCTGCCCGCGGCCGCCCCCTCCGCCTGGATGATCGGCGTCCTCGAGGAGGACCGCGCCATGTGGGAGGACCAGGAGGGCCAGGCGGTGTCCGACGCGCTGCGCCCCTGGCGTACGAGATATCCGCAGGTCGACGTCCTGCCCGATGTCGTTCTGCTCAACCCGGCGCAGGCGCTGGTCAGATCCTCGGCGGGGGCGCTGCTGCTGGTCGTGGGCCGCCGTACGGCCGAGCGGGTGGCCGAGCGGCACCTGGGGCCGGTCGCCCACGCCGTACTGCACCACGCCCGCTGCCCGGTCGCGGTGGTGCCGCACCCTCAGCCGAAGAAGACGCCGAACTCCGCGTAGAGGGCCGGGTCGACGCCCTTGGTCCCGCCTGTCACCTCGGACAGCGGCACCCGCACCACGTCCGCGCCGCGCAGCGCCACCATCGTGCCGAAGTCCCGCTCGTACACCGCGTCGACCGCGCGCAGCCCGAAGCGCGTCGCCAGCCAGCGGTCGAAGGCGCTCGGCGTGCCGCCGCGCTGGATGTGGCCGAGCACCGTGGTGCGGGCCTCCTTGCCGGTGCGGTCGGCGATCTCCCGCGCCAGCCACTCGCCGATGCCGGACAGCCGCACATGGCCGAACTCGTCCAGCGAGGAGTCCTTCACCACCATCTGCCCCGCCTTGGGGACCGCACCCTCGGCCACCACGACGATCGGGGCGTACCGGATCTTGAAGCGGTCCCGTACCCACTCGCACACCTGGTCCAGGTCGAAGGGCTGCTCGGGGATGAGGATGACGTTGGCGCCGCCCGCGATGCCCGAGTGGAGGGCGATCCAGCCCGCGTGTCGGCCCATGACCTCGACGACCAGCGTCCGGGTGTGCGACTCGGCGGTGGTGTGCAGGCGGTCGATGGCCTCGGTCGCGATGTTTACCGCGGTGTCGAAGCCAAAGGTGTAGTCGGTGCCCGTGACGTCGTTGTCGATGGTCTTGGGCACCCCGACCACGCCGATCCCCTCGTCCGCCAGCGCGGCGGCGACGCCGAGCGTGTCCTCGCCGCCGATCGCGATGAGCGCGTCCACCTCGTACGCCGCCAGCGTCTCCCGCACCCGGGCCACCCCGTCCTCGCTCTTGAGCGGGTTGGTCCGGGAGGAGCCCAGGATGGTCCCGCCGCGCGGGAGGATGCCGCGTACGGCGGGGATGTCCAGCGGCACGATCGCGCCCTCCAGCGCGCCCCGCCAGCCGTCCCGCACGCCGACGAACTCGAACCCGCACTCCTGTACGCCCTTGCGCACGATCGCCCGGATCGCCGCGTTGAGGCCCGGGCAGTCGCCCCCGCCGGTCAGCACACCGACACGCATCTGAGCCCCCTTCCAGCCCCTCCGAGCGGCGCGGTGCCCGCCCGATCGTTCCCTCCTCATCCAGAATCCACCCATATGAGCCCGCATGCCCACCTTGCTCTACCGCGCCATGGGGCCGCCCTCGGGGGCGCCCATGCAAGACGCCCACACAAGAGGGGAGGACCGGTGGAGACACGAGTTGATTCGTAGGACTGATGAGACCACTGCGCCAAACGTGTGGATAGACTCACGCGACTGCACAGGGGACCGCAGGGGAGGCGGCACGAGATGGCACAGGCGAGGAAAGTCGCGCTCTACATGCTGATCGTCTTCGTGCTGTACACCATCATCAACAGCCCCGCGCGCGCGGCCGACCTGGTGCAGGTGGGCTTCGAGGGGATATCGGACGCCGCCAAGAGCGTCGGCGAGTTCATGACCGAGCTGATCAACTGACGTAGGCGCCGACGCGGGCCGGCCTCAGCCGACCCCCCATCCGCCGCCGCGCGAGCACTCGACCGAGCGAACCGGCCACACCGGCCATCCGGCCCACAGACCCCCTCGGATCCCGGCCCACCCCGCCCGGGCTCGTTCCCTGTCCGCGCACGCTCCGGCGTACGCCCCCACCCCCGCACCACCCCTCGAACACGTGGCAACGGCGCCACCAACACGTAGTAATGCGGTGCTTGCACACAGTGCACATGTCTTGTGATGCTATGACCGCTTTGCCGGGTGAGTACATCGTGAAGGGGTGGCGTGACCGTGTCGGCCCGAACCGCGCCCAGAACCCCGCCCCAGGGCGACGGCGGCAGCGACAGCGGCAGAAGCCGCGGAGCGGACGCCAGGGCGCTCACCCAGGTGCTCTTCGCCGAGCTCTCCCGCCTGACCCCCGGCACACCCGAACACACGCGCGTCCGGGACGCGCTGATCGAGGCCAACCTGCCGCTGGTGCGCTACGCCGCGGCCCGCTTCCGCAGCCGTAACGAGCCGATGGAGGACGTGGTCCAGGTCGGCACGATCGGGCTGATCAACGCGATCGACCGGTTCGACCCGGAGCGCGGGGTGCAGTTCCCGACCTTCGCGATGCCGACCGTGGTCGGCGAGATCAAGCGCTACTTCCGCGACAACGTCCGCACCGTCCATGTGCCGCGCCGGCTGCACGAGCTGTGGGTGCAGGTCAACGGCGCGACCGAGGACCTGACGGTGCTGCACGGCCGGTCCCCCACGACGGCCGAGATCGCCGAACGGCTCGGGCTCGGCGAGGACGAGGTGCTGGCCTGCATCGAGGCGGGGCGCTCGTACCACGCCACCTCGCTGGAGGCCGCCCAGGAGGGCGACGGGCTGCCGGGCCTCGTGGACCGGCTCGGCTACGAGGATCCGGCGCTCGCCGGAGTCGAACACCGCGATCTGGTGCGGCATCTGCTCGTCCAACTGCCGGAGCGGGAACAGCGCATCCTTTTGCTTCGTTACTACAGCAATCTGACCCAATCTCAGATCAGCGCCGAGCTGGGCGTCTCCCAGATGCATGTCTCCCGGCTGCTGTCCCGCAGCTTTGCCAGGCTCAGATCCGCAAACCGGATCGAGTCCTAACCGGGACGAGGGACCCCTCCCCCACTCCTTCCGGGCGGTAATGTCGACATGGCGCTACAGCGTGTTGCCGACATGTGACATTCTGCAGGAACCGCGTTTGCCGCGGCCCTACCTCCGGTATTCAGGGGGAGGCTGCGTTCGACGCGACGAGCGCAGCTGGGATCCGTCCGCGACCCAAAGGGGGTGGCATGTCCGTAGAACTGGGCAGCTCGAAGGTGCTCACCAACGACGCACCGCACGTGCTCGACGACTGCGACGCCATCGACACCCGCACCCTCTCCCGCTCCCTGTTCCTGCGGCTCGCCGCCCTCGAGCGGGACAGCGCGGAGCGCACCTACGTACGTGACACCCTCATCGAGCTGAACCTCCCCCTCGTGCGCTACGCGGCGGCCCGCTTCCGCAGCCGTAACGAACCGATGGAGGACATCGTCCAGGTGGGGACGATCGGCCTGATCAAGGCGATCGACCGGTTCGACTGCGAGCGGGGCGTGGAGTTCCCGACCTTCGCCATGCCGACCGTCGTGGGCGAGATCAAGCGCTTCTTCCGCGACACCAGTTGGTCGGTACGGGTGCCGCGGCGGTTGCAGGAGCTGCGCCTGGCCCTCACCAAGGCCAGCGACGAGCTGTCCCAGAAGCTCGACCGCTCCCCCACGGTCACCGAGCTGGCAGGCGCCCTCGGTGTCTCCGAGGAGGACGTGGTCGACGGACTGGCGGTGGGCAACGCCTACACCGCCTCCTCCCTCGACTCCCCCTCCCCCGAGGACGACGGCGGCGAGGGCTCGCTGGCGGACCGGCTCGGCTATGAGGACAGCGCCCTGGAAGGCGTGGAGTACCGCGAGTCACTCAAGCCGCTGCTGGCCAAACTGCCGCCGCGCGAGCGCCAGATCATCATGCTCCGCTTCTTCGCCAATATGACGCAGTCGCAAATCGGCGAAGAGGTCGGCATCTCCCAGATGCATGTCTCACGGCTGCTGACGCGGACTCTGGCCCAGCTGCGGGAAGGGCTCATCGCCGACTGACACGGCGTCATCGGGCCGGTGCGCGACCCTGTACACCTGACGGGGTGTCAGCGACACTGGCCCGATGCGACGCCCGAAGCGATACGCGTGGAGCCGGACAACGGGCCGCCGGGGCAAGGCGATCGCCTCCTCGGCGGCCGCGCTGTGCCTGGGTGCGCTGCTCAGCGGCTGCGCCGGCGGCGACGACGGATATCTCGCGGCCGAAGCGGCCGGGCCGGACGGGGCGCGCGCCACATCCGCGCCGTCGAAGGGCGGCGTGGAGATGGTGCCGCTCGACGGCGACGGCGACCGCGACGGCGCGGGGAAGGGCACCGGGGACGGGAAGCGGCGGCCGTCCGGGGCGGGGACCGCCACGGGGTCGGGCGCGCCGGACGCCTCGTACGGGCTGGACGGGCCCACCTCGGCATCGACGCGGGGGCGGTCGCCGGGGCAGTCGCCGCAGGCGCCGTCAGGGCGCGGCGGCACCGACGGCGGCGACGGGACCGGCGCCGGGAGCGGCACCACCCCCGGCGGGGGCGGCTCCGGCGACACGGGAGACACGGGAAGCACCGGAGGCTCCGGGGGCCCGGGAGGCACGGGCGGCTCCGGGGACTCAGGAGGCTCGGCGCCCCCTCAGTCCCCGCCCGGCACGCCCTCCACCCCGACCGGCCCCGCCGAGCTCACCCTCGGAGACCTGGTGCGCACGGCGGCCGACGACCGCTGGTGCGAGAAGGTGACCGTCGAGTTCCGCAACATCGGCGGTGCCCCCGTGACCACGGGGAAGATCACCTTCGCGACCCACATCATCGACTCCCTCGGCATCGACTGGGCGACGGTCGAGTCGGCGTACGACCTGCCGGTGCCGATCAAGGCGGGCGGCAAGAAGGAGAAGACCTGGGAGGTGTGCGTGGACGCCTGGCGGGTACCGCTGGGAATGCACATCGAGACCCAGGACGCCTCCGTCACAGGGACGAAGTGATAGCGATGAGTGAAGCTTAGGCCTAGGCCAGGGCCAGCCAGGCGACCCCGGCCACCACGGCGATCGCGACGATCACGCCGACGATCACGCCGACCCGGGGGCCGCCGGAAGCGGAGGGAGCGGCCGCCCGCTGCTGCTGCGGCCCGCCTTCGTCGACGAAGGCCCGGAACATCTGAGTGGAGCCGGCCGGGTCGTAGTTGCCCTGGGGTCCTTGGGGGTTGTTCGCCATGGCCCCCGACCCTAGCGAATGAGCGGTGTCCCGCACACCCCAGGCCCCCACCGCCCCACAGGCCCCGGCCACCGGGCCGAAACGGGCCGCTTGACCGGCCCCTGAGCCGGCCTTTGCGGGCAATTTACTCAGCGAAGCCCCATTTCATTTGCCTGTAGCAACTAAATTCACCTATGGTTGCCCTAAGCAACCGATAGTTCTGGAGGTGCCATGGCCGCACGGAGTCAGTACGAGGAGCTGGCACGGCAACTGAGCGCCATCGGCACCGTCAAGCGAGGGCTGTCGCGTGTCCTCCCCCATGACTGCGCGGCCGGCTCGGCCATCGTCCTGATGCTGCTCCACCGCTATGGCGAGATGCGCATGAGCAAACTGGCCGAGCTGCTGGACATCGACATGTCGGTCACCAGCCGGCATGTCGCGCACGCCGCCGAGCGCGGCTGGATCGACCGGAACCCGGATCCTCAGGACCGGCGGTCCCGGCTGCTGAGCCTCAACGCCAGTGGCGAGAAGCTGCTCAGCGAGGTGTCCGAGCGCTATACGCAGGCGCTCGCCGCCTGTCTGAGCGACTGGTCCGATGACGACGTCGGCCGCCTCAACGAACTACTCGCCCGGCTGCGGACGAGCTTCGGTGACACCAGGTCCCGGGTTCCCCAGCTCCGGGACGAGAGCACCACCCGTACACCAACGCAACGTTAAGGAACTCCATGGCAACGACCACACCGGACGGCGGTGTGCGGGGACCCGCGGGGCACCCCGCCCACGCCAAGCACGGCGGCGGCCACCGCGGTCACCACGGCCACGGCGCCGACCCGGCGGCACCGATGACCCACCGGCAGATCATGGAGGCGCTGTCCGGGCTGCTGCTCGGCATGTTCGTCGCGATCCTCTCCTCGACGATCGTCTCGAACGCCCTCCCGGAGATCATCGCGGACCTCCACGGCGGTCAGTCCTCGTACACCTGGGTGGTCACCGCCGCCCTGCTGTCGATGACCGCCGCCACCCCGCTGTGGGGCAAGCTCTCCGACCTGTTCAGCAAGAAGCTCCTGGTCCAGATATCGCTGATCATCTATGTGGCCGGCTCCGTGGTCGCCGGGCTCTCGCAGAACTCCGGCATGCTGATCGCCTGCCGTGTGGTGCAGGGCATCGGCGTCGGCGGTCTGTCGGCCCTGGCGCAGATCGTCATGGCCGCGATGATCTCCCCGCGCGAGCGCGGCCGCTACAGCGGCTACCTCGGCGCGACCTTCGCGGTGGCGACCGTCGGCGGCCCGCTGCTGGGCGGCGTGATCACCGACACCTCCTGGCTCGGCTGGCGCTGGTGCTTCTACGTGGGCGTGCCGTTCGCGGTCATCGCGCTGATCGTGCTGCAGAAGACCCTGAAGCTCCCGGTCGTCAAGCGGGAGGTCAAGGTCGACTGGTCCGGTGCCTTCTTCATCAGCGCCGCGGTCTCGCTGCTGCTGATCTGGGTCACCTTCGCGGGTGACAAGTACGACTGGCTCTCCTGGCAGACCGGCGCCATGGTCGGCGGCTCGATCCTGCTCGGCCTGGTCTTCCTCCTGATCGAGAACAAGGCGAGCGAGCCGATCATCCCGCTGCGGCTGTTCCGCAACAAGACCATCACCCTCGCGTCGATCGCCTCGCTGTTCGTCGGTGTCGCGATGTTCGCCGGGACCGTCTTCTTCAGCCAGTACTTCCAGCTCGCGCGGGACAAGTCGCCGACGATGTCCGGCGTCATGACCATCCCGATGATCGGCGGCCTGTTCGTCTCCTCGACCGTCTCCGGCCAGGTCATCACCAAGACCGGCCGCTGGAAGGCCTGGCTGGTCACCGGTGGTGTGCTGGTGACCGCGGGGCTGGGGCTGCTCGGCACCATGCGGTACGACACGCCCTACTGGCACCTGGCGATCTTCATGGCCCTCATGGGCCTCGGCATCGGCATGATGATGCAGAACCTGGTGCTGGCCACCCAGAACCAGGTGGCCCCGCAGGACCTGGGCGCGGCCAGCGCGGTCGTGACCTTCTTCCGCTCCCTGGGCGGTGCGGTCGGCGTCTCGGCGCTGGGCGCGGTGCTCGCCAACCGCGTCACCCACTACGTCAAGGACGGCCTGGCCGAGCTGGGCCCCAAGGGCAAGGCCCTGGGCCACGGGGGCACCGGCGGCGGCGGGATCCCCGACGTGGACAAGCTCCCGGAGCCGTTCCGCACGATCATGGAGAGCGCCTACGGGCACGGCATCGGGGACGTCTTCCTGTACGCCTCGGGGGCCGCGCTGCTGGCCTTCGTCGTCACGCTGTTCATCAAGGAGGTCCCGCTGAAGACCCGGTCCGGCAACCAGAGCGCCGCCTCTTCGGAGGAGGCCACCGAGGCCCCGGCCGAGCAGGCCCCCGCCATGAGCGCCGCGGGCGGCGCGAGCGCCGTGGAGCAGCTCGAGCCCGCGCTGGTGGGCGCGCCGTCCGCCGACCTGTCCGACGCCACGTCGGAGTACGCCCTGGCGGGCGCGGCCGCCCCCCAGCGGCTGGCCGCGTACGCCTCCGCAGGAGGCGACGGCGCCGACCACCGCCCCCGGCAGGGTGTGCACGGCTTCGTACGGAACGCGGACCACACCGCCGTGCCGCGCGCCGCGGTCACGCTGATCTCGCTGAACGGACGGCAGCTGGGCCGCTCGGTGGCCCATGTGGACGGCTCGTACGCGCTGGACGCCCCCGGCTCCGGCACCTACGTCCTGATCGCGGCCGCCGACGGCCACCAGCCGCAGGCGTCCACCGTCGTGGTCGGCGAGGAGCCGCTCGCCTTCGACGTGGTGCTGGCGGCGACCAGCGGCCTGGCGGGCACCGTGCGCGGCGCCGCCGACGGGCAGCCGGTCGAGGCGGCGATGGTCGTGGTCACCGATGTCCGCGGCGAGGTGCTGGCCACCGGCAAGACCGGTGAGCAGGGCGACTTCAGCTTCGACGAGCTGGTCGCCGGGACCTTCACGGTCGCGGTGAACGCCGCCGGCTTCCGGCCCACCGCGCTGCCCGTCGAGGTCGGCGCCCAGGGCCTGACCCGGGTCGAGATCGCGCTGCAGGCCGGCGCCCGGGTGCAGGGCGTGGTGCGGGCCGGGGTCGACCGGCGGCCGCTGCCGGACGCGCGGGTCACCCTGGTCGACGCGGCCGGGAACGTGATCGCCACCGCGACCACCGGCGAGGACGGGGCGTACGCCTTCACCGACCTGGACGCGGGCGACTACACGGTCATCGCGAGCGGCTACCCGCCGGTCGCCGGCTCGCTGACGGTGCAGGGGCAGGGCATCGACGGACACGACGTCGAACTCTCCCACCCCGTCGACTGACGGGGCCGGCGGCACCGAAGAACCCCCGGGGCCGGGGCGCGCGGAGCGGAGACGCGCCCCGGTCACGGCCGGGACGGCGCGAAAGCGCCGGGCCCGGAACCCGGATCCCGGCGGCGGTGTATAGCAGGTGGAGAGCCTGCCAGGCAGGGGACGGCCTGACGCCGCCGCCCGGGTCCGGCGTACGACCCTCACACGGACATCACACGACCATCCCTCACACGACCATCCGTCACACGGACAGACCACGCGCACAGTGCGCGACACCACAGCCCCGACTGAAGAGACAGCCTCGACGGAAACGGGAGCGGGAGCGAGAGCGAGAGGCGGCATGACGACCACTGGAGCAGGAACGGGCGGGAGCGCGAGCGGGGGCCTGCGCGCCCTGATCCGCACGCGTGACGGCTGGGCGGTGCAGCACGCCGTGGTGACCGTCACCGACATGACGGGCGCTCAGGTGCTGCGCGCCCAGGCCGACGAGGACGGCGCGGTGCGCACGGGCGAGCCGCTGGCGCCCGGGCCGTACACGGTCATCGCGACCGCCGTGGGCTACGCCCCCGCCGCCTCGACCGCGATCGTCACGGCCTCGGGGCGCGCGGACGTCGGCACGGTGGTGCTGGCGCGGCAGGGCGGGGTGGAGCTGCCGCCGCCCGGCGCGTGGACGCTCGACCCGGCGCACTCGACGGTGGCGGCCGTCGCCCAGCACCTGGGCATCTCCAGCGTGCACGGCCGGTTCACGGAGTTCAGCGGGCGCATCGAGATAGCGGAGGACATCGAGAAGTCCGGGGTGGAGGCGGTCATCCAGGCCGCGAGCATCGACACGGGGAACGGGATGCGGGACGACCATCTGAGGTCGGCCGACTTCCTGGACGTGGAGCGCTTCCCGGTCCTGACGTACCGGAGCACCGGACTGACCCCGGCCGGCGCGGACCGCTGGACGGTCCACGGCGAGCTGACCCTCCACGGCGTGGTCCGCGAGGTCGACCTGGACCTGACGTATCTGGGCACGGGCCCCGACCCCTGGGGCGGGGTGCGAGCCGCCTTCCGCGCCACGGCGCAGCTGCGGCGGGAGGACTTCGCGATGAACTACAACCAGGTGGTCGCGGCGGGCATCGCCGCCATCGGCACGACGCTGCGAGTGGAGCTGGACATACAAGCGATTCAGGGGGGCCAGGCCGTGCAGGGCAAGGAGCTGCCGGACACCTGAGGTGCCGGGGGCCGGTGGCGGGCCGGGAGCGGCCTCAGTCCTCGCCGCGGGCGGGGGCGTGGCCGTCCCGGAGGGCCTCGATACCGGCGATCGCACAGTCCAGGGCGAAGGTGAAGTCCCGCTCGCGCATCTCCTGGACGGTGCTGCCGCCCCGGGCCTCCATGAGCGCCCGCGACTCGTCGAACTCCGGGCGGCCCTCGATGGTGCCCATCATCTCGGCGAAGAACTCGTCCTGACTGACGCCCGCCGCCCGGCAGCGGGCGGCGAAGCGGCCCTCGATGGTGCTGAAGCCGTAGACGAACTGGAAGACGAGGGCCAGCGCGCCCGGCACCTCGGAGGTGGGCAGGCCGCTGTTGTGGAGCACGCGCTGCACGGCGGTGGAGAAGGCCATGGCGTTCGGCCCGATGTTCATGTACTCGCCCATCAGCGGGGACAGCCAGGGGTGGGCGACCAGCAGCCTGCGGTATTCGGAAGCGATCTGACGCAGCTGATCGCGCCAGTCCCGCTCCTCGGGCTCCAGGTGCCCCAGGTGCTCATAGCCCTCGACGGGGCCCAGGCTTCCGGCGGGGAGCGACATCTCGCCCATCGCCGCGTCGAGGGCGAGTTCGAGGAGCTGGTCCTTGGTCTCGACGTACCAGTAGACCGACATCGCGGTGACCCCCAGCTCGGCCGCCAGCCGGCGCATCGAGAACCCGGCCAGCCCCTCGGCGTCCAGCAGCCGGACCGTGGCCGCGACGATCTTGACGTGGTCGAGCCCGGCCGGCTGCTGCTCGCCCCTGCGCTTGGAGGCCTTGCGCTCGGAGAGCCAGATGCTGGTCCGCGGACGGCTGACACGGCTGCCTGTTGCCATGGCGCGCTCCCCTTCGTCCCTGCGCCAGGGCCGCGCGGCTGGGGATGCGCGGCCGATGACGTCTTACTACCCGATGCTATGCCGCTGAGATCTCCTGTGAAGATCGTTCGGCACGGCGCAGCAGCACCGCCGTCAGCACGCCGCCCGCGAGCACGGCCGCCGCTCCGACCAGTTGGCTGGTCTGCACACCCGAGGCGAAGGCGTCCGCGACGGTGGCCCGCTCCTCCTCGGTGCGCGCGGCGGCGTAGGCGGTCGGGAACGAGCCGGCCCCGGCGGCGGCCGCGGGCAGCAGCGCGCCGAACCGGGAGCCCAGGACCGCGCCGAGGACGGCCACGCCCAGGCCGTTGCCGAACTCGGTGAGCGTGCCGTTGACGCCCGCGCCCACCCCGGCCTTCTCCGGCGGGATCGCCGACATGATGGCCGTGGCCATCGCGGGCATGGAGACCGCGATGCCCGCCCCCATCACGACCAGTCCGAGGAGCATCCCGCCGTATCCGTCGGCGCCGAGCGTCGCGATGAGGGCCAGCCCCAGCGCCAGCAGGCCCATCCCACAGAAGATGGTGACCGGGGTGCCGAGCTTTTGCAGCAGCCGGGCGCCGACACCCGTGAGGTTCAGCCCGACGATCACCAGCGCGAGCGGGGCGGTCCGCAGGCCCGCGCCCAGCGCGTCGTATCCGAGCACGAACTGCAGGTGCTGGGTGAGCAGGAAGAGCGAGCCGCCCATGCCGAAGGCGACGAGGATGCCGCCCCCGACGGCCCCCACGAAGCGGCGGTCGCGGAAGAAGTGCATGTCCAGCATCGGGTGGGGGATCCGGCGCTCCCACAGCGCGAAGCCGGTCAGCACCACCACGCCCACGAAGGCCGACAGCAGCACCCGCTGGGACGTCCAGCCGTGTTCGGGCCCCGAGATGATCGCGAAGACGACGCCGGTCATGCCGATCGTGGACAGCAGCGCGCCGAGCAGGTCGGGCCGGTCGCCGGTCGGGTTCTTCGACTCCGGCACCAGCCAGACGACGGCGGCGAGACCGAGCAGCGCCACCGGGAGGTTGATCAGGAAGATCGAGCCCCACCAGAAGTGCTCGAGGAGCGAGCCACCGATCAGCGGGCCCGCGGCGAAACCGAGCGAGCTGACGGCGCCCCACACGCCGATGGCCTTGGGACGCTCGCCCTCGTCGAAGATCTGGACGACCACGGCCAGGGTGGTGGTCATCAGCAGCGCCCCGCCGACCCCCATGCCCGCGCGTGCGGCGATCAGCTGGCCCGGCCCCTGCGCCAGCGAGGCGATCAGCGAGCCGATCCCGAACAGGGCGAGCCCCGCGACGAGCATCTTCTTCCGGCCGTAGCGGTCGGCGGCGTTGCCCGCGGTGAGCAGCAGTCCGGACTGGACGAGCGAATAGGCGTTGATCATCCACTGGACGTCGGCCGTGGAGGCGGCCATCTCCTCGGTGAGGGAGGGGATCGCGACGTTGAGGATGGTGTTGTCGAGCAGCACGGTGAGCTGGGCGAGGCAGATGACGCCGAGAATCAGCCAGCGCTGGGGGTGCCCGCCGGACTGGTGCCCGGGCGGGGTGTCGGACGTGGGGTCGGCGAGTTGCGCCGTCATGGGCACTCCTTGCGTGTCTTGTACGGCGTATGGGCGAGGTTCGTACACCGTACAGCGACTCCTCTACGCCGTACAGGAAATATTGGGCCGGGACGGCGAAAGGGCCGGTGACCGGGGGATTTCCCCGCTCACCGGCCCGCTCGGCGGTCCGCTCACCGGCCCGCTCGGCAGCTGGCTGAGCCGCGCGCCTCGCCGGATCAGGACTTGTTCGAGGCCTTCTGGGTCAGGTCGTAGAGGGTGGTGCCGTCCACGGTGACCTTCTTGAAGTTGGCCTGGATCCACGAGCTGATCTGGGAGGAGGTGCCGTTCCCGCCGCCCGGGCCGCCGCCCGGGCCGCCGCCCGGGCCGCCGCCCATGCCGCCCATGCCGCCCGAGCTGATGAAGTAGTGGATCCTGCCCTGCTTCACGTACTCCTTGAACTGCGCGAGGGTCGGGGACGGGTCACTGCCGTTGAAGCCGCCGATGGCCATCACCGGTTCCTCGGTGGCGAGTTGGTAGCCCGCGGCGTTCTGCGAGCCGATCGCGGCCGCCACCCAGGTGTAGTCCCCGGCGTTCTTCTCCAGCGCGGCCTTGACCTTGGAGCTGACACTCGGGCCGTCCAGCAGACCGCCCATGCCGCCGCCGCGTCGGCCGCCTTCGCCCATGCCGCCGGGCAGCATGCCCAGCCGGTTGCCCTGGCCGTTCTGGCCCTGGCCGCTGCCGTTCTGCTGGGACTGGCCGCCGCCGGGGAAGCCGCCGTTCTGGCCGCCCTGCTGACCGCCGCCGGGGGGCATGCCCTGCTGACCGGCAGGACCGCCGTTCTGACCCGGGCCGTTCTGACCCGGGCCGTTCTGGCCCTGGCCGTTCTGACCGTTCTGGCCCTGCCCGTTGCCGTTGCCGAGGCCCGGCGGGCCGCCGTTGGCACCGTCCCGGAAGCCGGCCCGGAAGCCGCCCGGCCCACCGCCGGGACCGCCCATGCCGCCCGACACCGCTGGACCGGCGGTGACGATCGAGCCGCGGTGCGGGGTGTCGACCGTGTTCAGCGTGTACGCGAGGGGCCCGGCCAGCGACGCCGCGAGGCCGAGGGCCGCCACGCCCAGCGCCGGCCGCCCGCCCAGCCGCGCCCCGGCCAACAGCCCGGCCGCCGCCGCGAGCCCGCCGATCAGCACGGCCCAGCGCAGCCAGGGGTGCCAGTCGGGGGAGCGGTTCAGCATCACGTACGACCAGACGGCCGTCACCGCGACCGTGGCGGCGAGCACCATCGAGGCCGCGACGGTGGTCCGCCGCTCCCACAGCATCGCCGCGCCCATGCCCACGATCGCCGCGATGTAGGGCGCGAGCGCGATGTTGTAGTACTGGTGGAAGATCCCGGACATGAAGCTGAAGGTGGCGAAGGTCATCAGCATCGCGCCGCCCCACACCAGGAACGCCGCGCGCCGGGTGTCCGTGCGCTTCGCCCGCCAGGTCAGCCAGACCCCGGCGAGCAGCAGGATGAAGGCCGCGGGCAGCAGCCAGGCGATCTGACCGCCCATGTCGGAGCCGAAGAGCCGGTCGATGCCGGTCTCGCCCCACCGGCCGCCGCCGTTGCCGCCGCCGCCGACGCTGCCGGTCTCGTTGCCGTTGATCCGGCCCAGGCCGTTGTAGCCGAAGGTCAGCTCGAGGAAGCTGTTGTTCTGCGAGCCGCCGATGTACGGGCGCGAGGACTTCGGCCACAGCTCGACGATCGCCACCCACCAGCCGCCGGAGACGACCATCGCGAGCCCGGCGAGCAGCAGTTGGCCGATCCGCCTGCCCGGCTTCGCCGGCGCGCACACCGCGTACACCACCGCCAGCGGCGGCAGGATGAGCCACGCCTGCAGCGTCTTGGTCAGGAAGGCGAAGCCGAAGCAGACTCCGGCGAGCACCAGCCACTTGGTGCGGGCGTCCTCCAGCGCGCGCAGCACGCAGTAGACCGCCGCGACCATCAGCAGACACAGCAGCGCGTCGGGGTTGTTGAACCGGAACATCAGCGCCGCGACCGGGGTCACCGCCAGCGTCGCCGCCGCGATGAGACCGGCGGCCGCGCTGAACCGGCGCCGCACCGCCGCATACAGCAGCCCGACCGTCGCCACGCCCATCAGCGCCTCGGGGACCAGGATCGCCCAGGAGCTCAGGCCGAACAGCCGCACCGACAGGGCCATCGGCCACAGGGCGGCCGGGGGCTTGTCGACGGTGATGGAGTTGCCGGCGTCGGAGGAGCCGAAGAAGAACGCCTTCCAGCTCTCGCTGCCCGCCTGCACCGCGGCCGAGTAGAACTGGTTCGCGTAGCCGGACGCGCCCAGACTCCACAGGTAGAGCACGGCGGTGACGGCCAGCAGCCCCCACAGCGCGGGCCGCGCCCAGCGCGGGTCCTCCGGCCGGCCGCGCCACGCCCGGACCAGGCGCGAGCCCGCCGGGGCCTCCGGCCGCGCGGGGAGCGGGGCCGGAGGGGTCGGAGGGGTCGGGGGCGGCGGCCCTGCCGCGCGGAAGCCCTGGTCGTACGTCGTCATCGGGTTGTCCTCGGATTGTCGTCGGTCGGGTCAGGGACGGTGGGAGCGCCGATGCCCGCGCTGTCCGCGCTGTCCGCGCTGTCCGAGGGGAAGACCCAGGCCCGGAAGAGCAGGAAGCGCAGCACGGTCGCGGCGAGGTTGGCGGCGATCAGGACGGCGAGTTCGGTGCTGTGCGCCGGGGTGCCGGAGGCGGCGGCGTCCAGGGCGGCCAGGGAACCGCTGGTCAGGGCGAGGCCGATGGCGAACACCACCAGCCCCTGGGCCTGGTGGCGCACCGCCCGGTCCCGGCCCCGTACCCCGAAGGTGAGCCTCCGGTTGGCCGCGGTGTTGCCGAGCGCCGACAGCAGCAGGGCCAGCGCGTTGGCCACCTGCGGGCCCGTGCCCAGCCGGAAGAGGGAGTACAGCAGCAGATAGACGAGCGTGCTGAGCGCGCCCACCACGCAGAAGCCGACCAACTGCCGGGCCAGCCCGCCCGGGACCCCGCTCAGCCCCCGGTCGCGCGGGTCGTCGCCGAAGGGGCGGCGCAGCCGATCGAGCGGCAGCGCGCCAGTGGCCAGCGCGCGCCCCACCCGCCAGACGCCCTTGAGGTCCTCGGTGGCCGTCCTCACGATGTGGACCGTGGAGTCGGGGTCGTCGACCCAGTCCACCGGCACCTCGTGGATGCGCAGCCCCGCCCGCTCGGCCAGCACCAGCATCTCGGTGTCGAAGAACCACCCGGTGTCCTCGACCAGCGGCAGCAGCCGCTCGGCGACGTCCTTGCGGATCGCCTTGAAGCCGCACTGGGCGTCCGAGAAGCGGGCGGACAGGCTGCCGCGCAGGATCAGGTTGTACGCGCGGGAGATGAACTCCCGCTTGGGGCCGCGCACCACACGCGAGCTGCGCGCGAGCCGGGACCCGATCGCCAGGTCCGAGTGGCCGGAGATGAGCGGGGCCACCAGCGGCAGCAGCGCGTTGAGGTCGGTGGACAGATCCACGTCCATGTAGGCCAGCACCGGCGCCCGCGACATCGACCAGACGGTGCGCAGCGCGCGGCCCCGGCCCTTCTGCTCCAGCCGGACCGCCGTGACCTCGTCGATGCCGTCGTCGAGTCGGGCGGAGATCTCCGGCGTGCGGTCCGTGCTCGCGTTGTCCGCGATGGTGATGCGGAAGGGGTACGGGAAGGTGCGGGTCAGGTGGTCGTGCAGCCGCCGCACGCACCGCTCGAGGTCGGCCTCCTCGTTGTACACGGGGACCACGACGTCGAGCACCGGCTGGCTCCGGCCGACCGTCACATGCGCACGGGCGGGCAGGGTCTGCGGGGGCGTCCCCGGTGTCCCGGGTGTCTCGGGCGGTGCCTCGAGAGGTGTGTGAGTTCGCATGGGGACGACATTCGCCAGCGGCGCTGTCATGGCTGTGTGGTCAGCCTGTGGGGTGCCTGTGAGTGGGTGACGGACTGATGGACAGCGGCTTGGCGTACGGGCGCCTGGTGCGCGGAAGGCCAGGGCCCGGAAGAGCGGTGAACGGAGGACCGGTGGGAGACCGGTGCGCGGAAGACTGGTGCGCGGAAGACCGGTGCGCGGAAGACCGGTGCGCGGAAGACCGGTGCGCGGGCAGGTGGACGCCGAAGACGGTGCGTCCGGGGACGCTGTCCACCGTCACCTGGCCGCCGTGCGCCGTGACCACGGCGTGCACGATGGCGAGGCCGAGCCCCGTGCTCCCGGCGGCGCGCGAGCGCGAGGCGTCGCCGCGCGCGAAGCGTTCGAAGACATGCGGCAGCAGGTCGGGCGGGATGCCCGGCCCGTCGTCCTCGACCTCCAGGGAGACGCAGGACGCGGGATACGGGGACGGATACACGCGCGCGGTGACCGTCGTCCCGGGCGGAGTGTGCGTACGGGCGTTGGCCAGCAGGTTGACCAGGATCTGACGCAGCCGGGCGTCGTCGCCGTACACGACCGCGGGGTCGTCGGGCAGCTCCAGGCGCCACTTGTGGTCGGGCCCGGCCGCCCGGGCGTCGCTGACCGCGTCGACCACCAGGGGCGACAGGTCGAGCTCCGCGCGCTCGACGGGGCGGCCCGCGTCGAGCCGCGCCAGCAGCAGCAGGTCCTCGACCAGGCCGGTCATCCGCGCCGCCTCGGACTCGACGCGGCCGAGGGCGTGGCGGGTGTCGGGTCCGATCTCCTCGCGGCCGCGTCTGGTCAGCTCGGCGTAGCCGCGGATCGAGGCCAGCGGGGTACGCAGCTCATGGCTGGCGTCGGCGACGAACTGGCGTACCCGCGTCTCGCTCTCCTGGCGGGCCGCGAGCGCCGACTCCACATGCCCGAGCATGCGGTTCAGGGCCGCGCCGACCTGGCCGACCTCGGTGCGCGGGTCGGCCTCGGAGGAAGGAACCCGCTCGCTCAGGGCCACCTCGCCGCTGTGCAGCGGGAGTTCGGAGACCCGGGTGGCGGTGGCCGCCACCCGGCGCAGCGGGCGCAGCGAGATGCCGACCATGGCTGCGCCGGCGATCCCGGCGGCGACCAGCCCGGCCGCGGTGACGGAGACCTCGGCGAGGATGAGGGTGTCGATGGTGTTCTGCGCCTCGGCGGTCGGGATGCCGACCAGGAAGTCGCCGTGGCCGCCGATGACGTACGTGACGCGGTATTCGCCCTTGTCGGGGATGTCGACGGTGTGCTCCGCCCCGTCCCGGGGGACCTGGCTCAGCGCCTTCCGCTGCGCGGAGGTGAGAGAGCTGCCGGAGATCCGGGGCTCCCCCGTGGTGGACTCGTGCTGCGAGCTGATCGCGCTGTCGCCCAGCTCGCCGCCGCCCCCGACCTCGGCGGCGAGGGTCCCCATCGGCTGGCCGGGCCCGGCGACGGTGTCGCGGATGTCCTCGGTCCAGCGGCCCCCGCCGCTGTCGGGCAGCGGGGTCTTGCCGATGCCGAAGGGCGGGCCCGCGACCCGCATGGCGACGCCGGAGAGCTGCTTGTCCACCTGGTCGTACAGATAGGTGTGGAGGGCGATGGTGGTGACCGTGCCGATGACGGCGCAGACGACGGCGATCAGCCCGACCGCGGAGAAGACCAGCCGGGTGCGCAGCGACCACGGCCTGCGGCGGCGGCGCGCGGACCGCCTGCCGGACGGGGAGGACGGACGGGACGGCCGGGGCCCGGCGGGCGCAGCGGCAGACGCACCGGCGGGCGCACCGCCGGCAGGGGAGAACGCCATGGCCCGGCTCACCTACTCGCCCGGCTTGATCAGATACCCCGCGCCACGCCGGGTGTGGATCATCGGGCTGCGCCCCGCGTCGATCTTCCGGCGAAGGTAGGAGATGTACAGCTCCACGACGTTGGCCTGGCCGCCGAAGTCGTAGCTCCACACCCGGTCGAGGATCTGGGCCTTGCTGAGCACGCGGCGCGGATTGCGCATCAGGTAGCGCAGCAGCTCGAACTCGGTCGCGGTCAGATGGATCTCCCGGCCGGCCCGCGAGACCTCGTGGCTGTCCTCGTCCAGGACCAGATCGCCCACGGTCAGCAGCGACTCGCTGCGCGCCGCCGCGGCCCCGGACCTGCGCAGCAGGCCGCGCAGCCGGGCCACGACCTCCTCCAGGCTGAAGGGCTTGGTGACGTAGTCGTCGCCGCCCGCGGTCAGCCCGGCGATCCGGTCCTCGACCGCGTCCTTCGCGGTCAGGAAGAGCACCGGCACCTCGGGGAGTTCACCGCGGACCCGCCCCAGCAGCGTGAGCCCGTCCATGTCGGGCAGCATGATGTCCAGGACGACGGCGTCCGGGCGCAGCTCGCGGGTGATCCGCAGAGCCTCCGCGCCGTCGCCGGCCGTCCGCACCTCCCAGCCCTCGTAGCGCAGCGCCATCGAGAGCAGGTCGGCGAGCGCCGACTCATCGTCCACCACCAGCACCCGTACGGGGCTGCCGTCGGGCCGCAGCAGTTCGGAACGCCCATGGGGCGAGGTCGCCTTCATGGTTGTCACCCTCGGGCGGCCGTCTGAGAGCCCCCTTTCGGCTGTCTGTGAAAAACCTGAGAATGCTGTGCGCTCCGCTCGGCCCCCGGCCGGCCCCTCTTGGGCTCTCCCAGGCCCCCTCAGGCCCTCTCAGGCCCTCTCAGGTGAGAATCCGGTGCCGAATCGGCGTACGACCGCGCGGCGGGAATCAACCGGATGGGGCCTCCGGTTGAATGGTCGTATGGCCTCTCACCACACACAGAGCGACACGCCCGGCACGACCTCCGGCAGGGCACTCGCCACGACACTGGGCCGGACGGGCATCTGGACCGGAGCCCTCCGCGCGACGGACCCCGCGCGGCACGGCGCGATCAGGGACGCCGCGGCCGAGTTGGAAGAGCTCGGCTTCCCAGCGCTGTGGCTCGGCGGCAGCCCCTCATTGGACCAGGCCGCCCTCCTCCTGGAGGCGACCTCCCGGATCACCGTGGCGACCGGCATCCTCAGCATCTGGGACCACACGGCGGCCGAGGTGGCCGAGCACCACGCCGCCCTCGACCCGGCGCATGGCGACCGCTTCCTGCTCGGCCTCGGGGTGAGCCACAGCCGCCTGGCCAAGGACTACTCCCGCCCGTACACGGCGATGCGCGAGTACCTCGACGCCCTCGACGCCGCGCCGACCCCCGTCCCCGCCTCCCGCCGGGTGCTGGCCGCCCTCGGCCCGAAGATGCTGAAGCTGTCCCGCGACCGCGCCGCGGGTGCCCACCCCTACCTCGTCACGGCCGAGTTCACCGCCAAGGCCCGCGAGATCCTGGGCCCCGACCCCCTCCTCGCCCCGGAGCTCAAGGTCGTCCTCGAACCGGACCTGGACCGCGCTCGCACCGTCGCCCGTGGCTATCTCGCCTTCTACCTCTCGCTGCCCAACTACACCAACAACCTCCTCCGGTTGGGATTCGGCGAGGACGACTTCCGCGACGGCGGCAGCGACCGCCTCGTCTCTTCCGTCTTCGCCCTCGGTGACGCGGAGGCGATCCGCCGCCGCGTCGACGAGTTCCTGGCGGCGGGCGCGGACCACCTGGCGGTGCAGGTCGTCACCGACAACCCCATGAGCGACATCCCGCTGGCGGAGTGGCGCACGCTGGCCGAGGCCCTGCCGCTCGGCCAGAACGGCTGAGCCCCGGGCTCGCGCCTCACCACACGCAGCTCACGACTCACGTTCGGGGCGGGCCCACCCCCGTCGGGCCCGCCCCGAACGCCGCCGGGTCAGCCCGGCCACTGTGCAAGCAGCATGGCACCCCCCACTGACAATCGCGCTGCCCTGCGACTCGCGGACGCCCGGGGCGGCGCGTCACGGCCCCGTCTCAGGCTTGCTGCGGGTTGGTATCGGCGCCGGTCAGGGCTTTTGTCGCGACCATGATGATCTGCAGTACAAGATCGCCACGTAGAGCTCACCACGCGCGAGATCCCCCCGTACACGATCCCCCCGTACACGATCACCGCGCACGAGATCACCGCGCACGAGATCACCGCGCACGAGATCACCGCGCACGGGATCACCGCGTACGGGATCAGTACGCACAAGATCAACACGTACGAGCTCACCAGACGCGACAACGCCACGTTCACCACCGACGGGACCCCCCAACGTGCTCAACCGCTCCCCCCGCACCCGCGCCGCCGCCCTCCTCTGCGCGGCGGGCCTCGCCCTGCTGGCCACCGGCTGCGAGGAGGACACCGCCGCCGCGCAGCCGGGGCGCGGACCGGGACCGGCGGCCTCGAGAGGCCGAGCGCTCGACGGCGACAGCAACGGAGACGGCACCCTGGCCCTCGGCAAGGCCGCGGCGATCACCTACAAGCGCGGCTCGGACAACGTCCGGGACACCCTGAAGATCGCGGCGAAGAGCGTGGTGCGGGGCTCCCAGGCCGACCTGCCCAAGGACGCCCTGCGGGCCGCGGACCGGCGACTGCGGCCGTACTACGTCACGATGACCTTCACGAACGTCGGTGACGCCGCCATCCACTACCCCTTCCTGAACACCCCCACCGGCCTGGAGGACCGCGCCGGCGTGCCCCAGGAGGTGCTGATCACGGGGGACGAGGGAGTGAAGCGGTGCCCCGGCAAGGACCCGGACGACTTCGGAGCGGGTCGGACCGTCACCCTGTGCAAAATCTTCCTGCTGCCCCGGGGCACCGCCCCGGCCACCGTCACCTACGCCACGGGCGATCACACCGAGAGCCCCGTGGCCTGGAAGATCCCGGGCTGAAACGGCCGAGGGCCCGGCACTGATGTGCCGGGCCCTCGTATGAGTAGCGGGGACAGGATTTGAACCTGCGACCTCTGGGTTATGAGCCCAGCGAGCTACCGAGCTGCTCCACCCCGCGTCGGTGCTGGTAACTGTACGTCATTCCGAGCGCCCAGGGAAATCCATTCCGCCCCCGGTTACTTTGCAACGGCCCGGTCTCAGCCTCGCTTCGAGTGGATCATCGCCTCTGGCCTGGGGCTTTGTCACGGCCATGATGTGTGCACACCACATCGACGGGCCTGCGCATCCAGCCCGCCGCACCACGAACTCACGTCAACGGGGACCGACTCATGCGTATCCGATCCACGCGCCACCGCACCGCCGTCACCGTCCTGTGTGCCGCCGGCTTCGCCCTGCTCGTCACCGGCTGCAACGACAACCTCGCCCAGGACGGCGGCGAGAAGACGCCCACCAAGGAGCCCAAGCCCTCCGCCACCCCCAGCAAGGCGCTGGACTCCGACGCGGGCAAGACCCTCGCCCTCGGCGAGTCCACCCCGATCACCTACAAGCGCTCGGACAAGACGGGCACCCTGAGGATCGCGGCCAAGAGCGTGGTGAAGGGCGCGCAGTCGGACCTGGACAAGGTGGCCCTCAACGCCGAGGAGCGGAAGCTCCAGCCGTACTACGTGACGATGAGCTTCCAGAACATCGGCAAGAACTCGATCCACTACCCCTTCCTCACCACCCCGGTCAATCTCCGTGACAGCCGCGGCGAGGACGCGAAGGCCCTCATCACCCTGAACGGCGACGTCGCCAAGTGCCCCGGCGAGGACCCGGACGACTTCGGCGCGGGCGACAACGCCACCCTCTGCAAGGTCTTCCTGCTGCCCGCCGGCGAGACCCCGTCGGTCACCTCGTACACGGGCGACTTCGACAAGGAGCCGGTGTTCTGGAAGGCCGGGCAGGACTGATCCCTGCTCTCCCACCCGGAGGGAGGCTGTTTCCACGGAAACGGAACCAGCCTCCCCACACAAACCAACCGACCCGCGCGAACCAGCCTCCCCACGCATCCCAGGGGACGGCATAATCCCCCCATGGCTGCCCATGTGTCCCCCGTCCAGGCCCTGATCGTCGTAGACGTCCAATCGGCCTTCGCCTCGGGTCCGGACGCGGTGCCCGCGGCACCGCGGATGGTGGTGTGCGTCAAGGACCTGATGGCCAGGGCCCGTACGGCCGGCGCGCTCGTCGTCCAGCTCCAGAACGACGGCCCGGAGGGCGCGCCCGACGAGCCGGGGACACCGGGCTGGGAGCTGCACCTGCCCGTCCACCAAGACCTCGGGGACGTCGTGATCCGCAAGACGGAGGACGACGGTTTCCAGGACACGCCCCTCGCGCGGCTTCTCAACGAGACGGGAATCCAGGCCCTGGCCATATGCGGAGTGATGTCGGAGATGTGCGTCAGCGCGACGGCGCGTACGGCGCTGGCCCAGGGCTACCGCGTGGTCATGCCGCACGACGCCCACGCGACCTACGACATCCCCGCGGCGCCCGGCATCAGCGACATGGTGCCCGCCGCGATGGTCTCCCGCGTCGCCGAATGGGCGCTGGGCGACGAGGTCGAAATCGTCCCGCACGCCGCCGATGTGACGTTCGAGCCCCCGGCGGACCGGCCGACCCCGGAAGGGGCTCAACGATCCTCAGTACATTGACGGGTTCTCAGAAGCTCTGATCCCAGGCAGCGCCACACGGGTGATCGGTCCACCGAGTGGGGGCGCCCTTGAGAGATCCCCGTCCCCCGGACACACGATCAGCCGGGCCCGTAGCATCTTCGCCGTGGAGATCGGCGGAGCAAGAGGTCTTGCGAACGAAGCGCCGTACATACGATTCCAGAGCACGACCCCGAACGAGCGCGGATACTTCACCGGCGTATTCGGACTGGTCAACGGCCTGGCACGGGACGGGAAGCTCACCGCTGAGCAGGAGCGCTTCAGGCGGACCAACAATGACTGGTACAACGCGGCCTATCCCGACCCCTCCTCCGTCGACCCGACGGTCTACGACCGCGCGCTTCACCCCGGGGCGGCTGCCTGGTTCAAATCCACCTCGCGGGACCTGATCAAGCGAGTAGACGGCTACTTGGAGATCCTCGCCGCTCATGGGATCGGGTGCCGCATGATGCACTCGTCGGATCCAGGAAGGATCGCCTACGAGGACGCGTACCAAATCGTCGTCGTTCCGCACGATGCCTGACCCGGCCACCCGGGCCCGTCGACCATACGCGCCGGGGAGGGATGGCGAGCGTGCGGCTCATAGCCCCAGCCTGACCCCAACCCGGCTATTGATCATCACCAGGCCACGGCTGCTGTCACCGTTGATGTCAACGCATACGCCAGAGAGCCCTTCCGATGATCGGAAGGGCCCTCTGGGCTGGGGCGCGCTCGGCAGGATTCGAACCTGCAACCTCTTGATCCGTAGTCAAGTGCTCTATCCGTTAAGCTACGAGCGCTTGGCTTCCCGGCGGTTTTTCTTGCCGGTCGGCGTTGCGGGGACAACATTACATGACCTGCGGCGTCAGACGAAATCCGTTTCCCACACCCCCTCCGAGCTGGGAAAACTCCCTTTTGGCGGTCGCCGGGGAGCGGCGGGGCGACGGAGCGAGGCAGGCACACGGGGGCTGAGGCCGGGCTGGCGATGGTTACCATGCGTGACCAGGTTGGCACGCAAGGGGCGGCCGGCCGGGTGGGGTGGTGGGGGCGCCTGGAGGGGTAAACGCGGCGGAGCCCCGGCCGTGGGGCCGGGGCTCCGGTCAGTGCGGAGGCTCCGGGATTTGAACCCGGGATGGGGGGTTACCCCAAACCGCATTAGCAGTGCGGCGCCATAGACCAGACTAGGCGAAGCCTCCATGCACACCGAGCATATTCGCGCGAGCGCGATGCGGTGTGTGCAGATGATGTCACAGCCCAGGGGGATGTCACCAATCGCCGCCTACGGTACTCGGCTGGCGGGTCGCATCGCAAAGCCCTTATGGCGGCGCAACGCGCACGACGGCGGCGCGTTAGACGGGCAGGGGCAGTGCGCCCCGATGTGATCACACCTGGAGCGCCCCCATGCCTGTGTTGCACCGCCTCGCCGTCGCCGCCGTCTCGGCGGCCGCCTCTGTGGCCGCGCTGAGCGTCCCCGCCTGGGCAGCGCCCGTGCCGCTGCCCAGGCCGTACGACGGGGAGGGCGGCGACCGTTTGGTCGTCACCGTGTCGCGGAGCGGCGTGGTCGCGGACTCCGTCACGTACACGCTGACGTGTCATCCCACGGGCGGGACGCATCCGGCCGCGGGGGAGGCGTGCGATCAGCTGGATGACGCGACGGTGTGGGGGAGGGAACCGTTCGCGCCCGTGCCGCCCGGGGCGATGTGCACGGGGCAGTACGGGGGGCCGGCCACGGGGCATCTGCGGGGGCGTTGGGCGGGGCGGCCGGTGGACGCGCGGTTCACTCGGGTGAACGGGTGCGAGATCGCCCGGTGGGACAGATTTTCCGAGGTTTTGCGCCTTCCTGGGAGCTGACCTGGAGTATTGGCCGGGCCTGGGACGGAACCGACCGGTGAGCGCGCCCAGGGGGTTTGTCCAGGCGTGCGTCGAGACGCGTACGTCGTGCTGCGACCTCCCTCTCATCTACCGCCGCGCCCGCGCCCGCTGCCCGTAGACTCCCTGGAGGACACTCAACGGACGCGGCGGCACAATGACCGCGAGTGTCGGGCAAGGTGCGGTACATCAGGGAGGAAGCGTCGTCGTGAGCAGCAGGCCATCCCGAGGCGCTGCTCGCCTCGCAGCCATACTCGACGCCCTCCCGGACGCCCTGCTGCTGGTCAACTGCAACGGCACGGTCGTCAACGCCAACCACATCGCGCTCGAGACCTTCGAGGTGCCGGGAACGGCGCTCGTCGGCCGCGGGCTTCTCGATCTCCTCCCCACCTTCGACTCCAATCGCATTCCGGGCTCGATGCGCCGCCCGGACCGGGACGAGGCGGGCCGCACCAAGCCGACGCGCATGATCGCGCGGCGCACCGACGGCGTGCAGTTCCCCGTCGAGGTCACCAGCGCGAATCTGGAGGACGGCCGGACCCCGTACGCCGACCAGTACAGCTACACCGGCGACGAACTGCTGATGCTCGTCGTGCGCGACCTGACCGGGACGCTCGACACGGAGGCCGAACTCGCCCGCCAGCAGCGCCAGACCGAGATGATCCTGCGCGCGGCGGCGGAGGGCGTGGTCGGCGTGGACACCGAGGGCAAGGTGGTCCTCGTCAACCCGTCCGCCGCGCAGATCCTCGGCTACCGGGCCAGCGACTTGGGCGGTCAGGAGCTTCATCCTCTTGTACACCACTCGCGCGCGGATGGTTCCCCTCTCCCGTACGAGGAGTCCCCGCTCACCGAGACCCTGCGCTCCGGCCGCAAATACCGGGTGCGCGGCCAGGTGCTGTGGGCGAAGGACGGCAGCCCGGTACCGGTCGACCTGACGACCGCGCCCGTGCGGGACGGTGATCAGCTCGTCGGCGCGGTGATGACCTTCACCGACCGGCGGCCCGAGGAAGCCCTCGTGGCGCAACACGCCGAGGAGCTGGAGAAGGTCACAGCCAAGCACGCGGAGGAGCTGGAGAAGCTCACCGCGCGGCACGCGGAGGAGGTCGAGAAACTCACCGCGCGGCTCAATCAGGAGCGGGACGAGCTCACGGCGCGGCTCGCCCAGGAGCGCCAGGAACACGCCGAGCGGTACGAGGCGGTCGCCGCCCGCAACGCCCAGCTGCTCGCCGTACTCGACCAGTCGCTGCGCGGCCCGCTGCTGGAGCTGCGCGGTGAACTCGGCGTGCTCGCCGACGACCCGGCCGGGCAGCTGTGGCCCGAGGCGAACCAGATCCTCCACCACCTCGCCGCCGGCTACACCCGGATGACCACGCTGGTGGACAACGTCCTCAGCTACCAGCGGCTCGACTCGGGCAGCGAGGACTTCACGCGGCACCCGGTCTCGATGGACGAGGTCGTCACGGCCGGCGTCGAGGGCGCGGTCGAGCTGATCGGCCCGGGGCGGGCGCAGTTCGCCGTGCACGCGCCGCCGATCGAGGCCGAGGTGGACGCGGAGCGCCTGGCACAGGCGCTGGCGCACCTGATCGCGGACGTGGCCGGAGTCGACTCCACCGGAAAGGCGGCCGGGGGCCCCGGCGGCGCGACGGGCGACTCGACGATCGTGGTGGCGGCGGCGCAGCGCGGCGACGTCGTACGGATCGAGGTACGGGGTCCGTACGCGGGCGGCGACCCGGTGCACGAGCCGATCGTCCGGGGGATCGTACGGCGGCACGGTGGCGTGCTGCAGACGCATGAGATGCCGGGCATGGGCGGGCACGCGTACGTCCTGGAGGTGCCGATCTCCGCGGCCGCCGCCGACCAGGCGGGCGGGCCCGAGGACGCCACGGCGGCATCCGCGGGCACGTCCGGGACGGGGTCAGCGGCGGGGACCGCCGGCCGGGGCGCCTCCGGCCCAGCAGCCGACACCGGCCACACGGCCTCGGGCCCCGGGGCCGCCCAGGGCGGAACGGACGGCACGGGCACGGGCACGGGCCAGACGCCGACGGGGCGGCGCGCCCGGCGGGGCCCGAACGGAACCAACGGCGCGGGGACCAATGGTGCCGGGGCCGAGGGCGCCGGGACCCATGGCACGGGGACCAACGGTGCCGGGGCCGAGGGCGCCGGGACCCATGGCGCCGGTATGAACAGCACGGACACGCACGGCGCCGGTACGAACGGCGCCGGTGCCAACGGGCCCGCTACGCACGGGGCCGGTACGAACGGCGCCGGTGCCGGCGGTAGCGGTGGCAACGGCGGGGGCACGCGCGGCGGCGCCGCCGCACCCGGAGCCGCCCCGCGCACGCCCGGCACCCAGCGCGCCGGTCACCGCGCCGCCCACGCCGGGCCCGCGCCCCTGGCGCCCGCGCCGGACGGCGACGACACCGCCGCGGCGCAGCAGGCCGAGGCCGAGGAGCCACGGCCGACCGGGCGCCGACGCGCCCGCCGCCACCCCGCCGAAGGGCAGCCGGCGGCCGCGAGCGCGAACCCCGAGACCGACGGCCAGGGTTCGGGGGCTCATCGCCATGCCCGGACCGGTGCGCCGCAGGCCGGTCCACAAGCCGGTCCGCGGACCGGCCCGCAGGCCGCCGCGATGGGTCCGGTGCCGCCGCAGGGCGTGGCCGGGCAGCCGTCGCCCCCGGCGGGGCGGCGCGCCCGTCGCGCTGCCCCGGCCGAGGGCGGCCCGGGGCGGTCGGCCTTCGCGCTGCCGCCCGCGGCGGCCGACGCCGCTCCGCAGACCGGCGGCTGGCCCGCCGCCGCGGGCCCCGAGGCGCCCCCGGACGCCCAAGGCGCCCAGGGCGGACCGGCCATGCCCGCACTGCCCGCCGCACGCACCCCCGAACAACAGCAGAACAACTGGAACCAGCCCGAGGACGGCCCGAACGCCGGCCCGGACCCGCTCCCCCCGACCCAGCCCGGCGCCCAGCCCGCCGGACGGCGGCGGGCCCGGCGCGCGCTCGCCGAGGCACCCGGGCGGGCCGGAGCCGACCAGACGCAGCAGCCACAGCCGCAACCGCAGCGCCAGGGGCAACCCCAGGCGCAGTCTCAGCCCGCCGGCGACCCGGCCGGTGGCCGGTCCCCCTTCGCGCTGCCGCCCGCGGCGGCCGACCGGGCGCCGCAGTCCGCGCTGCCACCGGAGCTCGGCCCCGTGGGCCTCGTCCCCGCGCAGCACGGGGCGCGGGACGCGCGCGGCGGAGCCGCCCAGGACGCCCAGGGCGGCGGCCTCGCCGTACGGGGCGGCCCCGTACCGCCCAACGCCGGGCAGCGGCCCGGCGGCTGGCCCGCCGCCCCGGGGCCCCCAGACGCCCCCGGACGCCCAAAGTGCCCAGGGCGGACCGGCCATGCCCGCACTGCCCGCCGCACGCACCCCCGAACAACAGCAGAACAACTGGAACCAGCCCGAGAGCGCCCCGTACGACGCGGACGCGGGTCCGTACGACGCCGACGCGGGTCCGTACGGCCCGGAGGGCGGCCCGGGAGACGGCCCGTACGAGACCGGCGGCGGCCCGCGGCCGGTGCCCGGCCCCGGCGTGCCCCAGCCCGCCCCGCAGCCCACCGGGCGGCGACGGGCCCGGCGGCCGCTGACCGAGGACCAGTCGGGGCCTGGGAATCAGCCTGGACCGGGCGAGCAGCCGGGCCACGGCGGGATGTCGGAGCACGGAGGCCGGCCGGGGCACGGCGGACAGCCGGGGCAGGGCCAGTTGCCCACCATGCAGGAAGGCGCGCCGCAGCCGGGCGCCTGGCCGGGCGGTCCCACGCCACGCGGCCCCCAGCCTCAGCCTCTGCCCCAGCGCCGGCCGCAGCAGTTGGCCGCGGCCGAGCCCGCCCCGGGCGCCGACGCCTCGCAGGGGCGCTCGATCAGCGTGCGGACCCTTGGGCAGGGCGTGCCGTTCGCTCAGCAGGTCTCGGAGCATCACCCGCACCATCCGCAGGCGCAGCTCCAGACGCCGTCGGGCGGCACGGCCACGCCCGGGGGTTCGGGCAGGCGGCGCAAGCTGGCGGCCCGACCCGACCCGGGCGATCCGGCCGCCTCGGCCGAGATCGAGCCGGCCGGCCGCGCGCAGCCGCCCCACCCCGGTGCCCAGCCGCCCCCCGGAGCCCAGCCGCGCCCCGGAGGCCCGGCCCATCCCGGGGCCCAGCCCCACGGCGGTGCCCGCGGGCCCCAGCCGCGCCCCCAGCCGGTGGGGCCGGGGCCGCATCCGCACCGTCCCACCGCGCCGCAGAGCGCGGGCCGCGCCTTCGCGATCGGCGCGCCCGACGAGGGCGCCGAGGGGCCGGAGCCGCTGGACGGGCCGAACGGCGCGGTCGAGGTCGTCGACGACCGCACCCCACCGCCCGACGACGAGCTGCCGCCCGAGCCCCTGGACAACCCGCGCCGCCTGCTCGTATGGCCGGCGCCTGACATGTCCACTCAGCAGGCGCTCAGCGACCGCGGCTACCGCCCGGTGATCGTGCATTCGCGGGAAGAGGTGGACGCGCAGATCGCGGCGTACCCGGCCGCGCTGTTCGTCGACCCGCTGACCGGGCCGATCACCCGGACGGCGCTGCAGTCGCTGCGTACCGCGGCGGTCGCCGCCGAGGTGCCGGTGCTGGTGACGGCGGGGCTCGGCCAGGCGTCGCGGGAGGCGGCGTACGGCGCCGATCCGGCCGTCCTGTTCAAGGCGCTCGCCCCGCGCGACAGCGAGCAGCACCCGCCGCGGGTGCTGCTGATCGAGGAGCACCAGCCGATCTCCGAGGCGCTGACGGCGACGCTTGAGCGGCGCGGCATGCAGGTCGCCAGGGCGGCGACGGACGCGGACGCGGTGACGCTCGCGGCGCAGATGCGGCCGAATCTGGTGGTGATGGACCTGATGCAGGTGCGCCGCCGCCGGGCCGGGATCGTGGACTGGCTGCGGGGGAACGGGCTGCTCAACCGCACCCCGCTGGTCGTCTACACCTCCGCGGACATCGACCCGGCCAATCTGTCGCGGCTGAGTTCGGGCGAGACCGTGCTGTTCCTCGCGGAGCGCTCGACGAGCGCGGAGGTGCAGGGGCGGATCGTGGACCTGCTGGCCAAGATCGGCAACAACTGAGGCCCGCCGGGCGCCGGCCTTCGGGCTATGAACCCTGGGGGTGGGGGCCCTCGTGTTCGGGGCCCTCGTGTTCGGGGCCCTCGGCTTGCGAGCCCTTGGACGGTGAGCCCTCCGTGCCGGTGAGGCGGCGGACGGCGGCGTGGAGTGACTCGCTGAGCCGCGCGGCGTCCTCCTCCGTGTCGCCGACGAGCAGCCTGCGGAACTGCGACACGGCGAAGGGCCAGCCCGCCAGCGCGCTGATGACGAACACCAGGTGCTGCGGCGGGAGATACCCGTCGATGGCGCCCCGCTCCTGCGCGGCGGAGAATGCGGCGGCCTTCGCCGCGTAGGACGCGCGCCGCTCCTCCTCCCGCTGGACCTCGGAACCGCCGCTTCCGTACTCGAGCCCCTCCCAGAGCATCAGCCGCAGCAGCTCGGGGTGGGCGGCGTGGTAGGCCATCAGGCGGTCCAGATAGCCGGCCGGGTCCTCGGGGTCGGGCGGGACCGCGGCCGCGAGGTCCAGCATGGCGTGCTGTATGACCTGCCTGAACAGTTCGGCCTTGTCGCCGAAGTAGGCATAGATGAGCTGCTTGTTGGCCTTGGCCTCGCGGGCGATGCGGTCGATGCGGGCCCCGGCGATGCCGTGGGCGGCGAATTCCGCGGTGGCCGCCGCGAAGATCCGGGCCTTCGTCGCCTCCGCGTCCCTTGCTTGTGCCATGGACCCAGGGTAACCAACTGTCTGGTTGACAACCTCCCCCCGAGCCCGCAGACTCAATAACCAACCAGTTGGTTACGAGAGCAGAAGCAGGCATGCGCCGCGGGGAGGCATCAGCGATGACGGTGGCAGAGACGCGTACGGGCACGGGCTCGGACATGGCCACGCCTACGGGTACCGGCACGGACGTACGTAGAGGCACGGATACGGATACGGGTAGGGATCCGGCCGTGCCGTCCGACACCAGCCGCGCCACCGGCGCCGGACCCCGCCCCCGCGCCCGGCGCGACGGCCCGCCCACCGGAGTGTTCCTCGCGGTCATCGCCCTCTGCACCGCCGTGACCGCCGCCAACATCTACCTCGCCGCGCCGCTCCTCAATCTGATCGCCCGCGACCTCGGCGTCGCCCCGTCGGCCGCCGGGTGGATCGCCTCCGTCGCCCAGCTCGGCTACGCGGCCGGACTGCTGCTCTTCGCGCCCCTCGGCGACACCGCCAACCGCCGCCGCCTCGTCGGCGCGCTGTCCGCCGCGGCGGGCGTGGCCCTGGTCGTCGCGGGGCTGGCGCCGGGGCTGCCCGCGCTCGGTGCCGCCGTCTTCGCGGCCTCCGCCGCCACGGTCGTACCGCAGCTGCTGGTGCCGCTCGTCGCCGAACGCGCCCCGGCCGCGCGGCGCGGCCGCCACCTCGGCGTCGTCGTCGCGGGGCTGTTCGCCGGCGTGGTCGCGGCCCGGGTGCTGGGCGGGCTCGCCGGGCAGGCGTACGGCTGGCGCGCCGTCTTCCTCGGCGCGGCGGGCCTGACCGCGCTCATCGGCCTGGCGACCGCCGCGCTGCTGCCGGCCGAGACCCGTCCGCGTGCCAAGACCCACCCGTCGGCGATCCTCAAGGGCGTCGCGCGGGTGCCGCGGATGCTCGCCACCTCCTCCGAACTGCGGAGCGCGTGCCTGCGGCAGGCCGGGTTGTACGGGGCGTGGAGCGCCCTGTGGACGGCGCTGGCCCTGCTGCTCACCGGGCCCGGATACGGCATGTCGACGGGCACGGCCGGGCTGTTCGGCCTGTTCGGGCTGACCGCGAGCGCCGTGGCGCCGCTGTCCGGCGGCCTGGTGGACCGGTTCGGGGTGACCCGGGTGGTCGGCGCCGCGTATGTGCTCGCCGCCGCCTCCGTACCGCTGTTCTGGCTCGGCGGCTCCTGGATCTGGGCGCTGTGCGCGGCGGCGGTGCTGCTGCACGCCGGGCTGACGGCGGGGCAGGTGGCCAACCAGACCCGGGCCCTGACCTCGACCGCCTCCCCGGCCACGGCCAACACGGCCTACATCGTCTCGGCGTTCATCGGCGGAGCCACCGCTTCGGCGCTCGCGGGACCCGCGTTCGAGCGGTGGGGCTGGGGCGGGGTATGCGCCGTCGCCGTCTGCTGGCTGGCCCTCGGCTGGCTGGGCGCCGCCCGACGCCGTCCCGGCCGGGCCACCCGAACGCGTTGACCGGCCGCCCAGGATCCGGTCCCCGGCCCCGGACCCGGGATCCGGTCCCGGGATCCGGTCCCCGGGCCCGACCCCGGACTCGTGCTGGGCCCCGGACTCGGCTTCTGCTTCGCACCCGACATCAGGAGCATCGGAGCTTTTCGGGGGCGTGGACTTGGTCGTCCGCGCCCCTCGGCCGCCTAGCCGAGCTTCGTCACCTCCAGCTCACCGTCCGCGTACCGCCTGCGGATGACCTTCTTGTCGAACTTCCCCACGCTCGTCTTCGGCACCTCCTCGATCAGCGCCCAGCGCTCCGGCAGCTGCCAGTGCGCGATCCGCTCCGCGAGGAACGCCCGGAGCTCCTCGTAATCGACCTCGACGCTGTCCTTCAGCACCACCGTCGCCAGCGGGCGCTCCCCCCACTTCTCGTCCGGCACCGCGACCACCGCCGCCTCGGCGACATGCGGGTGGGCCATCAGATGGTTCTCCAGCTCGACCGACGAGATCCATTCCCCGCCCGACTTGATGACGTCCTTCGCCCGGTCCGTCAGCGTCAGGAAGCCGTCCGCCGTGATGGCGCCGACATCGCCGGTCTTCAGCCAGCCGTCGGCGGTGAACTTGTCCTCCGGGCGGAATGGCTCGCCCTCCGCCCCGCCGTAGTACGCGGCCGCGATCCACGGACCGCGCACCTCCAGCTCGCCCACCGACGTGCCGTCCCAGGGCACGAGCTCGCCGTCGGGCGCGGTCAGCCGGTACTCCACCGAGGCCGGGAAGCGGCCCTGGGACTCGCGGTACGGCCACTCCTCCTCCGCCGTGAGACCGGCGGGCGGATGGGCCACGGACCCGAGCGGCGAGAGTTCCGTCATGCCCCAGGCGTGCACCACCCGGATGCCGTGCCGCTCCTCGAACGCCCTCATCAACGACGGCGGGCAGGCCGCCCCGCCGATGTAGACCTCGCGCAGCGAGGACACGTCCCGCGGCTTGGCGTCGAGCTCGGACAACAGCCCCTGCCAGATGGTGGGGACGGCGGCGCTGAGGGTGGGGCGGACCGCCTCGATCATGTCGGCGAGCGGGGCCGGGTGCAGAAAGCGGTCGGGCATCAACATGGAGGCGCCCGCCATGAAGGCGGCGTGCGGGGTGCCCCACGCGTTGGCGTGGAACATCGGCACCACCGGCAGCAGGGTGTCCTTCGCGGACATGCCGAACGCCTCGACGCTGTTGACCTGCATCGAGTGCAGATAGATCGAACGGTGGCTGTAGGCAACGCCCTTCGGGTCGCCGGTCGTCCCGGACGTGTAGCACAGGGCCGCGGCCCGGCGCTCATCCGTGACGGGCCAGGGGTAACGCGCGGGACGGCCCTCGATCAGCTCCTCGTAGTCGTGGACGTTCGCCCGGCACCCGTCCAGAACGGAGCGGTCCCCCGGCCCGGCGACGACCACGTGCTCCACGGAACCGAGCCGGGGCAGGAGCGGGGCGAGCAGCGGCAGCAGCGAGCCGTTGACGAGGATCACGCGGTCGGCGGCATGATTGATGATCCAGGCCAACTGGTCGGCGGGCAGCCGGAGATTGAGGGTGTGCAGCACGGCCCCCATCGAGGGCACCGCCAGATACGCCTCCAGGTGCTCGCAGTTGTTCCACATGAGCGAGCCCACGACCTGGTCCTCTTCGACGCCGAGCTCGTCGCGCAGCGCGTTCGCCAGCTGGATCGACCGCAGCGCCACGTCGTAGAAGGTACGGCGCTCCGGCTCGCCGTCACCGGTCCAGGTGATGACTTGCGCCTTGCTGTGCGTCAGCGCCCCGTGGACGAGGATGCGGGTCACGGTCAGCGGTACGTCCTGCATCGTGCTGAGCACCGGGGCCTCCAGGGTTCCGGTTACGCGCGGTCGAGGTGTCCGCCGATTCTGCAGCCGACCGGACGGTATGTCACTAGGTCCGGTCAGGCCGCCCGGGTGAGGGCCGGGTCCTCGCGCAGCTTGCCGAGGGCGCGCGAGACGGCGCTCTTGACCGTGCCCACCGACACGCCCAGCACCTCGGCCGTCTGGGCCTCGCTGAGGTCCTCGTAATACCTGAGGACGACCATGGCCCGCTGCCGGTCGGGCAGCCGCAGCACCGCCCGCCACATCGCGTCCCGCAACACCTGCTGCTCGGCGGGGTCCGGGGCGGGGACCGGATCCGGCTCGGGCAGCTCCTCGCACACGAACTCGTCGACCTTGCGCTTGCGCCACTGCGAGGTCCGCGTGTTCACCAACGCCCGGCGGACATACCCGTCCAGCGCGTTGTGGTCCTCTATCCGCTCCCACGCCAAGTACGTCTTGGCCAGCGCGGTCTGCAACAGGTCCTCCGCGTCCCAGGCGTTCGCGCTCAGCGCGCGGGCGGTGCGCAGCAGCACCGGCCCCCGCGCCCGCACGTACGACGCGAAGGACGGAAACGCGGCGGTGGACGCGCCGGTGCACACACTCGTGGTCATGCCTCCCACGCTAGGAGTGGGCAGCGGTCGATGGATCGGCCGTAAGTGCCGAAGGCGCCTCAACCTCAGGTTGTAGGGGCGGGGCCGGCATCACCTCCTGCGGGGGGAGGGGTGGCGGAGAGTACCTCAGGGTTGTGCCCCAGGGGTGGTACGGCGAGGGGGGTACGACCGGGGGCTCGGCCGACGGCCGGGGGCTCGCCCGACGACCGGGGTCAGTCGATGATCGCCACGGGGGCGTCGACCTTGTTGCGGTCGATCTGCAGGGTCCGGCCGCCGTGCGTCTCGGTGATATTGCCGACGTACTGGTGGATACGGCGGTGCGGATGCCAGGCGCTCTTGGGCAGGACCGGCTCCCCGGACAGCGATGCCTTCCCGCTCCAGCGCGCGAACCACATCACGGAGGGGAGGTCGTGCTTCCCGGCCTCGCGGGCCTGCTCCAGATGCAGCACCCCCGACTCGGCGCTGCTGTAGAAGCCCGGGAAATAGCCGTGCGAGCGCACTTCCCGGTTCCAGCCGCGGATGAAGGAGAGCGTGGTCTTGGCGCACTTGGTGCGCCACTGCTCGTACGCCTCCATGTCGAGGTAGAGCGCGCTGCGCTTCTTGAGGGCCAGCGCCTTGGCTCGGTTGACCGCGTCCTTGCCCTCCTTGCGCCCCTGCGACCAGGGCTTGTCGCCGATGGGGACGTGCTTCTTGTTCTTGTTGCGGACGCAGGGGGACTGCGAGCCGACATAGATGGGCAGCACCCGCCAGCCGATGGCACGGGTCCCCCGCATCCACGAAACGCTGAGGTTCGGCTGGCTCGGGCAGGCCCGGCCGCGGCCCCCGTAGTAGACGCCGACCGCGCCGTACCGGGATCCGCTCCAGGCGCGCAGGGTCTCGAGCGAGGGGGCGTGGCAGGTGTCCAGGGCCCAGCCACGGAAGACCTTGGCGCCCAGCGGCCGAGGGTCGGGGAGGGCCGCCTCGGGGGAGGAGGCGGCGGAAGGGGCGCCGACGATCAGCGTGGCCGGCGTCGCGGACAGGCCGACCGCACATCCGACGATCTTCCATCTGATCTTCTTTCTTCGGTCCATATGACGAGTCAAAGTGCCGGTGGGGGGACCGGCCCCGCAGACACGCGCGCGGTTCAGCCGTCTGCGCCGATGAGCAGCCCGGATGTCGGTACCCCGGTGCCCGCCGTGACCAGGGCGCGGGACGCCTGCGGGACCTGGTTGACCGAGGTGCCGCGTATCTGGCGGACCGCTTCGGCTATCCCGTTCATCCCGTGCAGATAGGCCTCACCGAGCTGACCGCCATGGGTATTGAGCGGTAGCGCGCCGTCGGCGACGAAGCCGGGCGCCTCACCGGGCCCGCAGAAGCCGAACTCCTCCAGCTGCATCAGCACGAACGGGGTGAAGTGGTCGTAGAGGATGCCCACATCGATGTCGGCGGGGGTCAGCCCGCTGCCGCGCCACAGCTGCCGCGCGACCACTCCCATCTCGGGAAGCCCGGTCAGGTCGTCGCGGTAGAAGCTCGTCATCTGCTCCTGCCCGCGCCCCGCGCCCTGCGCCGCCGCGGTGACCACCGCGGGCGGATGCGGCAGATCGCGCGCCCGCTCGACACCGGTGACCACGAGCGCCTGGCCGCCGTCCGTCTCCTGGCAGCAGTCCAGCAGCCGCAGCGGCTCGACGATCCAGCGGGAGGCGGCGTGGTCGGCGAGGGTGATCGGCTTACCGTAGAAGTACGCGGCGGGGTTGGTGGCGGCGTGGCGGCGGTCCGTGACGGCAACATGGCCGAAGACATCCGGCGACAGGCCGTACGTGTGCAGATAGCGCCGCGCGGCCATGGCGACCCACGAGGCCGGGGTCAGCAGGCCGAAGGGCAGCGCCCAGCCGAGCGCGGTGCCTTCGGCCGAGGGCTCGCGGTGCTGCACCCCGGAGCCGAAGCGGCGGCCGGAGCGCTCGTTGAACGCCCGGTAGCAGACCACGACGTCGGCGACGCCCGTGGCCACGGCGAGCGCGGCCTGCTGGACGATGGCGCAGGCGGCTCCCCCGCCGTAGTGGACGCGGGAGAAGAACGAGAGCTCGCCGATGCCGCAGGCCTGGGCCACGGTGATCTCGGGGCTGGTGTCCATGGTGAAGGTGACCAGCCCGTCGACGTCGGCGGGGGTGAGCCCGGCGTCGTCCAGGGCGGCGCGGACGGCCTCAGCCGCCAGCTTCAGCTCGCTGCGACCGGAGTCCTTGGAGAACTCGGTGGCGCCGATCCCCACGATCGCCGCCCGGCCGCCGAGCGTATCGGCTCTGCGGACGCTCATCGGGCTCTACCTTCTTCCTGGGTCTGCCCCAGCCATTCGTAGGGTTGTGGCGCCCAGGGGAACCGGGTGTGGCTTTCATCGGGCTGCCGATCATGGTTCGGGAGGCTTGGCCGCCTGGTTCCCCACGACG
>NZ_BAAASD010000032.1:0-106759 GCF_039532705.1 Streptomyces sparsogenes subsp. cuspidosporus | reverse complement strand
CGCCACCAACCGGGGGGCGAGCAGCAGTCCGCAGGCGCGGAGGAGCCGCAGGGCCACCGCGGCCCGGCCGGCCCCGCGCACCAGCCGGGCCAGCGCGGCGGGCGGCGCCGGTCGGGTCGCGCGGCGGGGCAGCAGCTTGGCGGCGCCGGTCCAGCCGAGCAGCCCGGCGGTCAGCGGCGGGGCCACCCCGGCCAGCGCCGCGGCCCCGGCCGCCGGGCCGGTCACCGTACGCCCCCGGGTGGGGGGCCGACCGAGACCCGGACGATGTCCACGGCCCCGTCGGCGGGCCGCCAGGCGCCGAGAACCTGGGCCGCGTCGCCCACGCGCAGCCGGGACAGGTCGGAGGTGGGGGCGGTGCCCGGGTACGAGTGGCTGGTGGTGGCCGGCAGCAGATGGCCGACGATCCGGTGGGTCCCGTGCGCCAGGTGGAGCCGGTCCTTGTCGATCCCGCGCACGGTGGCGTAGAGGTTCACGATGTTCACCCACACCGCGTCGGCGGCGACGGTGCCGTCGGGCATGGGGACGCCGCGCGCGTAGAGCCCGTCGCCCACCTCGATCTCCGCGGCGGTGGCGACCCCCGCCTTCCACACGCTGGTGGCGCCCGTCAGCCGCACCCGCGCCCGCTCGCCGTGGGACCCGGCGACGTCCAGCACCCCGCCGTCGGTCCGCAGGATCCTTCCCTCGACGAAGGCGCCGCGCGGCACGGCCGGGTCCAGCGGCACCAGGGGCGTGGCGAAGGCGGCGTCGGCGTCGACGGCCCCCAGGGAGGTGGCGCCGACGATGGTGGCGCCCCCCAGGGCGACGGTGGTCAGGAACCGGCGTCTGCCGAGGTCGTCGGCCTCCGTTCGGGACGGGGTCATGGCCGGGCCCTCCTCATTCGTGGACCAGCACCGGCAGGGTGCCGGAGCTGAGGCTGCCGAGGGCGGCGAACGCCGCGGGTGTGAGGTCGATGACGCGGTTGCTCCGGCAGACCCCGTCACAGCAGGTCGCCTCCCCGCAGAAGCTCCTGGTGCGCGGCCCGCAGTCGGTGACCGTCACGCACACCGACGCCCCCGAGCACTGGTGGCGGACGGTCAGGACGCTGCCGCAGCCGCGCCGCGGTATGTCCTCCCCGCACAGGTCCGGCCGGGTGATCTCCCAGCACGCCTGGGAGGCGTTGGGCCAGGCGGCCTGCGGCTCGCCGGACCGGCAGGTGCCGCAGGCGCCGCCGCCCGCGCTCGCGCACGGGCCCCAGGAGTTGCCGCAGCAGAACCAGCTGGCCTCCCCGGCCCACAGCGGGGTCGATCCACCGGCCATGGTCTTACTCCCTTCTCCCTCCCCCTCGTCTCACCCGCTCCCCGCTCCCGTGCCTCCCCGGGGGTCCTTCCAGCCTGCCGGGAACGCCCCCGGTCGGCGATCGTTCGTCCGCCGACCGCGCTGCGGCCGCAGGTGGCGGCCCCGGGGACCGTGGCGCACGGACGTACAGTTGGGGGAAGGCGTGGTGTGCCGCGGTGCGCCGCCACCACGCGGCCAGTCCGGACGCGCGGGTGAGGGATGCCGCCATGGCCGACCCCAAGGGCTTTCTGAACACTCCTCGACGGCTTCCGCCGCGCCGCCCGGTGGCCGAGCGGGTGCGGGACTGGCGGGAGGTCGAGGAGCCCGGCGGGCTGCTGCCGATCGTGGGCGCCCAGGCCGGGCGCTGCATGGACTGCGGCATTCCGTTCTGCCACCGGGGCTGCCCGCTGGGCAACCTCGTCCCCGAGTGGAACGACCTGGTCGCGCGCGGCGACTGGCGGCGGGCGAGCGAGCGGCTGCACGCGACCGACAACTTCCCCGAGTTCACCGGACGGCTGTGCCCGGCGCCGTGTGAGAGCGCGTGTGTGCTGGCCATCAACCAGCCCGCGGTGACCATCGAGAACGTGGAGCGGGCCATCGCGGACCGGGCGTGGGACAGCGGCTGGGTGACCCCGAAGCCGCCGGAGCGGCTGTCCGGCAGGACCGTCGCGGTCATCGGTTCCGGGCCGGCGGGCCTGGCCGCGGCCCAGCAGCTGACCCGCGCCGGCCACACGGTGGCGGTGTACGAGCGGGCCGACCGGCCGGGTGGTCTGCTGCGCTACGGCATCCCCGAGTTCAAGCTGGAGAAGCGCCACCTCGACCGCCGGCTCGCGCAGATGCGCGCGGAGGGCACCAGGTTCCGTACCGGCGTGGGCGTGGGCACCGACGTGGATGCCGCCGAACTGCGGGCCCGTTACGACGCGCTGGTCGTGGCGGTGGGGGCGACGGCCTGGCGGGAGCTTGCGGTGCCCGGGCGGGAGTTGGCCGGGATCCACCAGGCGATGGAGTATCTGCCGCTGGCCAACCGGGTCCGGGAAGGCGACTTCGACCGGCCGCCGATCACCGCGGAGGGCAGGCATGTGGTGATCGTCGGCGGCGGGGACACCGGCGCGGACTGCCTGGGCACCGTGCTGCGCCAGGGGGCGGCCTCGGTCACCCAGCTGGACATCCACGCCCGGCCGGGGACCGAGCGGCCGGGCGACCAGCCCTGGCCGGTCCACGCCAAGGTCTACCGGATGTCCGCCGCCCACGAGGAGGCCCGGGAGCTGGGCGTGTCCCCGGCCGCCGAGGTGGACGCGCGGCTCTTCTCGGCCGCCACGATCCGCTTCGAGGGGCCGGGCCCGGGCGCGGAGGGCCCGCCGGGGGCGGTCCGGGCGGTGCGCCTGGTCGGGGTGGACGCGGACGGGCGGCCGGAGCCGGGCTCGGAGCGGGTGCTGCGGGCCGATCTGGTCCTGCTCGCGCTGGGCTTCTCGGGCCCGGAGCGGGACACCGGCCTGGTCGACCAGCTCGGCCTGGAGCTCGACGCCCGGGGCGCCCTGGCCCGCGACGAGGGGTTCGCCACCGGCCGCGAGGGGGTGTTCGTGGCGGGCGACGCGGGCCGCGGGCAGTCGCTGGTCGTGTGGGCGATCGCCGAGGGGCGCTCCGCCGCGGCGGCCGTGGACCGCTGTCTCGCGGGCTCCACCGCCCTCCCGGCGCCCGTCACCCCCGCGGACCGCCCGCTCGTGGTCTGAGCGTTCCCGGGCGCCCCGCTGGTCGGCCCCGGGGCCGCGCTGTCGGACCCGGTGGATAACGTTCTTGGTGGCGGGCCGGGGACGGCGCGCCGGAATGCGGCATGCGCGACGAGGGGGAGACGGTGGCACGGGTGACGGGGGAGGTCCGGCATGCCGCGGCGCGGCGGGCGCTCGACCTGGGGGACCGCCGGGCGCTGCTGGAGTGCCAGGTGGCCGATCCTGAGGTGGCCGAGGAGGGCCGTCGGCTCAAGGAGGCGGCGCTGCTGGACTTCGGGGTCAAGGACAGCGTGGTGAGCTCGTGGCTGTACGCCAAGTGCCACCACCAGATCGCCACCGCGGCGGTGGACACGGCGGCGGTGGTGGCCGTGGGCGACGGCAGTTGCCTGCTGTTGTACAACCCGGAGTTTTTCGTCCGGATCGGGCCGAGCGGGGTGCGCTTCGTGCTGTTCCACGAGGCCCGCCATCTGATCCACCGCCATCTGTACGTGGAGGAGGAGCTGCGCGCCGACCCGGTCTTCGAGCTGGCCGCCGAGGTGGCGATCAATCATGTGGTGATGGTCCGGCTGGGGCGTACGGAGCTGCCCGCCCAGGAGGTGCCGGACGGGCTCGGCGGCACCCGGCGCGAGCCGGTGGGCATCGACCCGCGCGAGGTGCACCGGCGGTATGTGGCCGACCTGACCGAGCAGGGGCTGACGCCGCTGTCGTACAAGGACTTCGTGGACACCGACCTGGGGGTGTACGGGGAGCTGAAGCGGATGCGCCGGCCCCCCGTGGCGCCCGCGGTGTGCGTCCATATGCGGATGGCCGGGGCCGGGCAGGGCGAGGGGGTGGCGCCGGAGCTGCCGATGGACCAGGAGACGGTCTCCTCGGTGGTGGAGGCGACGCTGGCCGAGGCGATGCGGGCGGCGCTGCGCGGGGAGGGCATCGCCCGGGACGAGATGCTGGCCCTGGCGGACCGCAGCGCCGGGAGCGGTAAGCGGGTGGAGCGCATGTGGGGCCGGATGGGCCTGGCCGCGCTGCGCGGGCGGACCCCGCGGACCAGGCGGGTGGAGTGGTGGCGGCGCTGGCTGTCCGATGTGCTGGCCTCGAAGCTGCGCGAGGGCGAGCGGCTGGTCTATCCGAAGAAGCACGGGGCGGTGCTGCTGGCGCTGGGCCACGACCCGATGCTGTCCCGGCGGGGCGCGGAGCGCACCAAGGTGGTGGTGGTCGCGCTGGACACCTCCGCGTCGATGCCGCAGTCCGTGGTCGACTGGATCACCTCGCTGGTCGGCCGCACCGACGGGGTGGAGAGCCACTGGCTGAGCTTCGACGGCGCCGTGATGCCCTTCGTCCCCGGAGAGCGGGTCCTCGGCGGTGGCGGGACGAACTTCCAGCAGGTCGTCGACTATGTCGAGGGCCGACTCGCGGTGAACGGGCGGCGGTTCGAGGAGCGCGCCGACGCGGTGATCATGGTCACCGACGGTTACGCGCCCAAGGTCGCCCCCGCCCAGCCCGACCGGTGGATCTGGCTGATCACGGAGGGCGGCGACGACTGGCCCGAGCGGCACGACCCGCCGATGGCCTGCCACCGGGTGATCACGGGCGACGGCTGACGCGACCGACGGCCCGACGGCCCGGCACCGGCCGCGCCCGACCGCTTCGCACGACCGACAGACACGGAACGAGGGAACAGGCCACTGTGAGCAGCGTGGAGACGACGGCACCGACCGCGGGGGACGCGCCCGCCGGGCGGGCGGAGCGAAGGACGCGGAAGGCGCGGCAGCCGCGGAGGACCTCCGAGCGGCCCGGGCAGGACACCGGCACCCGCCTGGAGCGGTTCATCAGCGCGATGATCGCCATGGGCCAGACCGGGCAGGTCTTCGGGGAGCACGGCATCGGCAAGACCTCGACGTTCCTCTCCTACATCCCCGAGGCGCACCCCGGCACCGAGGTGATCCTGGTCCCGGCGGCGAATCTGACCCCGGACGACCTGCTGGTCAACGCCCCGGTGCGGGACGAGCGCAGCGGGGAGCTGGTCCTCACCCAGCTGATCATGCGCCAGCTCAGCCCCGGCAGGCCCTTCGTGCTGCTGATCGACGACTCGCTGCAGGCCGGCGAGACCATCCAGTCCCAGCTGATGCAGATCGCCTGCAACTGGACGCTCGGCGAGCACGATCTGCGCGCGCTCGGCTGTGTCGGCGTCTTCCTCGCGGACAACGAGTCCCTGTCCGAGACCGGCGCCCGGCGCAGCGATCTGGCGGTGCTGGACCGCATGGTCACCCTGCGGGTGACCGCCAACGACACCGCCTGGCGGCGGCATCTGGCCGAGCGCTTCGAGGGCTGGGACCTGGCCGAGGTGTTCCGGCTGTGGGCCGGGCTGTCCCCGCGGCTGCGTTCGCTGCTGTCCCCGCGCACCCTCCAGCATGTGCTGGACTGCGCCCGGGCCGGTTTCCCGCTGGTCTGGGGGCTGCCGCTGGTCGGCGGGCAGCGGCTGCGGCTGCGGGATGTGAAGTCGGACGGCAAGCCGGGCCCGGACCGCACGGCCGAGATCCTGGACGGCATCGCGGCCGCCGTCGGCTGCCCGAACCCGGCGACCATCGCGGACCCGGTGCGCACCATCGTGCGCACCGCGGTCCGGGAGAACTGGGCCGTGCTGCTCCAGGGCCCGCCCGGCTGCGGGAAGACGGAGGTCACCAAGGCGGTGGTGCGGGAGGAGACGGGCGCCGACCCGGTGTACTTCTCCCTGCCGGTGACCAACGTGGAGGACCTGTGCGTGCCGGTGCCCACCCCCGACGGCACCCTGGACACGCTGCTCAGCCGCTCGCTGATGGGCCCCGGGCCCAAGGTGATCGTCTGGGACGAGTACAACCGGCCCAAGGACAAGGCCACGTTCGCCAAGCTGATGGAGATCACCCAGGAGTGGTCGCTGGCCGGCCGGCCGCTTCCGGGGCTGACCGCCCAGATAGCGCTGCAGAACCCGCCGTACCACCTCGGCCGCAAGCTGCTGGTCAGCAGCAACAACGTGGCCCAGGCCAGCCGCTTCACGGTCGGCTACGAGGTGGGTCCGGAGGACATCCCGGCCAACCAGTGGCTGATCGACACCTACGGCGACGTGGCCGAGACGGTGCTGGAGTGGTGGAAGAGCGACATCGACGACGAGGGCCGGGAGTGGATCACCAAGCGGACCCTGGAGCGGCTGATCAAGCTGCATCTGGCCGGGCAGCCGCTGGAGACCGGGCTGATCTACCTCGGTGACGGCGAGTACGCCCCGGTGCCGCTGTCCCAGCTCGAGGCGCGGCTGTCGGAGAGTTCCGGGCGGAAGGTGCTCGGGCTGCGGGAGCTGGCGCGCGACGTGGCCGAGTGGGAGGCCAGGCTGGCCGCGGCCTCCGAGAGCTCCGATGAGGGCACCAACGACACCGACCTGGTGCACCAGGTGTTCGCCAACGCGGAGGTCTCCCAGCTGGAGCGCCACGCCGAGGTGGTCGCGCGCCTGCTGCGCCATATGCCGCCGAAGCTGCGCGCCGCCCATCTGGTGGGGCAGACCCCGGAGCGGCAGCGGTTCTGGATCGGCGCGCTGTCCAGGATGGCCGAGCTGCCCGCCACCCCCTGAGCCGCCCCTGAGCCGCCTCTGCCCCGCCCTCAGCCGCCCCTGAGCCGTCCTCTCGGCCGCTCCTCCCTGAATTCCTCGCTCTTTCGCCTTTTCGCTCTTGTGCTCGTCTCGACGATCGGAGAACACGCGCCGTGGCGCCCTTCGACGAATCCCTGCTCTCGGCCACCTTCCGGCTGGCCGGCCCCGCCCTCGCCCCGGACCTGATGGCCCGGCTGCGCGAGGAGGCCATGGCGCTGATGGCCGGGCGGGAGCCCCTGCCCGACTATCTGGTGGACACGGCGCTCGCCACCGGCGACGCCGAGCTGATCTGGGCCCTGGCCGGATGCCCGCCGACCGCCGAGCGCCTGCCCGCGCTGCTGCGCCTCGCCGCGCTGGGCTACACGGCCCTGGGCCCACGGCTCTACCGGGGGTACGGCGACCGCCAGGAGCTGCGGGCCGCGGTGCTGGAGGGGGCGAAGCGGAATCTGGACGACCCCGACTGGCACGAGCCGGACGGCCTGGTGGAGTTCCTGCTGAACACCAGCGGCGTCGAGGAGCTGCTGCCGGCCCTGCGCGCGCCCTTTCCCGCGGTCGTGCGCCACGCCCTGGAGACCGTCGGCCACAAGGTGGACGCGAGCGAGCAGCTGGCGGCCTGCCGGGCCGTGCTCGCCCACGGGGGCGTGGCCGAGCTGGCCGGCCTGGCCGGGCTGTACACGCTGCGCCCGGCGGTGGCGGAGCTGGTGCGCCGGGCGGCGGCCGCGCCGGACCCGGCGGCCGTGCTGGAGAGCGCCTCGGTGACGGAGGACGACGGGACGGCCGCCCCGGACGGACCCGCCCCGGGCGCACCGGCCCCGTCCGGCACGGAGCTGGTGCACCAGCTGCGCGAGCTGACGTGGACGCGCGAGGGCTTCCCCCTGGACGGGGTGGACTGGGACCTCGTCCTGGCCGAGCACCGCCGCGAGCCCCTGCCGAACGGGGCGCTGCTCACGCTGGCGGCCCACCGGGACTGCCCGGACGAGATCGTGCTGGCGGCCTACCGGAAGTCGCCCCGCCACCTGCCCGCCACCTCCCCGCTTCCGTGGCAGTTGCTCGCGGAGCCGGACTGGAGCGACTCCTACTCCCGCTTCGACCTGTCCAGGCTGCTGCGCCGGGGCATCCGCGAGGAGGCCTATCCGGTCGAGCGGGTGCTGAGGGAGATCCGTCCCGCCCGCGCGGTGCTGGGCTCGCTTCCGTACGAGGAGGCCCCGGTCCGTGAGGAGCTGTCCGCCCTGGTGGCCGGGCTGGGCGCGGACTTCGCCCCCTGGCGCGCCCTGTACTCGCTGCTGCCCCGCTTCGCGGGGACCAGTACGGAGCTGTTCGCCGCGGCCCGCGAGCAGACGGCCAAGCACCGGGGCAAGACCTGGCCCCGGCCGCTGGCGCCCGAGTACCCGGTGAGCGAGCCGGACGGCTCCCGGGCGGTGTTCCTGCGGCTGTACGACCTGGCCGCCGAGGATGTGCGGCTGGCGCTCGCGGAGCACCTGGACCGCCGCTCCGTCCAGCACCTGCTGGTCCACTACAAGCCCTCGGCCGCCCTGCGAGACCGCTTCGTCGCGCTGCACGGGGTCTCCGTGCTGGCCGGCATCGCCTCCAGCTGGGAGCTGCCGGAGCAGACCGTCGCGGAGCTGCTGCTCCACGACGACCCCGAGATCAACGCCAAGCTGTACATCCACACCCCGCTGAGCCCCGAGCAGCGCCGGCAGGTCCTGGCCGGCCGGCGCAGCCGCCCGGACAGCGGTGAGGGGCCGCTGCCGCTCACCGAGGAGCTGGTCGTCGAGCTGCGCAACAGCGGGCGCCGCCATTGGCTCCTTCCGGCCCTCGAGGCCGGCGATCCGCGCCTTGCCCGCATCCTGCTCGGCAAGATCAAGCTGCATACGCTCGCCGGGCAGCTGCTCCTGCTGGTGCGGGTGTGGGAGCGGCACGGCGCACAGGAGGTGCGCGCGCTGCTCGACGAGACCGAATTTCCCGAGCGCCGCAGCAAGAAGCACCCGCTGCCGGCTGCCACCCACAAGATCGTCCGGTCCGCGCTGGAGTCGGCGGACGGCCTGGCCGAGCTGCGCGAGCGGCTGGCGCGTGCGCGGTCGCCCGAGAGCCAGGCGGAGTATCTGCGCACCGCCGCCGCGGGGCGGCGCGATCAGGTCACCGCGGCGCTGGAGCGGCTGGCCGAGGAGACCGGCCCGGACCTCCCGTGGAAGGAGCTGACGGCCGAGCACCACCGCGAGCCGCTGCCGGACGCCCTGCTGGTGGAGCTGGCGAAGCGGGACGACCTGCCGGGGGAGCTGCGCCCCGACTGCCAGGCGGCGGAGGTGCGGCTGGAGCACCGGGAACATCCGCACCGGCTCACCGGCCCCCGCCCCACCGCGCTGGACCTGCTGCGCCAGTACCAGCTGCCCGCGTTTGTGTACGGCCACCAGGAGTGGCTGAACCTGGCCATGTCCTACGGGCATCTGACCTTGTCGGACATTCTGCGCGAGGCGCGGCCCGCCCGGGTGGCCGCGGCCTATCTGGCGCACCGCGACCAGGAGGCCCGGGAGGAGGAGGCGGAGCAATCGCGCGGGGTCCGCCGGGAGATCGTGGATCTGGTCGCCACCCATCTGGGCGAGGACCCGGAGGCGTGGACGGTGGCCATGCGGCTGATGCCCGAGTTCACCGGCACCCTCCCGGAGCTGCTGGCCACCACCGCCGCCGTGATCAGCTGATGGCCAGCGCGGGCGGCGCGTACGGGGCGCCCGTCCCGGACGGGAGCGTCTGCTCGGTCCAGATGACCTTGCCGCTCCTGGTGTAGCGGGTGCCCCAGCGCTGGACCATCTGGGCCACCAGGAACAGCCCGCGTCCGCCCTCGTCGGTGGTGGCGGCCCGGCGCAGATGGGGGGCGGTGGTGCTGCCGTCGGCGACCTCGCAGATGAGGGTGCGGTCGCGGATCAGGCGCAGCCGGATGGGGCCGGAGGCGTGGCGGATGGCGTTGCCGAGCAGCTCGCTGACCACCAGTTCGGTGGTGAAGGCGGCCTCGTCCAGCTCCCATGCGTCGAGGGTTCGGGCCACGGCGGCCCGCATGCGGGAGACGACCGCGGGGTCCGAGGGGAGGTCCCAGGAGGCGACGTGGCCGGGGTCCAGTCCGGTGGCGCCGGCGACGAGCAGCGCCATGTCGTCGACGGGGTGTTCGGGCGGCAGGGCCTCCATCACCGCCCGGCAGGTGCGCTCGGGGTCTGGGTCGGCGCGGGCCAGCGCGCCGAGCAGCCGCTCGAGTCCGGTCTCGACGTCCACGCCGCCGGCCTCGATGAGCCCGTTGGTGTAGAGCACCAGGCGGCTGCCTTCGGGCAGGTCGACCTCGGCGGCCTCGAAGGGCAGCCCGCCCAGGCCCAGCGGGGGCCCGGCGGGCAGGTCCAGGAGGGTCGCCGTGCCGTCCGGGCGCACCAGGGCGGGCGGCGGGTGGCCGGCCCGCGCCAGGCAGCAGCGCCGGGCGACCGGGTCGTAGACCGCGTACAGGCAGGTGGCTCCGGCGACCCCGGGGCCCCGGGCGCCGTTGGCGGCGGTCTCCTCCCGGTCCAGGTGGTCCACCACCTCGTCGAGGTGGGTCAGGAGTTCGTCGGGGGGCAGGTCGAGGGAGGAGAAGTTGTGCACGGCGGTGCGCAGCCGGCCCATGGTGGCGGCGGCGTGCAGGCCGTGGCCGACGACGTCGCCGACGGCGAAGGCGACGCGGGCCCCGGACAGGGGGATGACGTCGAACCAGTCGCCGCCGACCCCGGCGGTCCCGGGCACATAGCGGTGGGCGACCTCGACGGCCTCGTGCTCGGGCAGGCCGCGGGGCAGCAGGCTCTGCTGGAGGGCCAGCACGGTGGCGTGCTCGCGCGCGTAGCGGCGGGCGATGTCGATGTACGCGGCGGCCTGGCCGACCAGTTCCTCGGCGAGGGTGAGGTCCTCGTCCTCGAAGGGGGCCGCGCGCGCCGAGCGCCGGAACTCGGCCCGCCCGAGGGTGACCCCGCGCGCGGTGAGCGGCACCGTCACCGAGCCGATGGGCTCGTCCACCAGGTGCGCCGAGGAGTGCCCGGACGGCCACTCGCCGCTGACCGCGACGCGGCGCATCCGGGTGTCCGCCGCCCGGTGTCCGGCCCCGGGCTCCTCGCCGTGCAGGACCGAGTCGAGCAGGTCGACGGTGGCGAAGTCGGCGAAGCGCGGGACGGCGACCCGGGCCAGCTCCTGGGCGGTGCGCACCATGTCGAGCGTGGTGCCGACCTCGACGCCGGCGTCGTACAGCAACTCCAGGCGTTCCCGCGCCCGGTCTGCCTTGTCGGTCAGGGCGCGCAGCTCGGTGGTGTCGCGCAGGGTGGCGACGCTGCCCCAGGGGTGTCCGCTCCGGCTGGCCGGGCGCTGGCTGACGCACAGCAGCCGCTCCCCCACCCGGTGGACCTCGTCGGTGGCCAGGCGGCCCGAGGCGAGCAGGGAGGCGATGTCCGGGGGGAGGCCGGTGTCGGTGACCTGCCGGCCCTGGGCGTCGGCCGGCAGGCCGAGGAGCCTCGCCGCCTCGTCGTTGGCGAGCAGCAGCCCGCCCTTGTCGTCGACGATGAGCACGCCCTCCCGTACGGCGCGCAGCACGGCCTCGTGGTGGTCGTACATCCTGGCGATCTCGGCGGGGCCGAGGCCGTGGGTCTGGCGCCGCAGTCGCCGGCTCACCAGCGCGGCCCCGCCGGCGCCGAGCGCGAGGGCCAGTCCGAGGGAGCCGAGCATGACGGGCAGCTGGCGGCCGACCGAGCGGTTCACGTTGGGGATGGTGACCCCGGCGTTGACGACGCCGACCACCTTCCCCCTGGCGTCGGTGACCGGGACGGCCGCGCGGATGGAGGGGGAGGAGAGGGACACGGCCGGGACCTCGTCGGTGAAGGGGCGGCCCGCCGTGGCCGGGTAGAGGGGGCTGGTGACGCGGCCGCCGATCCGGCGGGGGTCGGGGTGGGTGTAGCGGATGCCGCTCGGGCTCGTCACCACGATGTAGTCGATGTCGGAGTCGTGGGTGACGCGCCGCGCGAAGGGCTGGAGGACCGCGCTGGGGTCGCGGGAGGTGAGGGCCGGGAGCACGCCGGGGGCGCGTGCGAAGGCGTGGGCGACGGCGAGGGCGCGGCCCCGGGCCTGGTTCTCGCCGCTGCTGCGGCCCTGCAGGACCAGCGCGGCGCCCGCGGCGACCACGAGCAGCGCCATGATCGCCAACAGCAGGGCGAGCGCCTGTCCGGCGACACTGCGCGAGCGCAGCGCCGAACCCACTTTCATCTGATCTTTCTAGCATATTTAGGGCATTCGCACCGTGTTCGGCCTGCGCATCGCTTTGACCGTTCGCCCGTGACCGGCCCCGGGCCGCTCACATATTGATCATGTGTCCGGCGAGGCCGTGCACGGCCTCCTTGACGGCCTCGGAGAGCGTGGGGTGGGCGTGGACGTTGCGCGCCACCTCATGGGCGGTCAGGTCCCAGCGCTGCGCCAGCGTCAGCTCCGGCAGCAGCTCGGTGACCTCCGGGCCGATCAGATGGCCGCCCAGCAGCTCGCCGTGGCGGCCGTCCGCGATGAGCTTGACGAAGCCGACGGCGTCGCCGATCCCCTGCGCCTTGCCGTTCGCGGTGAACGGGAACTTCGCCACCCGCACATCGAAGCCCCGCTCCCGGGCCTGGGCCTCGGTCCAGCCGAAGCTGGCGATCTGCGGCCGGCAGAAGGTCGCCCTCGGGATCATCACATAGTCCAGCTCCATGGTCTCCGCGCCCGCGATCGTCTCGGCGGCGACCACGCCCATCGCCTCGGCGGCGTGGGCGAGCATCAGCTGCGCGGTGACGTCCCCGACCGCGAAGATGTGCGGCACGCTGGTGCGGCAGCGGGCGTCCACGGCGATGGCGCCCCGCTCGGTCAGCCGGACGCCGGTGTTCTCCAGCCCGTAGCCGGTGACCCGCGGCCGGAATCCGATCGCCTGCAGCACCGCCTGGGCGTGCAGCGTCTGCCGCTGGCCGCCGGTGGTCACCATGACCTTCACCGAGGGGCCCGAGTCGTTGATCGCCTCCACCCGGGTGGAAGTGAGGACGTCGATGCCCAGCCTGCGGTAGCGGCGCGCGAGCTCGGCGGAGACCTCCTCGTCCTCCAGCGGGACGAGCCGGTCCAGGAACTCCACGAGCGTCACCCGCACGCCGTAGCTGTGCATGAGGGACGCGAACTCGACGCCGATGGCGCCCGCCCCGGCGATGATCACGCTCTCGGGCAGCTCGGGGCTGAGGATCTGCTCCTCGTACGTCACCACGCGCTCGCTGAGCGAGGTGCCGGGCAGCAGATTGGTGACCGCGCCCGTGGCGATCACGCAGTGGCCGAAGGTGAGGGTCTCCGCTCCCCCGGCGGCCAGGTCGACCCGCAGCGTCCGGTCGTCGGTGAAGGTGCCCCGGCCGTCGTACTGGGCGATCTCGTTCTTCTTCATCAGGAAGTGGACCCCGCGGACGCGCCCGTCCGCGACCTTGCGGCTGCGCTCGTAGGCCGCCCGGTAGTCCAGGATCACCTGCCCGTCCACCCGGATGCCGAAGGTCGGGGCCTCCTGGGTCAGCAGATGGACCAGCTCGGCGTTGCGCAGCAGGGCCTTGGACGGGATGCAGCCCACATTGAGGCACACCCCTCCCCAGAACCGCTCCTCCACGACGGCCACGGACAGGCCGAGTTGCGCGGCGCGGATCGCGGCGACATAGCCGCCCGAGCCCGCGCCCAGGACCACGACGTCAAAGTGTGCGCTCATGTGTGGCACCTTAGACAGCAATATCGGATGAAGCAGGACGTATCACCCTGGACGGAGCCGATAGAGTCGGGGCATGGCTTCAGGCATGCCTTCAGACGCCGCTTCGGAACACGGGTCCGTGCGGATCGACAGCTGGATCTGGTCCGTACGGCTGACGAAGACCCGGTCGCTGGCCGCCACGGCGTGCCGCGGCGGCCACGTGCGGGTCAACGGGGAGCGCGTCAAGGCCGCCCATGGCGTGCGGCCCGGGGACGAGGTGCGGCTCTTCCACGCCGGGCGCGAGCGGATCGTGATCGTGAAGCGCCTGGTGCGCAAGCGGGTCGGGGCCGCCGTCGCGGCAGAGTGCTTCGTCGACAACTCCCCTCCCCCGCCGCCGCGCGAGGAACTCCTCGCGGTCGCCACCCGCGACCGCGGCGCCGGCCGCCCCACCAAGCGCGACCGGCGCGACATGGAGCGGCTGCGCGGCCGCTGAGCCGCTGAGCCGCGGCCGGGTCAGCGCAGGGACGCGGCGGGCGGGCGCTCGCGGCGGGCGCCGTAGGCCAGGAAGTACGCCGGGACCCGCTTCAGCCAGGGCACCGCGCTCAGCACCCGCGCGATCCCGGGCGGCCGGGAGCCGTCGCCGAGCGGGGTGGCGCCGGCCAGCACCGGCTCGATGACCCGCGCGTGGGCGATCCGCTGCAGCGCCTGCGTCGCCGCGGTGGTCGGCCACCTGCGGCGCTGCACCGCGCGGGCCTCCCGCAGCCCGACGGTGCCCTCGGCCAGCGGCCCGGCCAGCACCCGGGCGGCGGCCACGGCGTCCTGGACGGCCAGGTTGATGCCGATCCCGAACACCGGCGACATCGCGTGCGCCGCGTCCCCGATGCACAGCAGCCCGGGGCGGTGCCAGCGCCGGAGCCGGTCCAGCCGTACGTCGAGCAGCTTCACCTCGTCCCACGACCGCAGGGCGTCGGTGCGGTCCGCCAGCCACGGCGCGACGGCCGCGAACTCGGCCATGAACCGGTCCAGGCCCGCCGCGCGCCGCTCCGCGTCCGTCCCCTTGGGGATCAGCGCGGCGCACTGCCAGTAGTCCCCGCGGTCGATCATGGCGGTCAGGAAGCGGTCGCCGGCGTTTCCCACCAGCCCCCGCGGGTCCCCCTCGTGCCGCGGCAGCCGGAACCACCAGGCGTCCATCGGGCAGCCGAACTCCCGCAGCCCCAGCTCCGGCAGCCGCCGGGCCAGCGACCCCCGGCCGTCGCAGGCCACGGTCACGGTGGCCCGCAGCTCGCCGGTGTCCCCCTCCGCGGTGCGGTAGCGCACCCCCGCGACCCGGCCGCGCTCCATGAGGAAGGACGTCGCCTCGGTGTTCATGCGGAGGGTGAAGGCGGGCTCCCGCGCGCCCTCCTCCGCCAGCAGGGTCAGCAGGTCCCACTGCGGGACCATCGCGACGTAGTTGTACCGCACCGGCAGCGCGCCGATGTCGCCGACGGTGAACAGCGACCGGCCCGGGCCGATCGGCAGCTGGATGGTGCGCACATGCCGCTGCGGCAGCGCCGCGAACCGCTCGGCGAGGCCCAGCTCGTCCAGCAGCGACAGCGTGGTCGGGTGCACGGTGTCGCCCCGGAAGTCGCGCAGGAAGTCGCCGTGCTTCTCCAGGACCGTGACCTCCACCCCGGCCCGCGCCAGCAGCAGGCCGAGCACCATCCCGGCCGGCCCGCCGCCCACCACACAACACCTGGTGTGCTCCATCTCCTCCACCCTCTCCACCCCCTCGGTGTCCCGGCCGCGGCATTCGGGGGGGCATCCGGCGGCCGGTCGTGTGTGAACGCCGCCGAGCGTCGCCTGGCGGGCGCCCACCGACATCATCCGCGACGCGTCATCCACGCGCTGAGTCCCCCGGGCTTCCCGTCCGTATCCTCTCCCGACGGTCTCGACGGCGCTGCGCGGGAGTTGGAGGAGATCTTATGGCTGCCGGAACCGAACCCGAACAGCCCACCGGGCGGCAGGTGATCGAGCCGACCCGGATCTTCCGTGCGGTGGTGGAGCCCGACCGGGACGGCGGGCCCCCGCTCGAGGCCTGGATGGAGGAGCTTGACCTCTTCCGCCCGGGAGGCGCGGCGCTCCCACCGGGCGGGTACGACATCGCCGACGCGGACACCCAGGAGTTCGACCCCGGCCTGGGGAGCCCCGCCGAGCCGCAGCCCGCCGCCGCCTCGCGGGCCGCGCCCGGGCACCGGGGCCGGCCGCGCGCCGTCGTCCTGGCCGCCGCGGGGGCGGTCGGGGCGGCCCTCGCGCTCGCGCTCGTCCTGCTCCTCCCCGGCGGTGACGGGAGCCCCGCCGCGCGGCCCGGGCCGGGCGGCGCCCCGCCCGGCCGTACGTCGGCCCCCGCCCCGCCCACCGCGGCCGCCGCGCCGGGCGGGGCGGACGGGGCGGGGGAAGGGGGCGCGGTGCTGTCCCTGGGGGACAGTGGCCCGGAGGTCTCCGAGCTCCAGTCCCGCCTGCTGCGGATCCCGGACGTGTACCCCGGCGGGGCGGTCAACAGCAGGTACGACCGCACCCTGGCCTCCGCCGTGGCCCGCTTCCAGCTCTGGTACGGGATCCGCGGCGACGAGGACGGGGTGTACGGCGACGCCACCCGGCGCGACCTGGAGTCCCGCACCTGACCGGCGGCCGGCCCCCCGCTCACCGGGTGCCCATGCCCCTCGGACCACCCCTCGGGCGGCTCACACCGGGATCGCCACGTACTTGTACTCCAGGAACTCCTCGATGCCCACCCGGCCGCCCTCGCGGCCCAGTCCGGACTGCTTGACGCCGCCGAAGGGGGCCGCCGGGTTGGAGACCAGACCGGTGTTGAGGCCGACCATGCCGACCTCCAGCCGCTCGCTCACCCGCAGCGCACGGCTCACGTCCCGGGTGAAGACATAGCCGACCAGGCCCCATTCGGTGTCGTTGGCCAGGCGGACCACCTCGTCCTCCTCGTCGAAGGGGGAGATGGCCGCGACCGGGCCGAAGATCTCGGTGTCCATCAGCCGGCTGGCCGGGTCCACGCCGGTCAGCACCGTGGGCGGGTAGAAGCAGCCAGGACCGTCCGGGACCTCGCCGCCGACCAGGACCTCGGCGCCGCGCGCCACGGCGTCCGCGACCAGCTCCTCGACCTTGGCCCGGCCGGCCCGGTCGATGAGCGGGCCGACGTCGACGCCGGGGCTGCTGCCCGGGCCGACGACGAGCGAGCCCATGCGCCGCGCGAGCCGCTCGGCGAACTCGGCGGACACCGACCGGTGCACGAAGAACCGGTTCGCGGCCGTGCAGGCCTCCCCCATGTTGCGCATCTTCGCGGTCATCGCGCCCTCGACCGCCGCGTCCAGGTCGGCGTCGGCGAAGACGACGAACGACGCGTTTCCGCCCAGCTCCATGGAGGTGCGCACCACGGCCGGGGCGCACTGGGCGAGCAGGGTCCGGCCGACCTGGGTGGATCCGGTGAAGGACAGCTTGCGGACCCGGCCGCTGGTCAGCAGCGGCTCCACGACCTTCCCGGCGCGGGAGGTCGTCACCACGTTCAGCACCCCCGCCGGGAGGCCGGCCTCCTCCAGGATCCCGGCGAGGGCGAGGCTGGACAGCGGGGTCTGCGGGGCGGGCTTGAGCACCATGGTGCAGCCGGCGGCGATCGCCGGGCCGATCTTGCGGGTCCCCATGGCGAGCGGGAAGTTCCAGGGGGTGACCAGCACACAGGGGCCGACCGGGCGGCGCATCAGCAGCATCCGGTTCCGGCCGTCCGGCAGGGTGCCGAAGTCGCCGCCGATGCGGACCGCCTCTTCGGAGAACCAGCGGAAGAACTCGGCGGCGTAGGCGGCCTCCCCGCGCGCCTCGGCCAGCGGCTTGCCCATCTCGGCGGTCATCAGCGCGGCGAGACTGTCGGCGCGCTCGACGATGAGCTCGTAGGCGCGGCGGAGTATCTCGCTGCGCGCGCGGGGCGCGGTGGCCGCCCACTTCTCCTGGGCGTCCTCGGCGGCGGACAGGGCGCGCTGCCCGTCCGCGGGGCTGCCGTCCGCGACCCGGCACAGCACCTCGCCGGTGGCCGGGTCGTCGACCGGCATGGTCAGCGCGCCGGCCGCGTCGGCCCATTCACCGGCGATGTACAGCTTCTTGGGCACGGCGGCGATCACGTCGTCCGCCGGGGGGAACGAGGGGTTGGACATCTGGGGCGGCTCCTTCTTCACCTCTGCCATCCGGGACCGTCGACCACTGGGGGTAACCAGTGTGGCGCGGGGCATGCCTCAGGAGGCCGCCGTGCCCGCCTCGACCGCGGCGGACCAGGCGCGCAGGCCCTCGTCGACGGCCGCTTCGTCGACGACCAGGGCGGGGATCATCCGCACCACGTGGTTCCAGGCCCCGCACAGGAGCAGCAGCAGGCCCTCGTCCACGGCCGCGCGCTGCACCCGCGCCGCCGTCGCGGGGTCGGGCTGCCCGTCCTCGGTGGTGAACTCGCTGGCCAGCATGAGGCCGAGGCCCCGTACGTCGCCGATGGCGGGGGTCTTGGCAGCCACCGCCTCCAGGCCGGTGCGCAGCCGGGCGCCCATGGCCTCGGCGTTGGCGACGAGGTTCTCGTCGCGGACCACGTCGAGCGTGGCCACCGCCGCCGCGCAGGCCACCGCGTTGGCCCCGTAGGTGCCGCCCTGGGAGCCGGGCCAGGCCTTGCTCATCAGGGCCTTCGGCGCGGCGATGCCGGACAGGGGGAAGCCGCTGGCCAGGCCCTTGGCGGTGATGAGGATGTCGGGGCGCACGCCGAAGTGCTCGTGGGCCCAGAAGCGTCCGGTGCGGCCCACGCCGGTCTGCACCTCGTCCAGGACGAGCAGGAACCCATGGCGGTCGGCCCGCTCGCGCAGGCCGCGCAGGAACCCTTCGGTGGCGGGCACGTATCCGCCCTCGCCGAGGACGGGTTCGACGAAGACGGCGGCGGTGTCCTCGGGCGGGGAGACGGTCTGCAGGAGGTAGTCCAGCTCGCGCAGGGCGAAGCGGGTCGCGGTCTCCTCGTCCCAGCCGTACCGGAAGGCGGTGGGGAAGGGGGTGACCACCACGCCGCCCATGAGCGGCGAGAAGCCGGAGCGGAAGCGGGTGCCGGAGGTGGTCATGGAGGCGGCGGCGACCGTACGGCCGTGGAAACCGCCGTGGCAGACCAGGACGTTGGGCCGCCCGGTGGCCTGGCGGGCGAGCCTGAGGGCCGCCTCCACCGCCTCGCTGCCGGAGTTGGCGAAGAACAGACTGTCCAGCTCCTCGGGGAGCACCTCGCCGAGCCGCTCGACGAGCCGGCGCAGCGGCGGGTGCAGCACCGTGGTGTACTGGCCGTGGATGAGGTTGGCGACCTGCTCCTGGGCGGCCGCGACCACCTTCGGGTGGCAGTGCCCGGTGCTGGTGACGCCGATGCCGGCGGTGAAGTCCAGATAGCGCCGACCGTCCTCGCCGTGGAGGTAGGGCCCCTCCCCCCGGACGGCGACGACCTCGGTGGCCTGCTTCAGGTGCGGCGACAGTTCGGTCATGCTCTGCTCCCAAACCTCACGGGTCGGCGATCACTGGACGCTTCGAGCGTCGCCGAGAGCCGGGGCCGGGACAATGATCACTGTGTCGCGCCGGCGCGATCACTGTGGACGATCTGTCAACCGCGCGGCGCCGGGGCCGGTCGCGGTCCGGGTCCGGTCAGGTGACGAAGTCGCGCACGACCTTCGGGGGCCAGGAGCCCACTTCGAGGACGCCCAGGGAGTAGGCGCGGGAGACCAGGGCGGCCCGGTTGGGGACCCGGAGCTTCCGCAGCAACCGGGTCACGTGGTATTCGACGCCCTGGCGGCTGAGGTAGAGCCGGGACGCCAGGGGGACGGTGGAGAGGCCGGACGCTATGCCTTCCAGGATGCGGGCCTCGATCTCGCTGAGCATCTTCTTGTGCGGGGTGACGACGTCGGGGTCCTCGGGGCCGTCCGCGGAACGCATCACGACCAGGACGGAGACCATGCGCGCGCTCTCCCCGCGGACCGCGACCGCCGTGAGCGCGCTGGTGAACGCGGTGCCCTCGGCCGAGACGGCGACGAGGTGGGTGGCGAACCGGCGGCGGCTCCCGTCGACGAGCCGGAGGAACTGGCGCCTGAGCGGCTGCCGGAGGCTCGGGTGCGCCAGCTCGCCGAAGTCACGGCCGCAGACCTCCGCGGAGGAGCCCCCGAACTGCCGGAAGAACTCCTGGTTCGCCTGCTGGATACGCAGGTTGGCGTCGAGGCGGGCCACACCCGCCCCGGGCTGGTCGAACTGCCCGAGGAGGTTCGCGTACCCGAGCGGGTCACGGCCGGTGTCCCGGGGGATGAGGTGCACTGTCTCTGCCGGCGCGGGGGTCGCCAATGGACTGCCGTCCCTTCATGGGCCGTTCCCCGGAAGGCCGGGGAACGGCATGCTGGTGGCACGTTTTTCGGTGGGGGATTGGTTCGGAGACTAAGGAGGCCCTCAAAGGGGCGTCAACGTCCGCCGGGGCCCGGCGGCAAATCCTGTGGTGGGGCGGCGCGGATGGTTCGGTACGCCGTCCGCGGTTTCGGTGGTTCGGTACGGTCCGCGCGGACGCCCGCCTCGACCGCGGGCCGGTCACCCTCGACGCGGGCCGGTACCCTCAACCGCCCTTGACCGCCTGGAGCCTCGGCAGGGCCGCGATGAGTTCGCGCCGTCCGGAGACGGCCAGCTTGCGGTAGGAGTTCGTCAGGTGTTTCTCGATGGCGCGGGAGGTCACCCCCAGTTCACCGGCGATCTCGGTGTTGGTCAGCCCCCGGCCCGCCAGCGCGACCACCCGGCGCTCGGTACGGGTCAGCGCGGCCTTGGGCCGGGCGGCGCCGCCCCCGCCCCGGTGGGCCCGTTCGGCCAGCCAGGGCGCCTCGCAGGCGGTGGCCAGCGCCGCGGCCTCCCGGAGCAGCCCGTCGGCCTCCGCGCCGCCCTGGAGCCGTCTGCCCAGCATCAGAAGGGCGCGGGCGAGTTCGAGTTCGTTGGCCGAGCCGCGCAGCACGCCGACCGCCTCGCGCAGCAGGGCCTCGCCCGCCTCGCCCTCCACCAGCGTGCCCTGGAGCCGCAGGGCCCGGCCCACGGCGACGGGCGCGCCCCACGCCTCGGCCCGCAGCCGCTCCTCCTCGGCGAGGGCGAGCGCCGAGCGGAGATCGCCGAGCCGGTGGTAGAGGCCGGCCGCGCGGGGCCGCCACGGGAACAGCACCGGATTGCGCCAGCCCGCCGCCTCCAGCCGGCGGCCGCCGGCCATCAGGGTCTCCACGGCCGCGGCCCAGCGGCCCTGCTGGGCGTCCACGGCCGCGCCCAGGAACTGCAGCCCCACCGTCAGGGTCAGGCAGGAGGACTGGCGCCGGGAGGCGTCCTCCAGGATCCGTACGCCGCGGGCGGGGTCGCCCATCTCCAGGGCCGTGAAGACGAGGGCGATGGTGGAGGCCACGCCGAGTTCCCGCCAGTGGGCGTCGGCGAGCCGCAGCGCGCGCTCGGCGTGGGCGTGGGCCGGGGCGGGCCGGCCGCGCCCCATGAGCACCATCGCCTGCTCGAGGTGGCCGAACGCGTCGGCGACCGTGGCGTCCCGCCGTCCGAGCCGCTGCTCGACGGACAGCCAGGAGCCGACGGCGTCGACCGAGTCGGCCGCGACCAGCGCGACGGTGGTCAGCGGCAGCGCGGAGTACACGCGGGCCGACGCGACCGGTTCCCGCTCCAGAAGGCGCCGCGCCAGCCTGGTGACGTCGGCCGGGGGCAGCCGGCAGGTGAGCACGGCGGCGTTCAGCAGCACCGCGGCCAGCTCGCGCTCGGCCGCCGTGGCCGTCGGCGGCTCCTCCCCCATCGCGTGCAGCCGCTCCACCGCCGAGGCCAGCTCCGCCGGGTCCGCGACGCCGCACTGGCGCAGCCGCGCCTCCAGCCGCAGGGCCACCTCGCGCACCGCGCCCTCCAGCGCGTCCGGCGGGCCGAGTTCCGCGGCGGCCTGCCGCAGCAGATCGACCGCGGAGTGCGGGGTGCGGTCCAGGACGGCCGGGGAGAGCCGCAGGGCCGCGGCGGCCCGCTGGCCGGCGGTGGGGAGCAGCGGGATCGCCTGGGAGATGTGGCGCTCGCAGGCGGCGGGGTCCAGGCCGCGCTCGGCGGCGGCCAGGTCGATCAGCAGCCGCGCCCGGGCCTCGCCCGCCAGGGAGCCGTCCAGCAGCGCGCGCCGCAGATAGCGGATGGCGGCCTCGGGGGCGCCCCGGCGCAGCGCCGTGTCCGCGGCGGCCCGCAGCACGCCCACCGACCACGGGTGGCCGGAGGTGACCCCGGCCATCAGCTGGGCGGCGACCTGTTCGTCGGAGTGTCCGGTGCGGTACAGCAGTTCCGCGGCGCGGTCGTGCAGCCGCTCCCGCTCCGTGACGGTCAGCGAGGCGTGGACGGCGTCGCGTACGGCGGGGTGGGCGAAGCGGGGCCGCGGCCCGGCCGTCCGGTCCTCGGGCAGCCGGTCGGCCACCAGCCCGAGTTCGCCGAGGGCCCGCAGCGCCGCCCCGGCGCCGATGGGGTCCAGACCGGCCAGCCGGGCAGCCAGCGCGGGGTCGCCGTGGTCGCCGAGGACCGCGAGGGCGGCGGCCAGGTCGCGTACGGCGGGGGGCTGGAGGCGTACGCATCGGGCGAGCCGCTCGCGCAGGTCCGCGGGGCGCGCGGAGCGGGCCGCCTCCGCCCGGTCGGCGGTCGGCCGGTGGCCGGCGGCCGCCAGGTCCTGGAGGACGGAGGTCAGCGCGAGCGGGTTGCCGGCGCAGGTGTCGTGGCAGGCGCGGACGAAATCCTCGTGGCCCGGCTCGCCGAGGTGGTCGCGGACGGTCTCCGCGGTGGCCGCGGCGGACAGCGGGCCGAGGGGCAGCCGGTGGGTGGCCGCGTCGGCGATCTCGCACACCAGGGGGTGCCGGCCGCGGGGCTCCCCGTCGCGCAGGGCGCACACGAGGACCGCGCGCAGCCCCCGCAGCCGCTTGGCCAGATACGCCAGGCAGCGCAGCGAGGGGGTGTCGACCCACTGGAGGTCGTCGACGAGGATCAGCAGGGGGCCGTCGGCGCAGACGTCCTCCAGCAGTGAGCGCAGGCCGCCGAGCGCCGGTTCGTGGGCGGCGGGGTCTTCGGGCCCGGGCCCGGCCTCGTCGGCGAGGGCCGTCATCCGGGCGAAGCCGGCGCTCTCGTGCGTCAAGCGCTCGCACAGCTCGCGCGGGGCGCCCGCCAGCAGGCTGTCGAGCAGCTGGCGCACGACGCCGAAGCCGAAGTCCTGTTCCATCGGGGCGGCGTTGGCGCGCAGCACCCGCGTGCCCTCGTCGGCGACGTGTGCGGGCAGCCGCTGGAGCAGCGCGGACCGGCCGATGCCGAGCGGGCCGGTGACCAGGACGAGGGACGGCCTGCCCGCGCGGGCGTCCCGCAAGGCGGTGGTGACCTGGGCGAGTTCGGGGTCCCGCTCATGCAACATCCGTGTCGTAGCCTTCCATCGAGCGCACCAGCGCGCGCAGTTCGGCGCGGCCGCTGATCCGCAGTTTCCTGTAGGCGGCGCTCAGCCGCAGCTCGACGGTGCGGGTGGTGACCGAGAGCTTGTCGGCGATGTCGCGGTTGCCGTGCCCGCGGCCCGCGAGGGTGGCGGTGCGCCGCTCGGCGTCGGACAGCGCGGTCCAGGCGGCGGGCAGATCGCGGCTGGGGCCGCCGGGCCGGCCGAGCCGCTGGGCGAGGGCGCGCGCCCGCGCGGCCGTCCTGCTGCCGGGCTGGGAGGCGACGAGCCGGGACACCTCGGCCACCAGGGGTGCCGCGGCCTGCCGCCGCCCCGCGTCCAGCTCCGCCGTGGCCAGTTCGATCAGCGCCCCGGTGTAGGCCACGGTGGCGGGGACGGCCCGCAGGGTGCGCACGGCCTCGCGCAGCCTGGCCGTGCGGCCTTCGCGGGCCACCCGCCCGAGGCCCAGCTCCGCCCAGCCGATGGCGCCGGGCGCGCCCCAGTGCCGGGCCAGGGACAGTTCCTCGTGGCCGAGCCGCTGGGCCTCCTGGTCGCGGCCGAGGGCGTGGCAGGCCCGGGCGGCCAGGGAGCGCCAGGGGAGCAGGGCCGGGTTGGCGTACTGGAGGCGCAGCAGCCGCCGCCCGGCGGCCAGCAGCAGGTCGGCCGCTTCTCCCGGGCTGCCGTACGCGATGGCCACAAGGCCCCTGGCGAAGAGCAGATGGGCGCCCGCCATGCCGTTCCACGAGGCGTCGGGGTCGGGCAGGGCCGCGAGTGCCTCGGCCCGCCGGCGGTCGCCGCTCTCCAGCGCCACCAGGATGCGCACGGCCAGCGTGTAGGGGGCGTAGAGGGGGTGCCAGTGGGTCTGCGGCAGGGCGCGCTCGGCCGCGGCGACGTCCCCCTCGGCCAGGTCGGGCCGGCCGCGCCGCAGATTGAGGTCCCCGCGCGCGGTGAGCAGCAGCGCGGCGGCGGCCGGGGCGTGGTCGCGCCGGGCCTCGGCGAGCAGGGCGTCCAGGCGCCAGGCGGCCTCCTCCAGGTCGCCGGTCAGACACAGCGCCCGGCACGCCGCCAGCCGGGGCAGCAGCAGCGCGCCCTCGTCGCCGCGGCCGGCGAAGGCGTCGCGGGCGAGCCCTCGGGTGGCGAGCAGGTCCTCGCCGCGCAGCGCCTGCCGCCAGGCGCGCACCCCCGCCTGGGCGGGCGAGGCCGGGTGGCGGGGCAGCGCGGGGACCTCGTGCAGCAGCAGGTCGGTGTCGTCCTGGCGGCCCAGTTCGGCGAGCCAGAACAGGGCGACCAGGGCGTCGCGTTCGCCGCCGTGCGCGGCGGGCAGCGCTTCCACCAGCGCCCGGCGTACGGCGTCGCCGCCGCCGCGGGCCAGTGCCAGGTCGGCGGCGCGGGTCCGCGTCCCGGCGAGTTCGGCGCCCGGTGAGCGGAGGATGTGGGCGAACCGGCGGTCGGCGGCCTCCGGGGCGGTCGGCACCTCGGCGGCGGCCAGCCGCAGGCTCAGCCGGGCCCGCCGCACGTGGTCCAGCGGCTCCTCCAGCGCGCGGGCCAGCGCGGCGACCGCCCGGCCGTGGTCGCCCGCGCGCAGCGCCTCGGCGCCGGCGCCGCGCAGTACGTGGACGGCCCAGGGCGCCCCGACGGGGCGGGCGGCGAGCAGCAGTTCCGCGATGCCGGCGTCGCCGGCCCCGGCCCGGTGGGCCAGCTCCGCGGCGCGCGCGTACAGGTCGGCCCGCTCGTCGGCGGGCATCCCCTCCAGCACCCGGGTACGCACCTCCGGGGTGGCGGGCCGCAGCGCCCCTCCCCCGTCGGAGACGGTGAGCCCGGTGGCCTCCAGCGTCTCGCGCAGCCCCGCGTCGTGTGCGGGGCGGGGCCTGGCGAGGGTCCGGACGAGGGGGAAGTCCAGCAGGTGGCCGCAGACGGCCACGGCCCGCAGGGCCGCGACCGCCTCGGGGGGCAGGCCGCGCAGCACGCGGGTGGTGTGCTCGGCGGTGACGGCGGCGGTGATCGCGCGCAGCTGCGGCACCCGGGCGTCGAGCGGTCGGTGTCCGGCGTCGGCGAAGCGGCGCAGCATCTCGTGAAGCACTTCCGGGTTGCCCGCGCAGGCTTCGGCCGCCGCCGCGGTGAAGCGCTCCTCGCCCCGGTCGCCGCACACCAGCGCCACCGCGGCCGCGACCTGGGCGGGGCCCAGCGGCGGGAGCGTCAGCCGGGTCACCGGGAGCGGCCCCGGGGCGTCCGGGTCGGCCAGGCGCGCGGGGCCGGTGGCGCCGGCCAGCACCGCGACCGGCGCCCCGGGCAGCCGCCGGATCAGCGCCCGGAGCCAGCGCAGCGAGTCGGGGTCCAGCCAGTGCAGGTCCGCCACGGTCAGCAGGGTCGGCCGGTCCCGGGCGGTGCGCAGCAGCTCGGCGAGGCCGGGTAGCGGCCCGTCGCGCCCGGCGCCCGCGGCCGGGGCGTCCGGGCCCAGCAGCTGGGTCACCGCCCCGTACGCCAGGTCGCTCTCGCCGGGGGTGGCCCGGGCGCGCAGCACGCGCAGCCCTCGCTCCTCGGCGAACCGGGCCGCCCACCGCAGCAGCGCGTGCTGTCCGGAGCCCGCCGCGCCGCTCACGGTGACGACCGCCGGGCGGTGCTCGCTCAGGCCGGTGACGGCCCGGGCGAGGACTTCCCGCTCATGTTCGCGACCGAGGAGGGAGAGCCCGAATGGCGGCATGCGGTCACTATACATAGGGTTTATAGTTGCGGTTTCGCCAGGCGGCCCGGTCGCGGCGGGCACGGCGGCGACGGGTCTCCCGCTCAGCTCCGGCCGCGGGAGGCGGACACCCAGGCCGGCGCCCGGGGCCCGGGGGGCTCCGGGGCGCGCAGCGCCGCCCCGAGCTCGCCGCGCTGACCGACGCTCAGCTTCCGGTAGACGCTCGTCAGGTGCATCTCCACGGTGCGCACAGTGACGAAGAGGGATTCCGCGATCTCCCGGTTGCCCGCCCCGCCGGCGGCGAGCTGGGCGACCGTGCGCTCCATGCCGGTCAGCAGGTCCACCGGCGAGGCGGTGATCTCCCGCATCCGCCCCCCGGAGGCGACCAGCCGCCGCCGCGCCTCCTTGGCGAGCGCGAGCGCACCGCAGCGCCAGGCGAGGTCCGCGGCGGTGCGCAGCCGCTCACGCGCCCCGCGCGGGTCGCCCGCCTCCAGCAGCGCCCCGCCCAGCAGGTACTCGGCCCGCGCGTGCTCGGCCCTGGCCGGTGACCGGGACAGCAGTTCCACCGCCCGGCCCAGCAGTTCGATGCCCCGCCGCCCCCCGGCGGTCACCCCCTCGGCGAGCGCGGCCAGCCCGAGCGCGCGCGGCGTCCCCCACCGGCGGGCCAGCCCGGAGCCCCACTCGACGAGGTCCCGGGCCTCCTCGGGGCGCTTCAGCTCGGCGAGCACACAGGCCGCCTCCGCCCACCAGGGGGCGAACGCCGGGTTGGTGAAGCCCGTCTCCTCCAGGGACCTGCCGCAGTCCAGCAGCAGCCCGAGCGCCGCCTCGCGGTCGCCCAGCGCCCACCGGGCCCGCGCCCGCGCCATCAGATACCAGTGGTACTCGAGCACGAACCCGTCCAGGTTCGGGCGGGCGATGCGGTCCAGCAGCGCCTCGGCCCGCTCCGGCTCGCCGCGGTCGACGAGCGCGGTGGCCAGCGCGGTCTGCGGCATGGTCACATGCCCGTTCCACCGCTCCTCCGCGATGATCTCCACCGCGGTCTGGGCGTCCGCCAGCGCGTCGGTGATCTCGCCCATCGCGTGCCGCACCAGGGCGCGGGTGGACAGGCCGAGCACATACGTCCACACCGCCGCGTTCTCCTGGCTGTGGCGCAGCGCGCGGTCGAGCCCCTCGAGCGAGTCCCGCGCCTCGTCGGCGAGGCCGAGCGTGAACGCGGAGAAGATCAGCGGCAGGGTGCCGGACTCGGCGTCCCTCGACCGCTGGGCGCGCCGGGCCTGCCGTACCGCGCGCTCCGCCGAGCGGCCGTCCATCGCCGTCAGCACGCTCATCATGGCCAGCGTCTGGCGCTGCGCCGGGGTGTCCCCGGCGGGGGCCGCCATCCGCGCGAAACGGCCGCGGACGGCCGCGATCGTGGCCTTCTCGTCGCAGCCGGTGATCAGCAGCACCGACTGGACGAGGGCGCGCAGCTCACGGTCCGCCGGGTCGGGGTCGGGCCCCAGCTCGGCCTCGAGGGCGTCCAGGACCTCGCCGAGCACCCGCACCGCGGCGGGCGCCCGCTGCACGGTCAGACAGGCCATGGCCAGCTGGACGGCGAGCGTCGCGCGGACCCGTACGTCCACGGCCAGCGCGAGCGCCTCCTCCAGCAGGGCGATGGCCTCGGGCGGGTTGATCTCCGCGAGCGACCTGGCCAGCTGGGCGCGCGCCGACACGCTCTCCGGCTCCGCCTCCAGGACCCGGTACAGATAGCGGACCGCCGCCTCCGGGGCGCCCCTGCTCTCGGCCCCCGCGGCCGCCTCCCGCAGCACCCGCCGCATCCACGGCTGGTCCACCGCGGGCACCAGCAGCAGTTGGCCCGCGACCTCCTCGGCGGGCCGCCCGGCGTCGCTGAGCAGCAGGGCCGCCCGGACCCGCAGCTCGCCCAACTCCTCGGCGGCCGCCGAGTCCAGCACGGCCGAGCGCACCACGTCGTGCGTCAGCTCCGTCCGGTCGTCGGCCACCACCTCGGCGCGCCGCAGCGCCGCCAGGGCCTCCTCGACCATCGCGGCGGGCACCCCGGCCAGCGCCCCGACGTGGTCCACGTCCTCCTCGCCGAGCACCGCGATCGCCGTGGCCACATCGCGCGCCCAGGGGCGCAGCCCGTCCAGCAGGGCGCGCACGCTCGAGCCCACCACGCCCTGGCCCACCTCGGCGACCGCGGCCAGGCCCTTCCCGTCCGGCGAGGCCCCCCTGGCCCGCAGCTCGGCCAGCAGCTTGGTGAGCATCAGCGGATTGCCCCCGGAGACGGCGGCGGCACGCTCGACGAAGGCGGGGTCGACGGGGGCCGGGAAGGCCCGGCCGACCATCTCCGCGACCCCCTCCTCGGTCAGCGGCTCCAGGCGGATCGCCGTGGAGCGGGGCTGTGCGGCCAGGTCGGCGAGGGCGCCGGGGGCGGCCGGCTCGGTCTCGGTGCGCTGGGCCAGCACCACCAGCAGCGGCAGGTCGTCCGCGCGGCGCAGCAGGAAGTCGAGCCAGCGCAGCGACCGCTCGTCGCACCAGTGCGCGTCGTCCAGGACCAGGACGAGCGGGCCGCTCGACATCAGATTGACGGCGAGCCAGTACAGCCCGTGCAGCACGGGGTAGACGCTCGCGGCCGTGCCGGGCTTCTCCTCCTCGCCTGGGCAGGGCCGCAGGGCGGGCAGCGCCCGGCGGGCGCTGCCCCGCAGCAGCGGGGAGTCCCGGGCGGTCTCGGGCTCCGCGAGCCCCAAGCGGCCGAACAGGGCCCGCACCCCGCCGTAGCCGGCGTTGGTGACGACCTCGCCGCACCTGCCGTGGAGCACCGTCATGTCACGGCAGGCCCCGCCGTTCACGAAGGCGTGCAGCAGGCTCGTCTTGCCGATGCCGGCCGGGCCGGACAGCAGGACCAGACCGGCGCGCCCGGAGCGCGCCGCGTCGGCGTGGTCCCGCAGCGCCGCCAGCTCGCGGGCGCGCCCGATGAGGGCATCGGACAGCCAGGATCCAGCGGTCCGGTCCGTCACCGTAGCCCCCTCGCACCCCAACGCGCTGCGATAAGCCGGAAAAGCATGCTACTCGATGCGATCATGAGATTACACGAGTGACACTTATGTGATCAACCGACACGGCAGTGAGCGGTGATGCCTCACGGAATCGGTGTTCACGCCCCGGGCGCCGGTGGAGCGAGGCGGGGCGGACACGGGAAAGCCCGGGGCCGGAAGTCGCGGTGGAGGGCACTCATCTTCCGGTCCCCGGGCCGTTCGGCATCACGGAGTGCGATGTACCGTCCGATGGCATCTCCCTTCGTCGTGTCGTGTGCGATGTGACGTGTGCGGTTCGTGTCGTGTGCGGTGTGACGTGTGCGGTTCGTGTCCCGCGCGGTCCGTGCCGTGGTTTCGGCGGGGTGTACGGCTCAAGGGGCCTCGGGGTTCGGGCGCCCCTCGGCCTTGGGGCGGACGTGGAGCTCGAACCACACGGTCTTGCCCCCGCCCGTCGGGTGGCTGCCCCAGCAGCGGGCCAGCAGGTCGATCATGTAGAGCCCGCGGCCCCCCTCGTCCTCCTCACCGGCCTCGCAGGCATGCGGCGGCGTGGGGTCGGCGTCCTCCACCTCGCAGCGCACCGCGTCGTCCGCGGGGCACAGGCACAGCGTCAGCCGCACCGGCCCCACGGTGTGCCGCAGCGCGTTGGTGACCACCTCGCTGACCAGCAGCTCGACATCGTCCGCCGGCCCCGGCACGGCCCATACGGCCAGCTGCGACAGGGCCAGCCGACGGGCGGCGGACACCGAGGAGGGATGGGACGGCAGCACCCAGGACACCCCCCGGTCGGCGGCGCGGGCACCGCGCCGCGCCGGCCGCCGGAGAGTGCCCGGCGGGGCGGTGAGCGCCACTGCGGGAGGGGGCACCGCCCAGCGGTAGCCGGGGGACTTCATGCGGCCTGCTCCGGGCTGTTACGGGGGGCGGGGACGACGCGACCGTCGGGGAGGAGTTCACCCGTGTCCGCGAAAACCACCACGCCGTTGCACAGGAGGCTCCACCCCTGCTCGGGGTGGGATGCCACCAGACGGGCCGAGTCGTGGTCGGTCGCGTCGGCGGGCGGGCAGGGAGGCTGATGATCACACATGGCTCGGGCCTTCGATCTTCCGCCGACTTCCGGCGGAATCCGGAATCGAGACCTTCAGCATGCGACCGGGGGCTTCCCCCGGGGAGGGGAGAAATCCCCGCATGGGTACCCGACCCGCCCCCCGGGGCCCGCCCCGGCCCCGTCTCAAGCGCCCCGAGCCCCCCTCACGCGCCGGCCGAGGCCGCGCGGCGGCCGGGGGCGGGTACCGGGTCGTGGAGGGCGGCGGCCGTCGCCTCGTCGGCCGTCAGCCGCGCCCCGGCCCGGTACGCGACGGCGTACGCCCGGGTGCCGAGTTCGGCCCGCAGGCGGGCGGCGACCTCGTCGTGGACGGCGGCCAGGTGCCGGAAGCCCGCGGGCGAGGCGCCGGTGGCGCTCCACATGGCGTCCGCCGAGCCCAGCAGTCGCGCCCCGTAAGCCGGCCGGCCGCCGAAGGCCGCGGTCCAGGCCAGCACCTCGAGGCACAGCGCCGTCCCCCACCCGTCGCGCACCGCCCACCGGGTCCGCAGGGCGTCGCGCACCAGCGCGGTCGCCCGCCGCCGGTCGCCCCGGCGCCAGGTGTGCAGGCCCAGGGCCCACAGCGCGTAGGAGCGGGCCCACTGGGCCCCGGCCGCCTCACACAGCGCCAGGCACTCCTCGCCGTAGGCCGAGGCCCGGGGGTCGCCGTACAGGGCGCAGGCCGTGGTCAGCTGGTAGAGGGCGGTCATCACGCCGTTGCGGTCACCGGCCGCGCGGTGGCCCGCCAGGGCCTGCTCGACGAGGCGGATCGCGCGGGGGAAGTCGCCCTCGTACAGCGCGAGGGCGCCCCGGTGCTGGGTGGCGCGGACCACGGTGGGCTCGTGCCGGATGCGGAGGGCCAGCTCACGGCACTCGTCGAGCCGGGGCAGGGCCGAGGCGGTGTCCCCCTGGAGCGCCGCGAGCCAGGCGTCCACCCACAGGGCCTTGCCGCGCGCCACGCCGTCCTCGGGGGCGAGCCGCAGCGCCTGGCCGAGCCAGTGGCGGCCCTCGCCGAGGCTGCCGCCGCAGATCCAGTGGGGCCACAGCGAGGCGGCGACCTCCAGCCCCGCGCGCGCCTCGCCGGGCTCGGCGCGGCAGAACTCCAGGGCGGCGCGGACGTTCGCGATCTCGGCGCGCAGCCGGGTCAGCCACTCCTCCTGGCGCGGGGTGAGCCACTCCTCCTCGGCCTCGCGCACCAGCGCGCGGCACCAGTCGCGGTGGCGCCGCCGCCACACCGCGACCCGCCCGGAGCCGGCCAGCCGCTCCCGCCCGTACTTGCGGATCGTCTCCAGCAGCCGGTAGCGGACCCGGCCGTCCCGCTCCTCCCGGACCAGAACCGACTTGTCGACCAGCCCGGCCACCAGATCCAGTACGTCCTCCCGGCCGACTCCCTCCCCGGAGCAGACCTCCTCCGCCGCCCGCAGGTCGAAGTCCCCGGCGAACACCGACACCCGGGCCCACAGGGTCCGCTCGCCCGGGGAGCACAGCTCGAAGCTCCAGTCGACGGCCGCGCGCAGCGTCTCGTGGCGGGAACGGGTGCCGGCCCCCTCCTCCCCCGCGGGCTCCAGGCACCGGTCCAGCCGGTCGAGCACCTGTTCGAGGGCGAGGGTCCGCAGTCCGACCGCGGCCAGTTCGATGGCCAGCGGGAGGCCGTCCAGCCGGCCGCACAGCAGGGCCACGGTGTCCCCGTTGTGCGGGCCGAGGGCGAAGCGGGGCGAGGCCCGCGCCGCGCGGGCCACGAAGAGCCGGACCGCGGGGTAGCGGGCCAGTTCCTCGGGGCTGTGCCGCCGGTGCGGCTCGGGCACGCCCAGGGAGGGCACCCACAGGACCGCCTCCCCGTGCACCCGCAGCGGTTCGCGGCTGGTGGTCAGCACGCACAGCCGGGGGGCGCGCCGCAGCAGGCGGTCGGCGAGGACCGCGCAGGGCTCCACCAGGTGCTCGCAGTTGTCGAGGACCAGCAGCGCCCGCTTGCCGCTCAGGTGGTCGCCCAACAGCTCCACCACGGGCCGGGCGGCCAGGTCGCGCAGGCCCAGCGCGCTCGCCACGGCCTGCGGGAGCAGCCCGGGATCCGCGAGCGCGGCGAGTTCGGCCGGCCACACACCGTCCGGGAAGTCTCCCCGCACCAGGTCGGCCACGCCCAGCGCCAGCCGGCTCTTGCCGACGCCCGCGACGCCGGTGAGGGTGAGCAGCCGCGTCCGCCCGAGCAGCCGCCGGGCCTCGGACAGCTCCTCCTCCCGGCCGACGAGCCCGCCCGAGCCGGGCGGCCCGCCTTGGTCACGCCGCACCGCCATGCGATGTCCTCCGCTCGCGCCCTTCGCCTCCATCCTTCCCCTCCACCACCGATATCCGCCAATTGGCCCGCTTCCCCTAGCCTGGAAGCGTCGGCCCGGTCCGAGCGTGCGGGGCCTCGTCGGCCGGGACTGGTTCGAGGCATCCATGAGCGCGGTGGCAGCAGGCACCTCGAACGGTCGGCACACCGGAAGGCTGCCGGCCGAGGTGACGAGCTTTGTGGGACGTCGGCACGAGACGGCCGAGGTCAAGCGGATGCTGTCCGCCTCCAGACTGGTGACCTTGACCGGTGTGGGCGGGGTCGGCAAGACCCGGCTGGCGCTGCGGGTGGCCGAGGACGCGCGCCGGGCGTTCCCGGACGGGGTGTGGCTGGTCGAGCTGGCCGCGCTGACCGACCCCGCGCTGCTGGCGCAGAGCGTCAGCGAGGCGCTGGAGCTGCGGGACCACTCCTCCCGGCCCGCGGTCGAGACCCTGGTCGACCATCTGCGGGACAAGCAGGCGCTGATCCTGCTGGACAACTGCGAGCAGCTGGTGGAGGACTGCGCGCGGCTCACCGACCGGCTGCTGCGCGAGGCGCCCCGGCTGCGCGTCCTGGCCACCAGCCGACAGGCGCTGGGCACCGCCGGGGAGCAGACACTGGCCGTCCCGGCGCTGGCGCTGCCGGACGCCGACGGCCCCCGCCTGTCCACCGCGGCCCTGGCGCAGTGCGACGCGGTGCGGCTGTTCGTGGAGCGGGCCGGCGCCATCCTGCCCGGGTTCGCCGTGACCGAGGCCAACCGGGACGCGGTGGAGCGGGTCTGCCGCCAGCTGGACGGCCTTCCGCTGGGCATCGAGCTGGCGGCGGTGCGGCTGCGGGCCCTGTCCGTACAGCAGCTCCTCGACCGGCTGGACGACCGGTTCCGGCTGCTGACCCAGGGCTCCCGGGCGGTCCTGCCGCGCCACCGGACACTGCGGGCGCTCGTCGACTGGAGCTACGACCTGTGCACCGACAAGGAACAGCTGCTGTGGGCCCGGATCTCGGTGTTCGCCGGAAGCCTGGACCTGGAGGGGGCCGAGGCGGTGTGCGGCGGGGACGGCATCGGCCGCGAGCAGGTCCTGGACCTGGTGACCGGGCTGGTGGACAAGTCGGTGCTGATCCGGGAGGACCATCCGGAGGCGGTGCGCTACCGGATGCTGGACACGCTGCGCCACTACGGCCGGGACCGGCTCGCCGCGGCCGGGGAGGAGGCCGTGCGGCTGCGCCGCCACCGCGACTACTACCGGGGGCTGGCGGCCGCGGCGCGCGCGGAGCTGTTCGGCCCCTTCCAGGTGCCGTGGTTCGCCCGGCTCCAGCGGGAGCACACCAATCTGCGCGCCGCGCTGGAGTACAGCTTCGCCGAGCCCGGGCAGGCCACGGCCGGTCTCGGCATCGCCACCGACCTGCTCTACCACTGGATCACCAGCTACTACCTCGCCGAGGGGCGCGGCTGGCTGGACCGGGGCCTGGCGCTGTGCCCCGAGCCCACCGAGGAGCGGGCCCGCGCGCTGTGGACGGACAGCTGGCTGGCCATCATCCAGTCGGACATCGACGCGGCGGCCGACATGCTGGAGGAGTGCCGGGCGCTCGGCGACCGGCTGGGGCAGGACTCGGTGCCGGCCTATGTGGCGCTGTACTCCGGGATGGTCGCCATGTGCCGGGGCGACACCGAGTCCGCGGTCGGGCTGTACGAGGAGGCCGTGGCGCGCCATCGCGCCACCGGCGATCCGGTGGGGCTCGCGCTCGCGCTGATCCGGCTCTCCCTGGCCCACTCCTTCCGGGGCGACGCGGCCCGCGCCGTCGCGGTGGGCGAGGAGTCGCTGGCGGTGTGCGACGCGCACGGGGAGGGCTGGCACCGGGCGTACGCGACGATGGCGCTCGGCGTGGAGGTGTGGCGCCAGGGCGACCACGAGCGGGCGGAGGCCCTGGAGACGGAGAGCCTGACCTTCAACCGCTCGCTGGACGACCCGCTGGGCGTCGGGGTCAACCTCGAGGTGCTGGCCTGGATCTCGGCCTCGCGGCAGCGGTACCAGCGGGCCGCCAGGCTGCTGGGCGCCCTGCGGAACATCTGGCAGAGCGTCGGCGCCCCGCTGTCCGGGTACGGCCACCTCGTCCGCTACCACGAGGGGTGTGAGGCCGCCACCCGGCAGGCCCTGGGCAAGCAGGCGTTCCAGGCGGCCGTGAAGGAGGGCGCCAGGCTCTCGTACGACGAGGCGATGGCGTACGCGCTCCAGGACCGGCTGCCCGGCCCGTCCGCGGCCGGCGAGGGCGAGCCGTCCTCGCCGCTGACCCCACGGGAGACGGAGATAGCGGAACTGGTCGCCCAGGGGCTGAGCAACAAGGAGATCGCGTCGACGCTGGTGATCGCCCAGCGCACCGCCGAGGGCCACATCGAGCGCATCCTGAGCAAACTCGGGTACAACTCCCGGGCACAGGTGGCAGTCTGGGTCGCCGGGCAGCGCCGATCCGAAGACGATGTCGAGGCGGAATGATAACCGCTCACCTGTTCCCCTGTCCCGAACTCCTCAAACACCCCACGAAAATCCTCAGTGTGCCGACATGTGAGGGATCATGCGGCAGGCTCTGGAGACAGAGCAGCAACGGTCGTGTCTGCACGGCCCCGTGACCGAGGAGGGTCCCGCGGTGACTGTTGCCGCAATCGGCAATTCCGGTGATGCCACGGAGCTGTTCCGTGGCACCCACCACAGCCCGTCCTATTTCTCGCTCTCCCGCGCGGGAGTGGGCCAGGACGTCCTGGACTTCTGCATCCCCTGCAACCCGTACTTCCCCACCCCCGCGATGTTCGCGGTGCTGGCGGTGCGGCTGCGGGACATCCTCACGTACTACCCGAGCCCGGCCGACACCATCACCGCCGAACTGGCCGGCCTGCTCGGGCTGCAACCACAGACCATGGCGATGGGCAACGGCTCGACCGAGCTCATCACCTGGATCGACCACCTCCTGGTCAAGGAGAGCCTGGCGGTGCCGATCCCCACCTTCGGCCGGTGGACCGACCAGCCGATGGAGACCGGCAAGCGGGTCGACATGTTCCAGCTCCCGGAGGCGGACGGCTTCCGGCTCGACCCGGAGGCGTTCGTCTCCTTCGTACGGTCCAGGGGCTCGCGGGTCGCGGTGATCTGCAACCCGAACAACCCCGACGGCGGGCTGCTGTCCCGGCGGGCCGTCGTCTCCATGATGGACGCGCTGGCCGACCTCGACCTGGTCGTCATCGACGAGTCGTTCCTGGAGTTCGCCGACGCCGAGGCGTATCCGAGTGTCGTGGACGAGGCGGTGTTACGGCCGAATGTCATCGTGCTGCGCAGCCTCGGCAAGAACTTCGGTCTGCACGGCGTCCGTTTCGGCTATCTGGTCGCCAATCCGGCGCTCGCCGGCCGGATCCGCTCCCGGTTGCCGAAGTGGAATCTCAACTCCTTCGCCGAGGTCATCGTCTTCATGTTGAAGCGGTACCAGCCGGAGTACGCGCAGAGCCTGCGCATGCTCAGCCGGGACCGGCAGGAGATGACGGCCCAGCTGGCCAATCTGCCCGGCCTGACGGTCTACCCGTCCCAGGGCAACTTCGTCTTCGTCAAGCTCCCGGAGGGCGCCGACGGCGCCCAGGTCCGCGACCGGCTGCTGGCGGAACACGGCGTGCTGGTCCGCGAGTGCGGCAACAAGCTGGGCAGCAGCAGCCGGTTCATGCGGCTGGTGGTGCGCTCCCAGCCGGATGTGCGGCGGCTGCTGACCGGGCTGAGCACGGTGCTGTACGGCACCGCCTGGTACGCCCCGCAGCCCTCCTTGGACCACCAGCCGTCCTACGCGCTGGAGCAACAGCCCTCGTACGCGCTGGATCAGCAGTCCTCGTACGCGCTGGGCCAGCAGTCCTCGTACGCCCTGGACGAGCAGTCCTCGTACGCCCTGGACGAGCGGTCCTCGTACGCCCTGGAGCCGCAGCAGTCCGCCCCCTACGCCCTGCCCCAGCAGCCCGCGTACGCGCTGCCGCAGCCGCAGTCCGAACTCCAGCAACTGCTCCTGTCCGCGCAGGCACCGCAGCCGGCGCTCTACCCGGCCGATTCGCTCCAGGCCACGCAGGACGGCTACGGGCCGTACGCGGCGCAGCAGGCCGCGCCCGCGGCCTACCTCCAGCCGCAGGCGCAGCCGATGACCGAGCTGACCCCCGCCGCGTACACCCCCGCCGGCCAGATGCCGCCCTACCAGGCGCCGCAGCCTCAGCCGGCCCCGGCGTTCCAGCCGGCGTCCCAGGTCCAGCAGCCACAGCCGACGGGTGCCTACGCCCGGCTGCAGGCCATGCAGGAGGCCCTGCGGCAGCCGGCGCGGCCCGGCGCCGGGTCCGAGCCCGCGCAGACCGCGGAACAGCCGTCCGGCGGCCGGCGGATGACGGTCTACGCACCGAATCCGGCGTCGGCCGGGGCGGATTCCTCGTCGATGGACGACACCCTGATCTACATGCCGACGGTGGTCACCGGCTCCGCCCCCGACCCGGCTCCGGCCTCCGCCCCCGCCAGGCCCGCCCCTGAGCCTCTCGACAGCGAGGCCCCGTCCGGCGGCGGCGCCCTGCGCCGCTATCCGCGCCCGGCCGCGTATCGGCAGGCCGACGGCGTTTCCTGACGGCTGAAGGCGGCTGAAGGCGGCTGAAGGCGGCTGGAGAGCCTAGTCCGGCCAGGACGGGGAGACCCCGGCGACCGCGCAGACGGCGATGTGCAGCACCAGCGGATGGGTGTACGGCACGGTGCCCTCGGGCCGGTGGATCAGCCGGGGGCCCTCGGCCGCCGCGTTCCGCTCCGGTGCGCCGGTCAGCACCGCGCCCACCGAATACTCGGCGATCCCGGGCCAGTTGAGCCCGGAATCCGACCGCGGCGGAACGATCCACCACCACCGGCCGGATGCGGAGTAGACACAGCCCGCCCGGGGCAGCAGCTCCATAACCTGACGCCCCTGCCGCTCCGGCAGGGCGACGGCGTCGTATCCGGCGTCGGCGGCCAGCGGGGGCGGCAGCTCCAGACGCCGTCGGCGGCCGAGCCTGGGCGGCGCCGCGGGAGATGACGGGATCACGACGCCACTATGCGTAACGCCTTGTGCACTTGGCAAGGGGCACTCTGAAAAGTGCAGAGTCGCAAGTGCAGTGTGTCCGCTCCATTCAGGGCATGACACACTTCGGGCATCAGCTGCGGGAGGTAAGAAGTGAGTGAACCGCGCTCCGCCCCGACCGTGGGCCAGGTCGTCCTCGGCAAGCGCCTGCGGGACCTGCGTGAACGGGCGGGTCTCAAGCGCGAGCAGGCCGCCAAGGTGCTGCACGTGGCCCCCGCCACCATCCGCAGGATGGAGACCGCCGAGGTCGCCCTGAAGATCCCGTATGTGCGGATGCTGCTGGAGGCCTACGGCGTCACGGGCGACGAGGCCGAGGCGTTCATCGCCCTGACCGAGGAGGCCAACCGGCCCGGCTGGTGGCAGCGGTTCCACGACATCCTGCCGGACTGGTTCAGCGTGCACGTCAGCCTTGAGGGCGCGGCCGCCATCATCCGCGCGTACGAGCCGCACTTCGTCCCCGGCCTGCTCCAGACCGAGGACTACGCCCGGGCCATCATGCGCACCGGCGCCGTCGGCCAGGTCGGCCCCGAGGACACCGAGCGGCATGTCGCCCTGCGCATGGAGCGCCAGGCGCTGCTCACCCGCGAGGACGCCCCCCACCTGTGGGTGGTGATGGACGAGACGGTGCTGCGCCGCCCCGTGGGCACCCCGGAGGTGATGCGGGGGCAGATCGACCGGCTGCTGGCGGCCACCGAGCGGCCGAACGTCACCCTGCAGATCGCGGAGTTCTCCTCGGGCCACCACCCGGGTACCTACGGGCCCTTCGTCCTCTTCCGTTTCGCTGTACCCGAACTGCCGGACATGGTCTACGTCGAGTACCTGACCGGCGCCGTCTACCTCGACGAACGTGTCGAGGTGGCCTCCCACCTGGAGGTCATGGACCGCATGGCGGCCCAGGCGGCAACCGCACGACGCACAAAGGAAATCCTCCGGGATTTCCGCAAGGAGCTCTGAATGGATCGCATTTACAACGGCATGCGCGCGGCCGACCTCGGTACCGAGGGCTGGCACAAGCCGTGGAGCGGCGGCAACGGCGGCAACTGCGTCGAGGCCAGGAAACTGGACGACGGCCGGGTCGCGCTCCGTCAGTCCACCGATCCGGAGGGCCCGGCGCTGATCTACACCCGCAACGAGATCATCGCCTTCATCCAGGGCGCCAAGGCCGGCAAGGCCGACTTCCTGGTGTCCTGAGGCACGTCTCCCGACGCACCACTCCCTTCACCCCCCATCGCGCCGACCCCCATGGAGCGCACCATGCCAGCACCCGAATCCGGCCTCGCCGGAATCGACACCAGCAGGCCCCACCCGGCCCGCGTCTACGACTACATACTCGGCGGCAAGAACAACTACCCGGTCGATGAACAACTCGCCCTGCGGGTCATGGACACCGACCCCACGGTCAGAACCTCCGCCCGGGTCAACCGGCTGTTCATGCACCGCGCGACCGAGTGGCTCGCCCGCACCGGCACCCGCCAGTTCCTCGACATCGGCACCGGCATCCCCACCGAGCCCAACCTCCACCAGATCGCCCAGCGGACGGCCCCCGAGTCCCGCGTGGTCTACACGGACAACGACCCCATCGTGCTCCGCCACGCCGAGGCCCTGCTGCGCAGCACACCGGAGGGGGCCACCCACTATCTCGAAGCCGATGTGCGCGAGCCCGGGAAGATCATGGACCTGGCCGCCGAGGTGCTCGACCTGAGCCGGCCGGTCGCCCTCTCCCTCATCTCGCTCATGCACTTCATCCCGGACGAGGACGGCGCCTACGACCTGGTGCACGCCCTGATGGACGCGCTGGCCCCGGGAAGCCACCTGGTGTTCTCCCACGCCACCTCCGACGGCAGCGAGGAGGAGGCGGAGAAGGTCGTGGCTCTCTACCGCGAGGGGGGCGTGACCTTGCGGCCGCGCACCCGGGCGGAGGTCGCGAGGTTCTTCCACGGCCTGGAGCCCGTCGGCCCCGCGCCCGTCCTGGTCTCGCAGTGGCGGCCGGACGCCGAGGCGGAGGAACTCGCGCCCGACGGCCCGAAGGTCACCGTCTACGCGGGCCTGGCGCGCAAGCCCTGAGCGCCGCGGGGCCGTACGGACCACGGCCCCGCCCTGCACCCATGGGGCCGCACGCGACACCGCCCGCCGCCGCCCCGCGGCAGCGGGCGAGTGTCCACGGGGGCCGGTCGTGTGCCGGACCGGCCTCGGCCGGTGGCCCGGCCCTCCGCGCGGTCGGCGCAGCTTCTCGGCGCGGGAGGCCTGGGCGCCCGGTGCCCGATGGGCGGTCGGCGGCACGCCGCGGCGCGGCGTGCGCCCCCGGTGGGGCGTCCAACGGGATGTCGTACGCACGGCTACGCCACGTCATGTACGGCGCCGGGCGGGGAACGACCGCCGTGCGCCGTAGGCGCGGTGCGCTCCCCCGGCGGCGCGGGCCCGGGCGGGACTCCGGGCGGGGGCCCTGGGCGCCTCACCGACGGTGGAGCCCGGGATAAAGACGCAAGGGCCGGCCTGGTCCCGACGATGCGGCGGGGAGAGATGATTAACCGCGAACCGCCCCGGGGGGCGGTCTGCGGAGGAAGTCGATGTGAATGCCATGGTATGCGCGGCGGCAGGTCTCCCGCTATACGTGGACCCTCTGATTCTCCGCCAGTTTCCGGGCCCGTGCGGGAGCCCGGATGGCGATCGCCTTTTCGGGAGAAGCGCGGCGGCGCGGGTTCGGCGGATCTCTCCCCTATCCCGCCGCTCACCGCTCACCGGGGGGCTCCACCTCACGCCTGGGCCGGATCTGAACGTGTGGGGGACGGAACCGCAAATCGATACGGAAGACAAGGGACGTGCCACCGGCGAGATCTCTTCATAAGGCCTGCCGTGCGACGTGGCACTTCTCCCGTGACGGCCCCGCGCCGCGCACCCCGCACGAGCAGCCGCACGCCCACCCCGCTCCCCCAGGGAGGAGCGGGGCCGCGGGCAGCGGCCCGCGCGGGAAGGCCTCGTCCCGACGCTCCGCACCGGGCGGAACCCCGGCACGCCGGAGCGGGTGAGGATACGAACGGGCGGGAAGGCCCAGGGACGGCCGGATATACGACCCGCTGGGGAGCGGAAGCCCCGCCCCGGACCCGAGCCCGGCTCGAACCCCCGCACCACGCACCACAAATGCATACGCCCAGGAGGGAACGGCTCACCACCGACCTCGACCTCCCTCCATCTCCCGCCCTCTCCCTATACCGTCCACCGCGACTCGACGGCGTCCCCGAAACAGGCCGGCGCCCGTTGACGCGTGGGGCATGGGTCATGAGGCATGAGCCATCGAGCATCACGGAGGGTCAAGGCCGGGCCGACGCCCAGGCTCCGCGGGCCGTCCCATGGCGCGGCCGTTCTTCTTCTCTCCTTCTCCTTTCGTCTCTCCTCCGTGGCGCGCGGTGCCGGTGGGGTCCGGAATCCAATCCCGTGGATTACCCGGCCGTCCCCACCGGGAAAGACTCATTTCCCGCCCACCCGGCCGCGGCCGGACCCCCGCCGGCGGGCCGGGCCGGGGACGCGCCCGGGGGCCGGCGGCGTCCAGGCCGCCGGCCGCGCCGGTCCCGGCCGTGCGCCCCCCGTCCTCCACGCGCCTTGCCGTGCCCGGCTGACGGGGCATCAGCTACGGCGGGGGTGGCGTTCGACGGCGCGCGGCCGGTCGTGCGGCCCCCTGCGCCTTGCGACCCGCGGGGCCCGGCTGCGGTACTCGTACAGCCCGCCGGGCCGCCGGTGGGCGAGTCGAAAGCTCGTGGAGAGGAACAGGCCCATGGCCCAACGACGAAGTCACCGCCGTTCCGCACCGCCCAGCCGGGTCTCGCCCCTGTGTGTCGCCCTCACCGCGGGCAGCGTGGGAATCGTCCTGCCGCTGCTGGGCGCCGAGCCGGCCGCCGCGGCCCCTTCGGAGGCCTGGGACAAGGTCGCCGAGTGCGAGAGCGGCGGCGACTGGGACATCAACACCGGCAACGGGTACTACGGCGGGCTGCAGTTCTCCCAGCACACCTGGGCGGCCTACGGCGGCACCAAGTACGCCGCCCGGGCCGACCTGGCGACCCGGTCCCAGCAGATCGCCGTGGCCGAGGCGGTGCTGCGCCGCCAGGGCCCGGGGGCCTGGCCGGTCTGCTCGGCGCGGGGCCGGCTGAGCCGCGACAGCCGGCCCGCGGCCGGCACCGACCACGGCGGCTCCCGCCACTCCACGGGATCCGGCCACTCCAGCGGCTCCGGCCACTCCACGGGATCCGGCCACGCCGCGGGATCCGGCAGTTCCCGCCACCGCGCGGCCACCCCACGGCGGCACGCCACCGGCTCCGGGCCGTACCGGGTCAGGCCCGGGGACTCGCTGTCGCGCATCGCGCTGCGCGAGTCGGTCAGCGGCGGCTGGAAGGCGCTCTACCGCGCCAACCGGAGCACCGTCGGCCCCGACCCGGACCTCATCCACCCCGGCCAGCGGCTCGCCCTGCCCTCCCGCGGCGGCCAGGCGCGCGAGGCCGCGGCGCACGGGAAGCGGCCGCGGGCCGGGCAGCCGCGCTCCGCGCGCGGCGGCGCCACGGCGGAGGGCGCCGCGGGGAACTCGTCGATCACCCCGGCGGTCGTGACGCGGCGCCCCGCGGCCCGGCGCGCCCACGTGTCACCGGTCAGCGGCCCGGTCGGCACCTCCTACGGCGTCCGGGGCCCGCGCTGGGCCGGCGGCCACCACACCGGCGTGGACTTCGTGGTGCCCGTCGGCACCGGGGTGCGCGCGGCCGCCCCGGGCGTCGTGGTGACCGCGGGCTGGGGCGGCTCGTACGGCTACGAGGTGGTCATCCGGCACGCGAACGGCCTCTACACCCAGTACGCCCACCTGTCCTCGCTCGCGGTGCGCCCCGGCCAGACGGTGGACGCCGGCCGGCGGATCGCCCGCTCCGGAGCCACCGGCAACGCCACCGGACCGCACCTCCACTTCGAGGTGCGCACCGGGCCGCGCTACGGCTCGGACATCGACCCCGTCGCCTACCTGCGCTCGCACGGGGTCGTTGTCTGACACCCCGTCGGGCCTGGTGAAACGGGGAGGCCGCCCGGCGGAGGGGGCCGGGCGGCCTCCCTCGCCCAGCAGGACACCGCGGTCAGTGGCGTCCGGGCCGAGGGCCCCGGTCGGCGGGACGGGGGGAGGGGGTCAGTACCAGATGGCCACCGGGAGCCCGTCGCGCGTCGCCTGGGGCAGGTCGGGCAGGCTCACCGCGGTGCCGAGGGCGATCCGGTGGGCGCTCCAGGCCGCCGCCGCGGCGTCCAGGACGTCGTCGGGCGGGACGCGGCCGGCCGGGCCGAGGTCGTCCGGCAGGGTGATGCCCCGCTCGCCGAGCAGCCGCCGCCGCTGGGCCTGGCCGTTCCAGCTCTTCTTGCGCCAGGCCAGCGGGCGCCCGCCGGCCAGGGCCGCGAAGGAGACCTCCGGGTGCACCTCGTACAGGCGCCGCTCGCCACCCTCCCGGCAGGCGTTGGCCTCCCGCAGCTTCGGGGCCAGGCCCCAGGACTGGCGGGACAACCCCGAGCCGGTGAGGCGGCGGCAGCGCTCGTTCGCCGCGTCATATCCGGACTCCTCCCACACCGGGCGCGGCGGCACCGGAAAGACCCGGGAGCGGTGCGGGGCGACCAGGCCGAGCGCCAGCTCGTCCGCGCGGCGCCGCCCCGACTCCAGCAGCCCGAGCGGCATGTCGACCGCCACCACGGCGGCTTCCGGCAGCCGCGCCAGCAGCGCGGCCAGCGCCGGATCGGCGTCGGCGCCCGCGTACCGGCCGTCGCGCAGGACCACCGCCACCCAGCCGCCCGGACAGGCGTCCACCCCCACGACGCACGGGGCAGCGGGCCCGGCGGGAGGAGGAGTGCGAGAGACATCGCTACGGGAACCCATGGCTCGTATCCGACCACGCCGACACCCCGGCCACACCCACCACGCCGACATTCGCGGGGCCGCTTAATTCGCTGGCCCCACACGGCACATCCCCGCCACCCTGAGCGGCATGCAAGCACCACCCCATCAGATCCGCGCGCTGTACACGGCCTCCACGGTCACCGTCTACCAGGCGTACGCCCCGCACCTCGGGCTGCCCGCGGCGCGCGACGGCCGCTTCCCGGCCGCCTGGAAGCGCGACCGGATGACCTGGATCAAGCCGTCGTTCCTGTGGATGATGTACCGCTGCGGCTGGGGCGCCAAGGAGGGGCAGGAGACCGTCCTGGCCGTCGAGATCACCCGTGAGGGGTTCGAGTGGGCGCTGGCCCGGTCGTGCCTGTCGCACTACGAGCGCGGCCTCCACCCCGACCAGGCGTCCTGGAAGCGCGCGCTCAGGGCCGCCCCCGCCCGGGTCCAGTGGGACCCGGAGCGCGATCTGCGGCTGCGGCCGCTGCCCTACCGCTCCCTGCAACTCGGCCTCGCCGGCGAGGCGGCGCGCCGGTACGCGGACGAGTGGACGGTCTCGATCACCGATGTGACCCCGCTGGCCCACGAGATCCACGCCCTGGTGCGCCGCGACGAGCCGGCCGCGGCGGCGAAGCTGCTGCCCGAGGAGCGCCCGTATCCGGCCGGGGACGACCTGCTGCGCCATCTCATCGCGGGCACCGTCAGCGGGGCTGTGCCGCGCGGGGCCGCATGATGAGCGCGGCGACGTGGTAAGCGCAGGGCTCGCGGCCGGGGTTGGCGTAGCCGTGGGCGACGTCGGCGGCGAAGTAGGCCGAGTCCCCCGCGTCGAGCTCCACCGTCCTGCCGCCGAGGGTCAGCCGCAGGGTCCCCGACTCCACGACGACGAACTCATGGGAGCCCGGGGCGTACGCGGGGAACGTTCCCGCGTCGCAGCCGGGTGGCAGGGTGGTGCGGATCCATTCGAAGTTCACGCCGGGCACCACGGGGGTGAGGACGGTCCGCCGCCACCCTCCGGGCTCCTCGACGGTGTCCTGGTCGGCCGCCCTGCGGACCACGACGCGGCTGTCCTCGGGCTCGGCGACCAGGTCGGCGAGCGGCACGCCGAGCCCGTCCGCGATGCGGGCGAGGACGAGGACCGTGGGCGCCTTCCGGCCGCGCTCCACGGAGGACAGCATGCTCACGCTCACCTCGGCCGCGTCGGCCAGCCGCTGCAGGGTCAGGCCGCGCGCGTGCCGCAGCCCCTGCACGCGGGTGCCCAGGGTCACGAGATCCAGCATTCCTCTATAATAAGCGCTTCTTACCCTATAGCGAAAAGAGCCGACCATGACGCTCCCGGAAGCCGCCATCCGGCCGGCGGTCCGCGCCGATCTGAAGGCCGTCGCCGACATCTACGCCCACTACGTCCGGCACACCGTGGCCACCTTCGACGAGACCCCCCGCTCCACCGCCGACTGGGAGCGGCGGTTCGACGAACTCACCGCCCACGGCCTGCCCTTCCTGGTCGCCGAACTCTCCGGCGCCCTGGCCGGGTTCGCGTACGCCGGGCCGTGGCGCCCCAAGCCGGCGTACCGGTACACCGTGGAGGACACCATCTACCTGGCACCCGACGCCACCGGCCGGGGCCTGGGCACCGCCCTGCTGGGCCCCCTGATCACCGAGGCCGGCCGCGCGGGCCGGCGGCGGATGATCGCGGTCATCGCGGACACCGGCAGCGACGCCTCCGCCGCCCTGCACCGCCGCTTCGGCTTCACTGACGCCGGCCGGCTGACGGCCGTGGGCCACAAGCACGGCCGCTGGATCGACACCCTCCTCATGCAGCGGCCCCTGGAAGCCGCGGAAGCCACGGAGACCGCAAAGTCCGCCTGAGCGCGGCGCACCGCCCGCGGATTCCCCGCCCCCGGACCCCGGGAGGGCAGCGGTCACAATGAAGCCATGTCCCGACGCGCACGACGCCCGCAGCCGCCCCGCCCGGCACCCTGCCCCTGCGGGCTGCCCGCCGCCTACGACGACTGCTGCGGCCCCCTGCACCGCGGCCTGGCCCGGGCGGCCACCCCCGAGCAGCTGATGCGCTCCCGCTACAGCGCCTTCGTCCGCCGGGACGAGGCGTATCTGCTGCGCAGCTGGCACCCCGACACCCGGCCCGCGCGCATCGACTTCGACCCCGCGCTGCGCTGGCGGGGCCTCGACGTCCTCGCCGCCACCGAAGGCAGCGCCTTCCACTCCACCGGCACCGTCGAGTTCCGCGCCCACTACATCGAGGGCGGCCGCGCCGGGGAACTCCACGAGACCAGCCGCTTCACGCGCCACGACGGGGACTGGGTCTACGTGGACGGCACCCTCCACGGCTGAGCCCCCGACGCCAGAGCCCTGAACACCTGCACCCGACGCCAGAGCCCTGAACACCTGCACCCGACGCCTGAGCCCTCGACGCCTGAACCGCCCGCGCGAGCCCGGCGCACACCCCCGGCTCGCGCGCCGCGATGTTTCCCAGGATGTTGCCGACGACTCCTGGCGCAAGGTCAACTCCCCCCGGGATGCTGGGGCGCTGTGCGTGTGAACCACGCGAAGCCGACGGTTCCCTGGAGTTGCCGTGCCACCTGTCGCTCTCGCCAGACCCGCGGCGGTCCTGGCCGCGGTGTCCGCCCTGTTGCTGGGCGCCGCCGGCCAGGCCGCCGCCGACAACACCCCCTCCCCCGCCCCCGAGCCGCTGCCCCGGTCCTCCACCGAGATGCTGCGGCCCGTCGCGCCGCCGGCCGCCAGCAGCGCGGGCGGGCGGGACGGGGCCGCGACCCGGTCCGTCGCCGACGGGGACGGCATCGAGACCGCGCGCAGCACACGGCCGGTCGCCCCCGGGGTGAAGCTGACCTCGTACGACCGGCTCGAGTCCGACAAGTGGCTGCGGGTCGACGCGCTGTCGGTGGACCTGGGAAGCGGCGCGAAGGTCGACTACCTCCACCCGGACAAGGTCGCCGCCCGCGAGCCCGTGTCCAAGCTCGCCGCCGAACACGACCCCGGGCCGGGCCGCCGCACCGTCGCCGCCATCAACGGCGACTTCTTCGACATCAACCAGACCGGCGCGCCCGAGGGGAACGGCATCAGCGGCGGCCGGGTGGTCAGTTCGGCCTCCGCGGGCGCGGCCGGCAGCCGTGCCGTCGGCATCGGGCCGGGCGACGCGGGCCGGGTCCTCCAGCTGTACTTCGACGGCACGCTCACCCTTCCCGACGGCCCGCACCCCCTCGCCGCGCTCAACTCGGCCAACGTGCCCGCCGGGGGCATCGCCGCCTACACCGCCCAGTGGGGGGAGGCGGACCGCGCCCAGACCGTGGACGGCGCGAAGCGCACCGCCGAAGTCGCCGTCGTGGACGGCAAGGTCACCTCCGTGACCACCACGCCCGGCAAGGGCGCGATACCCGCCGGCACCACCCTGCTGATCGGCAAGGACGCCGGAGCCGACGCCCTGGCGGGCCTCGCCGTCGGCGACGCGGTCTCCTGGGAGTACCGCCCGCGCCCCGACGCCGGCGAGACCCCGGACACCGCCGTCAGCGGCCGGGAACTCCTGGTCGTGGACGGCAAGGCCGTCGGCCACGACGGCGAGGGCAACAACACCGCCGCCCCGCGCACCGCCGTCGGCTTCTCCCGCGACGGCCGTACCATGCAGGTCCTCACCGTGGACGGGCGGCAGGCCGACAGCGGCGGCGTCACGCTCACCGAACTCGGCGTGATGATGAAGGACGCGGGCTCCTACAGCGCGCTCAACCTCGACGGCGGCGGCTCCTCCACCCTGGTGGCCCGCGCGCCCGGCAGCGACACCGCGCGGGTGGAGAACAGCCCGTCCGACGGCAGCGAGCGCACCGTCCCCAACGGCCTGGCGTTCACCGCCCCCGACGGCAGCGGCCGGCTCAAGGGCTTCTGGGTGGAGACGGCGGCCGACCCCGGGTCGGCCCCCACCGCCGACCCGGTCAGGGGCGGCCACCCCGAGCGCGTCTTCCCCGGGCTGACCCGCCGGCTGACCGCCGCCGGATACGACGAGACGTACGGCCCCGCCGCGGGCACCCCCACCTGGCGGACGGCCGACCCCCACATCGGCCGGGTCGGCTCCGACGGCACCTTCACCGCCCGGCACAGCGGCACCACGAAGGTCACGGCCCGCCGGGGAGCCGCGCACGGCGACATCGCGCTGACCGTTCTCGACGACCTCGACCGGATCCAGCCCACCACCCGGCTGATCGGCCTGAAGGACGCCGCCGCCACCGGCCGCTTCGGCGTGGTCGGCCTGGACGCGCACGGCACCAGCGCCCCCGTCGAACCCTCCGACGTCCGGCTCGACTACGACCACGACCTCTTCGACATCACCCCCGACCCGGACTCGGGGGACTTCACCGTCAAGGCCCACGGCGGCCAGGGCGCCGGCCAGGTCAAGGTCACCGTCGCGGGCACCACGACCGTGCTCGCGGTCACCGTGGGGCTGACCGAGCGGCCGGAGGCCGACTTCGACGACGCCGCGCGGTGGACGTTCAGCCAGGCCCGCGCCTCCGGCTCGATCGCCGCCACCCCCGAAGGACACAGCGGCACCGGCCTGGAGCTGACCTACGACTTCACCCAGTCCACCGCCACCCGCGCCGCCTACGTCAGCCCGCCGCAGCAGATCGCCGTGGAGGGCCAGCCGCAGTCCTTCGGGCTGTGGATCAAGGGTGACGGCAAGGGGGCCTGGCCCACGCTCCACCTCAAGGACGCGGCGGGTTCCGACCAGTTGCTGCGCGGCCCCTACGTCACCTGGACCGGCTGGCGACATGTCGACTTCGCCGTCCCGGCCGGGGTCTCGTACCCGCTGAAGGTCCAGCGCTTCTATCTCGCCGAGACCGGCGCCACCCGCCAGTACACCGGCCGGATCACCATCGACGACCTGACCGCCCAGGTCCCGCCCGCCGTGGACCTGCCCGCGCGGGCGACCCACCCGGACCCGCTCATCGGCACCGCCGCCCGCGCCGAGGGCCGGGACTGGCGGTTCGCCGTCATGTCGGACGCCCAGTTCGTGGCCCGCGACCCGGACAGCGCCATCGTCGCCCAGGCCCGCCGCACCCTGCGGGAGATCAAGGCGGCCCGCCCCGACTTCCTCGTCATCGACGGCGACCTGGTCGACGAGGGCTCCCCCGCCGACCTCGCCTTCGCCCGGAAGGTCCTCACCGAGGAGCTGGGCGACGCCGTGCCCTGGACGTATGTGCCGGGCAACCACGAGGTGATGGGCGGCAAAATCGACAACTTCGAGGCCGAATTCGGCCCCGCCCACCGCGTCTTCGACCACCGCGGCACCCGCTTCATCACCCTGGACACCTCCAGCCTGAGCCTGCGCGGCGGCGGCTTCGACCAGATCCAGGCGTTGCGCGCCCAGCTCGACGCGGCGGCGAAGGACCCGGACATCGGCTCGGTGATGGTGATCCAGCACGTGCCCCCGCGCGACCCCACCCCCCAGCAGGGCAGCCGGCTCGGCGACCGCAAGGAGGCCGCGCTGCTGGAGAACTGGCTCGCGGAGTTCCGCCGCACCACCGGCAAGGGCGCCGCGTTCATCGGCGGCCACGTGGGCACCTTCCACGCCTCACGCGTCGACGGCGTGCCGTACCTGATCAACGGCAACTCGGGCAAGAACCCCGCCACCCCGCCCGACCAGGGCGGCTTCACCGGCTGGTCCATGGTCGGCGTCGACGAGGTCTCCGAGCACCAGCGGACCCGCGCCCGCCAGGCCCCCTGGACCGGCGGACCCGACTGGGTGTCCGTCCAGACCCGGCCCCATGTCGACGGCGCCGACGGGCTGACCCTGGCCGCCCCGGCCGAACTGCCCGCCGGGCAGGACGCCGAGGTCGCCGCGACCCTGCTCCAGGGAGGGGGCGCCGACCCCCGCCGGGTGCCCGTCGCCTTCCCGGTGAGCGCGGACTGGACCGGATCGCCGAACCTCTTCATCGGCGACCCCGACAAGGCCCGGCACCGGCCGCGCTACGTCGCCGCGTACGACCCGGCGACGGGCCGGCTCACCGCGCTGCGCCCGGGCACGGCCACCCTCGCGGTGACGGTGAACGGGGTGACGGCCAAGACGGGCTTCGACGTCACCGCCCAGCGGCTCAGCGCCGCGGGCTAGCCTCCGTCCGGGCCGTCCCGGCTTGGGCCTGGACGGCCCGCGACTTTGCCCACGGCACCCCCGGTCGCCGCCGGGGGTGCCCCACCCGCCGGGCGCCTCCCCCTCAGGTCCGTGACCAGACGCGGCGGAGCTGTTCGAAGCGGGTGGGCAGCGGGGGGCGGCGGGCGGCGTGGGTGGCGTTGGTGCGGTGGACGAAGCGGCGCCAGGAGAGTACGAGACCCTGGCGGGTGATGGGCAGCCCGGCGGCGACGGTGACGCCGTTGTCGTGGGTGTGGTGCACCGTGAGCAGCAGGGCCTTCGGCACCGTCCCCTCCAGCTCCGCGCACAGCCCCTGACGCACCCGCAGCCAGCGGCGCAGCACGATGACCGTGCCCGGGTCCAGGCCGTGCCGGCGCGGGACGCGGTGCTTGCCGTGTTCGATGGTCACCCAGGCCGCGTCGAGGTCCAGCGCATCGGTGGTGCAGCGCAGCAGGTCCCCGTAGCGCGCGCCGGTGGCCCGGGCCAGCCCGACCACCACGGCGAGCCGCACCGTCTCGGGCAGGGCCCCGTCCTCCAGCGCCTGCACCGACAGCAGCCGCCACACCCACTCCGCCTCGGCGGCCGACACCACCGGACGCGGATAGCGGTCCGTCGCCTTCTCCTGCTCCGCCATCACCGTTCACCCCTCCCGGCTCCGCTTACCCCGGCCCGATTACCCCGCTCCGAGCCGCTTGGCACACTATTTTTCACCCATCGGGTCGCGTCGCACGTTACGCGGCCCCTCCGACACGGCGGGCGTCCGGCGGGCCCGCGCGGTAGGGTCGCCGGGTGCGGTTGCTGCTGATGGCCGACACCCATGTCCCCCGGCGCGCCAGGGAGCTCCCCGAGGAGCTGCTGGCCGAGGTGGCGCGCGCCGATGTGGTGGTCCACGCCGGCGACTGGGTGGACACCGCCACCTTCGACCTGCTCCAGGCCCGCTCCCGGCGGCTGATCGGGGTGTACGGCAACAACGACGGCCCGGCGCTGCGGGCGCGGCTGCCGGAGGTGGCGTACGCGGAGCTGGGCGGGGTACGCGTGGGCGTGGTGCACGAGACGGGGCCGGCACGGGGGCGGGAGGCACGTTGCGCCGAGCGTTTCCCGGAGCTGGACGTGCTGGTGTTCGGGCACAGCCACATTCCGTGGGACTCCGTGGCCGGGGACCGGCTGCGGCTGCTCAACCCGGGCTCGCCCACCGACCGGCGCAGACAGCCGTACCGCACCTATATGACGGCCGAGGTGTCGTCGGGGCGGCTGTCCGGCGTGGAGCTGCACCGGCTGCCGCCCCGCCGCTGACCTGGCGGCCGTTGCCGGGGGAACCCGCGGCCCGCCGCAGCGCGGCGCGGGGCCGGGTGGCATGCTGCTGGGACCGCGCCGGCAGGGCACGGTCGATGTGATCCACTGCATTCGAGGACGTCACGTTGAACTTCTGGTCGATCTATCAGCACGGCTTCGCGCGCGTCGCCGCGTGTACGGGCCACACCGCCATCGCCGACCCGCCGGCCAACGCCGAAGCGGTCCTGCGGCAAGCGCGCCGGTGCGCGCGGGAGGGGGTGGCGGTCGCCGTCTTCCCCGAGCTGGGCCTGTGCGGCTACTCGATCGAGGACCTGCTGCTGCAGGACGCGTTGCTCGACGAGGTGGAGGCGGCGCTCGAGACGGTGGTGGCCGGGTCGGCGGAGCTGCTTCCGGTGCTGGTCGTCGGCGCCCCGCTGCGCCACCGCAACCGGATCTACAACTGCGCGGTGGTGGTGCACCGCGGCCGGATCCTCGGCGTCGCGCCCAAGTCGTACCTGCCGAACTACCGGGAGTTCTACGAGCGGCGGCAGATCGCCGCGGGCGACGACGAGCGCGGCGGGACGATCCGGGTCGGCGGCGCGACGGTGCCGTTCGGAGTGGATCTGCTCTTCGCGGCGCAGGACGTGCCCGGTCTTGTGGTGCACGCGGAGATCTGCGAGGACATGTGGGTGCCGGTGCCCCCGAGCGCGGAGGCGGCCCTGGCCGGGGCGACCGTGCTCGTCAACCTGTCGGGCAGCCCGATCACGGTCGGCCGGGCCGAGGACCGGCGGCTGCTGTGCCGCGCGGCGTCCTCGCGCTGCCTGGCCGCGTATGTCTACGCGGCGGCCGGCCAGGGCGAGTCGACCACCGACCTGTCCTGGGACGGCCAGACCATGATCTACGAGAACGGGGTGCTGCTGGCCGAGACCGACCGGTTCCCGGTCGACGACCGGTGCGCGGTGGCCGACGTGGACCTGGACCTGCTGCGGCAGGAGCGGCAGCGGATGGGCACGTTCGACGACAACCGCCGCACCCACGCCGCGCGCGCCGGCGGCTTCCGGGAGGTGTCGTTCCGGCTCGACCCGCCGACGGCCGACCTCGGGCTGCGGCGTCGCCTGGAGCGCTTCCCGTTCGTCCCGGCCGACCCGGACCGCCTCGCCCTGGACTGCTACGAGGCGTACAACATCCAGGTCGCGGGGCTCCAGCAGCGGCTGGCGGCGATCGGCGGCCCGAAGGTGGTCATCGGGGTGTCGGGCGGTCTCGACTCCACCCACGCGCTGATCGTCGCGGCCCGGGCGATGGACCGCGCGGGCCGCCCGCGCAGCGACATCCTGGCCTTCACCCTGCCGGGCTTCGCCACCAGCGATCACACCAAGGACAACGCCCACAAGCTGATGCGCGCGCTCGGCGTCACCGCCGCCGAGCTGGACATCACCCCGACCGCGCGGCTGATGCTCCGCGAGATGGGCCACCCCTTCGCGTCCGGCGAGCCGGTGTACGACGTCACCTTCGAGAATGTGCAGGCCGGGCTGCGCACCGACTACCTGTTCCGGCTGGCCAACCAGCGCGGGGGCATCGTGCTCGGCACCGGCGACCTGTCGGAGCTGGCGCTGGGCTGGTCCACCTACGGCGTGGGCGACCAGATGAGCCACTACAACGTCAACTCGGGGGTGCCGAAGACGCTGATCCAGCACCTGATCCGCTGGGTCATCAACAGCGGCCAGTTCGACGAGGAGACCGGCTCGACGCTGGCCGCGATCCTCGACACGGAGATCAGCCCGGAGCTGGTGCCGGGCGAAGAGCTTCAGTCCACCGAGTCCAAGATCGGTCCGTACGCGCTGCACGACTTCACCCTCTTCCACGTGCTGCGCTACGGGTTCCGGCCGTCGAAGATCGCCTTCCTGGCCTGGCACGCCTGGCACGACCGGGAGGCCGGCGACTGGCCGCCGAACTTCCCGGAGGCCAAGCGGGCGGCGTACGACCTGCCGGAGATCCGGCGCTGGCTGGAGGTCTTCTGCCGCCGCTTCTTCGCGTTCGCGCAGTTCAAGCGCTCCGCGATGCCGAACGGTCCGAAGGTCTCGGCCGGTGGTTCGCTCTCGCCGCGCGGCGACTGGCGCGCGCCGTCCGACGGTACGGCCCATGCCTGGCTGCGCGACCTCGCCCGGTTCGACGCGCCGGAGGCCGGGCGGTAGCCGGCGCGTCACGCCGAGGAGCGCCTCAGCCGACGTGCACATGCGGGCGCCGGGCCCGGTCCGGCTCGGCCTCGCGCAGCACCTCGCGGGTGACCGGGGCGACCTCCCCGTGCCCGAAGAGGAAGAACCGCAGGAAGTGGGCGATCGGGTTGCCCTCGGTCCACTCGAAGTAGATGTGCGGCCGCTGTCCGGTCAGGTCCCGTACGTGCAGCAGCATCGCGGCGAGCGCGTTGGGGACCGAGGAGCTGACCAGGGTCAGCACCCGGTAGCGGCCGTGCAGCACCTCCCCGCACACCCGCAGCTCGGTCTCGAACTCGGACGGGTCGGAGACGGTCACCTCGACGAAGATGAGGTCCTCCTCGGGCGGGAGGTCGTTGTCGGCCCGGATCTGCTGGAGCTTGTCGCGGTACTCGGCCAGGTCCCGGCGGTCCGGCTCGTTGGCGATGAAGCGGATGGTGCGGTGGGCCATGTCGCGGACGAAGCGCTCGGCCAGGGGGTCGAGCTCCACATGGCTGACCCGCAGTTCGAAGGCGCGGGCCGCCCGGGACATCAGCGAGAGACCGACGATGCCGGCGATGAAGCAGGCGCCGATCTTCACCCCGTCCGGGCGCTCCACGACATTGGCGCCCGTGGTGTAGACGAAGACCGCCGCCATGACGGCGAAGGCGACCGTCCAGTGGCGCTGCCCGGCCCTGTGCGCGGCGATCGTCACGGCGATCGCGGCGGATGAGATGAGCACCAGCACCCCGGTGGCGTAGGCCCCGCCCTGGGCGTCCACATTGGCGCGGAAGATCCAGGTCACCAGGAAGGCGACGAGGGTGAAGACCAGCACCGTCGGCCGCACCGCCCGCGCCCAGTGCGGCGCCATGCCGTAGCGCGGCAGATAGCGGGGCATGAGGTTGAGCAGTCCGGCCATGGCCGAGGCGCCGGCGAACCAGAGGATGACGATGGTGGAGATGTCGTAGACGGTGCCGAAGCCGTTGCCCAGGTACTCGTGGGCCAGGTAGGCGAGGGCGCGGCCGGAGGCCCGGCCGCCCGGCTCGAACTCGTGGTGCGGGATCAGCAGGGTGGTGACGAAGCTGCTGGCGATGAGGAAGACGCACATGATCAGCGCGGCCGTGGTCAGCAGCTTCCTGGCCCCTCGGATCCGTCCGACGGGGCGCTCCTCGGTGTCGCCGGGGTCGCCCTCGATGTGGGGCATGACGGCCACTCCGGTCTCGAAGCCGGACAGGCCGAGCGCCAGCTTGGGGAAGACGATCAGCGCCAGGCCGATCATCACCAGCGGGTTGCCGTGCTCGGCGGTCAGGGCCCGGGTCCAGTCCGAGACCACCGTCGGGTGGGTGAGCACATGTTCCAGAGCCACCACCACGACGACGAGGTTCAGCGTCAGATAGATGCCGACCAGGGCCACCGCCAGCCCGATGGCCTCGGTGAAGCCCTTGAGGAACACGGCGCCGAGCAGGGCGATCAGCACGAGGGTGACGGGGACCTCATGGCCGCGCAGGGCGCCGTCGACGTTCGGGTTCTCCACCAGGTGGGCGGTGGCGTCGGCGGCCGACAGGGTGATGGTGATCAGGAAGTCGGTCGCCGCGAAGCCCAGCAGGGCCAGCACGAACAGCTTGCCCTGCCAGAACGACAGCAGCCGCTCCAGCATCGCGATCGAGCCCATGCCGTGCGGGCTCTCCGCGGCCACCCGCCGGTACACCGGAAGCGCGCAGGTGACGGTGACCAGCACGAGCACCAGCGTGGCGATCGGGGAGAGCACGCCGGCCGCCAGGGCGGCGATGCCCGGCTGGTAGCCCAGGGTGGAGAAGTAGTCCACGCCGGTCAGGCACATGACCTTCCACCAGGGCCGGCCCGGGTGCTCGGGCGGCAACTGGGCGTGCGGGCCCGGCTGCTGCTTGGCCATGTCGGCCAGGCCCTCCAGCATCCAGGCGCGCAGGCGCCGCCGCATCCGTCCCCCGGCGTCGGTGCCCGCACGGGCGGAGCTGGCCATCACGTACTCCCGTCGAACCGCTGGATCGAACCGGCCGCTTCGGCAGACGGCCGGGTCAGCGTACGCAACGGTCGCGTCGGAGCCGGTGATGGCACACCGCCGCCCGGTCGCCTCAGTGGGCGGTGGGGGCGTTCCAGTCGACCAGCTGGACGATCACTCCATTGGGGTCGCGCACCTGGAAGGCGCGCTCGCCCCACTCCTCGTCGGTCAGCGGCATGGTGATCGTGACGCCCTCGGAGCGCAGGCGGGCCAGCTCGCCTTCGAGGTCGTCGACGACGAAGGCCAGGATCAGGCCGGCGGCGTGCTCGTCGCGCTGGTCCGCCGGGAGGGACTCCAGCCCCCGCTGCAGGAAGATGACGTTCAGGCCGGCGTCGTCGCGGGTCAGGGACGCGAAGCCGTCCGCCGCCATCTCCTCGCGGAACCCGAAGTGCTCGATGAGAAAAGCGCTGGAGGCGGGGACGTCGTCGACGTTGAGCGACACCGCACTGGACGTGATCTTCACAGGGGACTCCTATCTCTGTACGTCGTACATTATACATAGTACGGAGAAGGGTACGGAGAGGGCCCGCGCGCGGCGGGCAGCACGGGGCCGCCGTTGACGCACCGGGTGTCAGGCCGAGCGGTCGAGGATCTCCGGGCGTACGGGGTGGGCGAACGGCCGCCCGTGGACGTAGCGGTCGACCTCGCCGATCGCGAGGTCCGCCAGGCGCCGCAGCTCGCCGCCCGTGGACCCGGCGATGTGCGGGGTGAGCAGCACGTGGTCGCAGTCGTACAGCGGGGAGTCGGCGGGCAGCAGTTCCGGCTCGGTGACGTCCAGCACCGCGTACAGCCGCCCGGCCAGCACCTCGTCGGTCAGCGCGCGCTGGTCCACGATCGCGCCGCGGGCGGTGTTGACGAGGGTGCCGCCGGTACGCAGGGCCGCCAGCAGCTCGCGGCTGACCAGGCCGCGGGTCTCGGGCAGCAGCGGGGTGTGCACGCTGACCACGTCGCTGGTGGCGAACAGCTCGTCCAGGGGCACCCGGCGGGCGCCCAGCGCGCGGGCCTCGTCGGCCGTCAGGTACGGGTCGTACAGCAGGATGTCGAGGTCGTGCGGGCGCAGCAGGGCCATGACGCGCCGGCCGATGGCGGAGGCGCTGAGGATGCCCACCGTGCGGCGGTAGTTGCCCGCGTCGGGGTACCGCTCGTTCCAGTCGACGCGGCGGCGCTCGGCGCGGTGGTCGCGGGCGATGTCCAGGGCGCGCTTGTTGGCGAGGAGGATCATGGCGAGGGTGTACTCGGCGACGGGCACGGCGTTGGCCGCGGCGGCCGAGGAGACCGCGATGCCGCGCTCCCAGCAGGCCTCGGTGATGTGGTGGCGTACCGTCCCGGCGGTGTGCACGATGGCGCGCAGCCGGGGGGCGGCGTCCAGCGCCGCGCGGTCCACGGGCGGGCAGCCCCACCCGGTGATCAGCAGTTCGGCGGTGGCGAGCGCGTGGTGGGCGGCCGGGGTGGTGAGGTCGTCGAGGACCAGGCCCCCGTCGAGGTCGGTGAGCCGGGTCAGCCGGGCCAGCGCCCGGTCGTCGAGCACCTGCCGGGCGGTCCGGCGCGCCATCGCGAGGGCGGCGCGCGGGCGGGGACGGGGTTCGGTCACTTGACGCTCCCTGCGGTGGGGCCGGATTTCCAGTAGCGCTGGAGCAGGACGAAGGCCGCGATCAGCGGGACGACGGCGAGCAGCGAGCCGACGGCGAGCAGCGGGTAGTACTCGGGGGAGACGGTGGCGGCGCTGTTCCAGGTGTAGAGGCCGAGGGCGAGCGGATACAGGTGCTGGTCCGAGAGCACCACCATGGGGAGGAAGAAATTGTTCCAGACGGCGGTGGGCTGGAAGAAGGGGGCGGTCGGGCGGCGCGGGCCCGCGATCGCGGGAACGGCCGGGGCAAAGTCAACGGCGTGGTGAACGGGACGGGGCCGGCGCACGTACCCCCGTTCGCGCGCCGGTGCGCGGCGTGCGCCGCCGATCCGACCATGTCCGACACCCGGAGGCCCGATCATGAATGAGCCGGTCACCCCTCCCGTCCAAGCCCTCCCGGGCGGAGAGGCCGAACTCCGCCTCGTGCTCCATCTGTCCTGGGAGGACATCGCCAGGCTGGGCCAGGACGCCAGCCGCCTGGCCTCCCAGTTGCAGCGCCCGGTGAGCCTCGACGAGGCCGTCAGCCACCGGCTGCGGGCCCGGCCGCCGGCCGCGCACGCCAAGCCCGCCGCGGACCGCGGCCAGCCGCTCGCCGCCTCCGCCCCCTCCCCGGCCGCGCCCCTGGCCGCCCGCTCCCCCGGCGAGCAGGCCCGGCAGGCCATCGAGAAGATCAACGGCTCGGCCCAGCCCTACCAGGTCGGCGCCGAGACCACCGGCGCCCCGCCCCCGGGCCCCGCCCCCGAAGCGCTCCCCACCGACGCCCGGGGGATCCTCGAGCGCCCCACCCGCCCGCCGTCCTCCGTCAACGGCACCGGCGACCACGGCCGGCTCGCAGGAGCCTGACGGGGCCCTCCGCCGGACCGGGCGGGCCCGTCCTGACGCCGGTGTCCCGGCGCTCACCCCGGGCCCGGGGAGGCGGGGCGCGGGGCGGGCTCCGCACGGCCGGACACCGGCCCGCGCCCGAGGAGTTCCCCGAGGCCCTGCCGGGTCGCGGCCAGCACCACGCGGTCCTGGGGCCGCAGCACGTACTCCGGCGGCAGGTCCCACACCAGCCCCCGCTGCCGGCCGCTGCCGTCGGCCGGGGGCGCCACGGCCAGATCGCGGAAGCGGCCGTCGGCGTCCGCCGTGTCCAGGGCGACCACCCGCCAGGCGCCCGGCCGGAACGCCTCGGCCACCGTACGGCCCTCCAGCTGCGGATGGCCCGCCACCGGCACCGCCGCGAAGAGCAGCACCCGACGCTCCACCGGTACGGCACCGAGGATCTGACGCCCCATCATCGCGCCCGCGAAGGCCGGGGCCGCCAGGGTGGACACGCTGCGGCTGCGCGTCAGCGCCTGGGGGTGCGCCGCCCGCAGGGTGCGGTAGACGGCGGTGGCGAAGCGGTCGTCGTACAGCCGCATGGCCACCCGCAGGCCGGGATCCAGCGACCGGGCATACAGCGCCGCCTCCAGGTTGGTGGTGTCGGAGCTGGTGACGGCGAGCAGCGCGTGCGCCCGGTCGATCTTGGCGGCCTCCAGCACCCCCTCCTCGGTGACGTCCCCGAGGACCGTGGGCACCCTCAGCCGGCGGGCCAGCGCGATGCCGCGCGCCTGGGGGTCCGCCTCCACGCACACCACGGGGATGTCCAGTTCCCGCAGCCGGGCCAGCACCCGGGTGCCGACCTTGCCGAGCCCGAGCAGGACGACATGGCCGGACAGCCCCCGGGGCGGCCGGCGCAGGGCGGACGCGGTCCGGAAGGTGCCGAGGCCCTCCAGCGTGGCGGCCACCAGGACGGGCAGCAGCATCAGGCCGACGAGTCCGGACAGCAGTTGCAGGATCTGCCGGGCCAGCGGCTGGCCCAGCGCGGGATCGCCGATCGCCAGGATGTCCAGAAGCGTCAGATACGCGGCCCGCAGCGGATGTTCCCCCGTGATCTGCCAGGACGCGATGGCGAGCGCCAGCAGCGCGGCGGCGAACCCCACCACGGTCCGCCGCAGCCGGCGGGAGAACAGCGAGCCGAGTGGCATCCCCCGGCCACCGAGCCGGCCGGCGGTCAGCGCCGGCGCGGTGTGCGCGACGGCCTCCAGCACCACCGTGCGGCGCCCGGTCGCGGCGGCCACGGCCCCGTCGTCGGGCAGCAGCCGCGGCCCCTCGGCCCCGCTGCTGTCCGAACCCTCCAGGCCCGCCGGGTCGTTGGTGGTCGAGGACAGCAGGGCCAGGGTGCACAGCCCCGGGTCGGCGATCCGGTCCCGGCCGGGCGGGGTGTGGATGGCGGCCCGCAGCAGCAGCCCGTCGGCCTGGATCACCTTGCTGGTGCCGGCCACGGCGGTGGCCGCCAGCGCGGGCGCGGCGGTGTCGGCGTCCGACAGCACGGTGGTCGAGGCGTCCGGCTCCGCCGCGCCCCACTCCGGGTCGGCGACCGCCGCGGCCTGGTCCAGCAGTTCCCGCAGGTACTCGCCGAGCCTGCGGTTGTAGAGGCGGATCACCAGCCGCAGCCGGGGGTTGAGGCGGCGGGCGCGCAGGGCGGCGTGGATGTTGGTCTCGTCGTCGTCGTAGACCAGGGCGAGGGCGGCGGCCCGGTCCACCCCGGCCTCGGTGAGCACCTCGTCGTCGGGCTCGGCCGCCTCCAGGACGCGTATGCCCGTCTCGGCCGACGTGGTGGCGGGCCCCGGCGGGGCGAGCGTCGGCCGGCCGACGGCGGCCGTCATCCGCCCGAAGAGCGCGGCGGCCCGCGCCCGTCCGCGCCCCGCCCCCGGCGCGGCGGCCCGCGCCGACCGCGGCTCCCAGGCGGAGGGTGTGGCGGGGATGACGACGGTCACCCGCTCGCCGTAGACGTCCTTGAGCTCGGCGGCGAGGCGGTGGGCGAGCGCGTCGTCGCCGCACACGACCATGTGCGGGCCCGCCGGCTGCGCCGGGGGCTGCTGGGGCAGGGTGGGCATCCTGGCCGGGGTCTCAGCCGCGCTGCCCGGTGCGGCGCTCGTAGTCGGCGAAGCCGTCCTCGACCGTGGGCAGCACCATGTCCACGCGGAAGTAGGGCACGCTCCACAGCGGGCTGTCGCGAAGACCCTCGAACAGGTCGGACCAGGCCGTCGGATCGTCGGTCGTCGCCATCAGGACGTCGGACGGAGCGGCCGCCCACGCCTCGGCGTCGAACCAGCGGACCTGGACGGCGGAGTGCCGCTCGAGCAGCGGTTCCACATGCTCGGCGATGATCTGCTGACGCTCGGGCCGTCCCAGGGCGAGCCACGCCGGCAGGGCCGTCAGGTGGACGAATATGGTGAACCGCGGCTGTGGCCGAATCTCGCTCATGGGTGTCATTGTGGATCAGAACCGGTCGTCCGGGCGCCCCTTCGGTCAAAGCGCCGCGGCCGTGCGGCGTCAGCCGGTGTAGCGGCGGAAGTCGGGGACGGCGGCGGTCAGGGCGAGCATCGTGGCGGCGACCAGCAGGCCGCCCGCCGTGACCGCCGCGCGGGGGCCGAACAGGGAGCCGGCCGTGCCGTGCAGCAGGTCGGCCAGGCGCGGGCCGCCGGCGACCACGACCGTGAAGATTCCCTGCATCCGGCCGCGCATGTCGTCCGTGGCGGCCGCCTGGAGGATGGCGCTGCGGAAGACCATGGAGACCATGTCGGCGACGCCCGCCACGGCCAGGAAGGCGGCCGCCCACCACAGTCCGGCGCTCAGCCCGAAGCCCGTGATGGCCAGCCCCCAGACGACCACGGCGGCGGTGACCATCAGCCCGTGGTGGCGGGCCCGGGAGAAGGTGCCCGACAGCAGCCCGCCGGCCACCGCGCCGATGGGTATCGCCGCGAACAGCAGCCCCAGCGCGAAGCCTTCGCCCCAGGGCGCGTAGGTGCTCGACGCGAGCTGCGGGAACAGCGCGCGGGGCATGCCGAAGACCATCGCGACGATGTCCGCGAGGAAGGACAGCAGCAGCACCCGGTGGGCCACGATGTAGCGGAACCCGTCCGCCACCTCCCGCGCCCCGGCCCGGCGCCGGCCGCTCTCCTTGACGGCGCCGCCGCCGTCCAGCGGGGGCAGCGCGGGCAGCCGCCATACGGCCCACAGGGTGACGCACAGCGCGAGGGCGTCGATCAGGTACAGCGTGGACAGGCCGATCAGGGGGATCAGCGCCCCCGCCAGCAGCGGCCCGAGGACCATCCCGGTCTGCGCGACGGTGGACTGCAGGGCGCTCGCGGCGGGCAGTTCCCCGGCGGGGACGAGCCGGGCTATGGAGGCGCTGCGGGCGGGGAAGTTGATGCCGAACAGGCCCTGCTGGACGGCGAGCAACACCATGAGCAGCGCCACCGAGTGGACCCCCGCGAAGGACTGCGCCCAGAACAGCACCGAGGTGAGGGCGATGCCCACGCCGGTGAACAGCATCAGGGTGCGCCGGTCCACCCGGTCGGCGACCGCGCCGCCCCACAGCGCGAAGACCACGAGCGGCAGCAGGCCGGCGAAGCTCGCGTAGCCGACCCAGGCGGAGGACTGGGTGAGGTCGTAGATCTGCTTGGGCACGGCCACGGCGGTGAGCTGGCTGCCGATCGTCGTGACGGAGGTGGAGGCCCACAGGCGGCGGAACGGCCGGTGCCGCAGGGGCCGTACGTCCATCACCCACCGCCGCCACCCGCTCCCGCCCTGCCCGGCCTGCCCGTCCTTCCCGGCCTTCCCGTCCTTCCCGGCCGGACCGGCGGGCTGGTCGGGTCCGGCGGGACCGGCGGGACCGGCCGGGGCGGCGGGCCCCGCCGGGGCGGCTTGCTCCTCGGTGTTACTCGCGCTCTCCACGGCTGATTCGATTCCTCCTACACCCATCTATGGAAACGGCATCATTGTGGACCCCGTCCCGCCCGCGCCGCGCGGCCGTCTCAAGCACCGGCCGTCTCGGGCACCGGCCGCCGCCGGGTGTGCGCCCCGTCGGGGTCAGCCGCTGTGGATCCTCCCGGTGCGGGAGGTCAGCCGGGTGCCGCTGCCGCCCCAGCGGTCGGCGACGATCTCGGCGGCGATGCTGACCGCGGTCTCCTCGGGGGTGCGGGCGCCGAGGTCGAGGCCGATGGGCGAGGAGAGGCGGGCGAGCAGGTCCTCGCCCAGGCCCCGTTCGCGCAGGCGGCGCAGCCGGTCCTCGTGGGTGCGGCGCGAGCCCATGGCGCCGACGTAGCCGAGCGGGAGGCGCAGCGCGACCTCGAGCAGCGGCACGTCGAACTTGGGGTCGTGGGTGAGGACGCACACCGCGGTCCGCTCGTCCAGCCGGCCCGCCTCCGCCTCGGCCCGCAGATAGCGGTGCGGCCAGTCGGTCACGACCTCGTGGGCTTCGGGGAAGCGGCGCCGGGTGGCGAAGACGGGACGGGCGTCGCAGACGGTGACCCGGTAGCCGAGGAAGCCGCCGAGGCGGGCCAGCGCGGCGGCGAAGTCGACGGCGCCGAAGACCAGCAGCCGGGGCGGCGCGGCGTGGGCGGATACGAACAGGGTGAGCTCCGAGCCGAGGGGCCGGCCGTCGTAGCCGTGGCGCAGGGTGCCGGTGCGCCCGCCGGCCAGCATGCCGCGGGCGGCCTCGGCGGCGGCCTCGTCCAGCCGCTCGGAGCCGAGGGACCCGGTGGTGCCCTCGGGCCGGACCACCAGGCGGCGGCCCAGCCTGCCCTCGGGGTCGGGGCCTTCGACGGCCACGCAGGTCACCTCGGCCACGGGCGCCCCGGCCCGGACGGCCGCGGCCACCTCGCCGAACTCGGGGAAGGTGGAGGGGTCGATACGCTCCACATAGACGTGGATGGTCCCGCCGCAGGTCAGTCCGACCGCGAAGGCGTCGTCGTCGCTGACCCCGTAGCGCTGGAGCACCGGCGTCCCGGCGGCGACGACCTCCTGGGCCAGCTCGTAGACGGCGCCCTCGACGCAGCCGCCGGAGACGCTGCCGACGGCGGAGCCGTCCGGCCCCACCAGCATGCCGGCGCCCGGCGGGAGGGGTGAGGAGTGCCAGGTGTCCACGACCGTGGCGCGGGCGAAGGGCTCGCCCTCCCGCCACCATCGGTACGCCTCCTCGACCACCCGGGGCAACTCTCCCTGAGGCATCTCTCCTTGAGGCATCTCTGAAATTCCCTCAACTGATGTAAGAGATTGATACATTGGATGTATGAGCCTCTCACATTCGTCTCCGAGTAGCGACATCACTTTGCGCATCAACGGCACCGACCACGCGCTGACCGTGGACAACCGGACCACCCTGCTCGATGTGTTGCGCGAGCGGCTGGGGCTGACCGGCACCAAGAAGGGGTGCGACCACGGCCAGTGCGGGGCCTGCACGGTCCTGATGGACGGGGAGCGGGTGAACAGCTGTCTGATGTTCGCGGTGGCGGCCGAGGGACGGGAGATCGTCTCGATCGAGGGGGTGGCCGGCCTGGCCGGGGGCGGGGCGCTGCACCCGGTGCAGCAGGCGTTCCTCGACCACGACGGACTGCAGTGCGGCTACTGCACACCGGGCCAGATCTGTTCCGCCATCGGGGCGCTCGGCGAGGCCCGGCGCGGCTGGCCCAGCCAGGTGACCGAGGACACCGCCGCGGGCGTCGGCGCGCTGGACCGCGAGGAGGTCCGCGAGCGGATGAGCGGCAATCTGTGCCGGTGCGGCGCCTACGGCGGCATCGTCGAGGCGGTCCTGGAGGCGGCGGCGGACGGGGGCGCGCGATGAAGGAGTTCGCGTACGTACGGGCCACCGACGCCGCGGAGGCGGCCGCGCTGGTGGCGGACCGGCCCGACGCGGTGTACCTGGGCGGCGGCACCAATCTGGTGGACCTGATGAAGCTCGGCGTGGCGGGGCCCGGCCTGGTGGTGGACGTCTCGCGCCTCGGCCAGGACCGTATCGAGCACCGCGCCGACGGCTCGGCGCTGATCGGCGCCGCCGTGCGCAACGGCGAGCTGGCCGGGGACACCGGCGTCCGGCAGCGCTTCCCGGTGCTGGCGCAGGCGCTGGTGGCGGGCGCGTCGGGGCAGCTGCGCACGGTGGCCACCGTGGCGGGCAATCTGCTGCAGCGCACCCGCTGCGGCTACTTCCAGGACGTGACCAAGCCGTGCAACAAGCGCGAGCCCGGCTCGGGCTGTCCCGCGATCGAGGGCGCCCACCGCGAGCTGGCGATCCTCGGCACCTCCGACCGGTGTGTGGCGAGCCACCCGTCCGACATGGCGGTGGCGCTGGTCGCGCTGGACGCGGTGGCACGGCTGCGGTCGGCGGACGGCACCACGCGCGCCGTCCCCGTGGAGGAGCTGTACGTCCTGCCCGGCGACACGCCGCAGCGGGAGACCGTGCTGGCACACGGCGATCTGATCACCGAGGTGGAGCTGCCGGCGCCGCCGCCCGGCGCGGCGATGGCCTACCGCAAGGTGCGCGACCGCCGCAGCTACGCCTTCGCGCTGGTCAGCGTCGGCGCGGTGGTGAGCGTGGACGGGGACGGCCGGCTGACGGACGTCCGGATAGCGCTGGGCGGCGTGGCGCCGCGTCCGTGGCGGGCCAGGACGGCCGAGTCCCTGCTGCGCGGGCGGCGTCCGGACGAGGAGACGCTGCGGGAGGCGGCGCGGGCCGAGCTGGCGGCGGCCCGTCCGCTGCCGGACAACGCGTTCAAGGTCGACCTGGCCATTGATCTGATCGTCGCCGCCATCCGCGACCTCGTCGCGAGGAAGGACCGCGCATGACCACCGTCGAGCAGTCCATCGGCGCCCCGCTGACCCGGGTCGACGGCCCCCAGAAGGTCACCGGCGCGGCGCGCTACGCCTACGAGTTCCCGACCCCGGACATCACCTACGTCTGGCCGGTGCAGTCGACCATCGCCCGCGGCCGGGTGACGGAGGTGGACGCCACCGCGGCGCTCGCCCTGCCGGGCGTGCTGACGGTACTCGAGCCCGGCACCGCCCCGCGGCTGAACACGGAGGCCGAGGGGGTGAGCGCCGACCTGTTCGTACTCCAGTCCCGCGAGGTGGCCTACCACGGCCAGATCGTGGCGGCGGTGGTGGCCACCTCCCTGGAATCCGCGCGCGAGGCCGCGGCGTCGGTGCGGGTGGGCTACGCGCCCGAGCCCCACGACGTGGTGCTGCGCGCGGACCACGAGGCGGCGTACGTCCCCGAGAAGGTGACCGACGGCAGCCCCGGGTTCGTGGAGCGCGGCGATGTGGAAGCGGCGCTGGCCGCCGCCGCGGTGCGCACCGACGCCACGTACACCACCCCGGTCGAGCACGTCAGCCCGATGGAGCCGCACGCCACCATCGCCTCCTGGGAGGAGGACCGGCTGACCCTGCACGACTCCAACCAGGGCCCCCACATGGCCGCGCAGCTGATGGCCGCGCTGTTCGGGCTCGACCCGGGGGCGGTGGAGGTGGTCGCCGAACACGTCGGGGGCGGCTTCGGGTCGAAGGGCATTCCGCGCTCGCCCGCCGTCCTGGCGGCGCTGGCCGCCCGGGTGGTGGCGCGGCCGGTGAAGATCGCGCTGACCCGGCAGCAGATGTTCGCGCTGGTCCCCCACCGGGCGCCGACCATCCAGCGGATCCGGCTGGGGGCCGGGCGGGACGGCCGGCTGACCGCGATCGACCACGAGTCGGTGCAACCGCGCTCGAGGATCGTGGAGTTCGCCGACCAGACGGTGTCCTCGACCCGGATGATGTACGCGGCGCCCGCCGTCCGCACCACGGTGAAGGTGGCGCCGCTGGATGTGATGACGCCCGCCTGGTTCCGCGCCCCCGGTCACACCCCGGGCATGTTCGCGCTGGAGTCGGCCGTGGACGAGCTGGCCTGCGAGCTGGGCATCGACCCCGTGGAGTTGCGGGTCCGCAACGAACCGGAGCTGGACCCGGGCACGGGCAAGCCGTTCAGCAGCCGCGGCCTGGTGGCGTGTCTGCGCGAGGGCGCCCGCCGCTTCGGCTGGGAGCGGCGCGACCCGGCGCCGGGGATCCGCCGGGAGGGGCGGTGGCTGGTGGGCACCGGCGTCGCGGCCTCCCACCACCCCGACTACACCATGCCCTCGACGGCCCTGGCGCGCGCCGAGCCGGACGGGACGTTCGTGGTGCGGGTGGGCGCGGTGGACCTCGGCACGGGGGCGCGCACCGCGCTCACTCAGGTGGCGGCGGACGCGCTCGCCGTGCCCCGGGAGCGGGTGCGGCTGGAGATCGGCCGGGCGTCGCACGGCATGGCGGCGTTCGCGGGCGGCTCGATGGGCACGTCCTCCTGGGGCTGGGCCGTCCACAAGGCGTGCCGGGCGCTGCTGGAGGAGGTGAGCGGGCACGCGGGCGTGGTCCCGGACGGGGGCCTGGAGGTGGTGGCCGACACCACCGAGGACCTCCGGGAGCGGGCGGAACTCTCGCGCCACACCTTCGGCGCGCAGTTCGCCCAGGTGCGGGTGGACGGGGACACCGGCGAGATCCGGGTCGACCGGATGCTGGGGGTGTTCGCGGCCGGGCGGATCCTCAACCCCAGGACGGCCCGCTCGCAGTTCCTGGGGGCGATGACGATGGGGCTGTCGATGGCGCTGCTGGAGGTCGGCGAGGTGGACCCGGGGTTCGGCGACTTCGCCAACCACGACTTCGCGGGCTACCACATCGCGGCCAACGCCGACGTCCCGCGGATGGAGGCGCACTGGCTGGACGAGCGCGACGACCGGCTCAACCCGGTCGGTGGCAAGGGCATCGGCGAGCTGGGCATCGTGGGCACGGCGGCGGCGATCGCCAACGCCTTCCACCACGCGACGGGGGTGCGGGTGCGCGATCTGCCGATCCGTATCGAGCGCTCGCGCGCGGCGCTGCTGACCATGCGGGAGAAGGCCGGGGGCCGCGGGCCGGGGATCCGGTAAGGTCAGCCGGATGGCATGCAGCGGGGGCAGGGAGCGCGGCGCCTACCACCACGGCGACCTGGCCGCCGCGCTGGTCCGGGCGACGCTGGAGATCGTGGACGAGGTGGGGGTGCGCGGCTTCTCGGTGGCGGAGGCCGCGCGCCGCACCCGGGTGAGCCCCGGGGCGCCGTACCGCCACTTCGCCGACCGCGACGCGCTGCTGGCGGCGGCCGCCCTGGAGGTCTCGCGCCGGCTGCGGGCCATCCACCTGGAGGCCATGACCACGGCCTCCTCGCCGCATGAGCGCCTCGCCGCGGTCGCCGGCAGCTATGTGCGCGCCGCCGCCGTGCACCGGGGCGGCTTCGACCTGCTCTTCGCCCCCGGGCTGCGCGCCCACCACCTGGAACTGCGCGACAGCACCCGGGAGTTCATCGATCTGCTGCTGCCGAGCGCGTTCGAGGTGGTGCCGCCGGAGCAGGGGGCCAAGGCCGCCGTCGCGCTGCTGGAGGCGCTCTCGGCGGTGGCGCGCGGCTATGTCGCCCTGCTGCTCGACGGGGTGTTCGGCGAGCCGGGGGCGGTGGCGGCGGAGGTCGCCGTCCGCGCCACACGGGCGGCCCGCGCCCTGGTGGACGGGTACGGACTCCCGGATACGGCCGCTTCATGACAACGACACGGTCTTGTACGCCCCCCGCACACCGTGCCCCGGGGCGAGGTGCCCCGGACACCTCGCCCCGGACACCTCGCCCCGTGCGCCTCGCCCCGTAGCCCGCGAAAATTCCTTGGCGGAGCTTGTGGGCGTGGTGATACTCGCGGCATGGATCTCTCCCTGATCGCCGCCTTCGTGGCGGCCGCGTTCCTGCTCAGCGTCGCGCCCGGCCCGGACATGCTCTTCATCGTGGCCAACGCCACGGCCGGAGGCCGCCGCGCCGGGCTGGTCGCCGCCCTCGGCATGTCCACCGGTCTGGCCGTGCACACGCTCGCCGCGGCCCTCGGCCTGAGCGCGCTGTTCCGGGCGGCGCCCGAGGCGCTGGAGGTGGTGCGGCTGGCCGGCGCGGTGTTCCTGCTCTATCTGGCCGTCACCTCCTGGCGGGCGGGCCGCCGGACGCCGGGCGAGCAGGAGGGCCCGGCCCGCGCCACCGTGCCCCGGCGGCCGCTGCGCAAGCTCTATCTGATGGCGACGCTGACCAATGTGGCCAATCCGAAGGTCATCCTCTTCTACCTGGCGTTTCTGCCCCAGTTCCTCACCACGGGCGCATCGGCGTGGCCGGTGTGGGTGCAGCTGCTGGCCCTCGGCGGACTGTTCATCCTGGTCGGCCTGCCGGTGGACGCCACGGTCGGCCTGGCCGCCGGGAGTCTGGCCGACAAGCTCCTCAGCCGGCCCTCGTTCCGCCGCCGGCTGGAGCGGGCCTCGGCCGTGGTCTTCGGCGGGCTCGCCGCCCGGCTGGCTCTCGACAGCCATTAAGGATAAAAGCGAAGAAAGCGCCACAAAAACCCGTCTGTGCCGCGGTTGCTCAGAGACGCCTCCCCGGAAAACAACAAGGTCCGCACCCCCTTCTTTTCTTCGCCGCGGCCGGGATATCCATGAGGGTGAGCGGCCGGGCACCGGCCGTGACCGGCGGACACGGGAGGACCTCGACACCATGGGCGACACGGCACGGCCGGCCGGAGGACAGGGCGGCTGGTATGTGGACGACCGCTGTACGAACTGCGATGTGGCGCGGCAGCTCGCCCCCGGGCTGATCGGCGAGGCCGACGGCCGGTCGCGGGTGTTGCGCCAACCGCGCGACGAGGCGGAGACCAGGCTGCTGGCCGCCGCCGCCTACGCCTGCCACGTCCGGTCGATCCGCCCCGCGACCGGGCGGCTCGACCCGGCGCTCGACCCGTTTCCGCTGGCCCTGGACGACTCGGTGTGGCTGTGCGGACACAACTCGACGCACACCGCCGCCGCCAACTCCTACCTGCTCAGCCGCCCGTCGGGGAACGTCATGGTCGACACCCCGCGCTGGAGCGAGGCGCTGGCCGAGCGGTACGAGGCGCTCGGCCCGGTGACCGAGGTGCTGCTCACCCACCGCGACCACGCGGCGCACGGCCGCCGCTGGGCCGACCGCTTCGGCGCCCGGCTGTGGATCCACGAGGGCGACCTGGCCGCCGCCCCGGACGCGGACCGCGTGCTGCGCGGCACCGAGCCGGTGGAGGTCGCCGACGGCGTGGTCGCCCACCCGCTCCCCGGGCACACCGAGGGCAGCGTGCTCTATCTCGCGGACGAGCGGTACTGCTTCAGCGGCGACAGCCTCTACTGGTCCCGCACCACGGAGGACATCGAGGTCGCGGAGAGCGTGACCTGGTACTCCATCGAGGAGCTGGCCGCCTCCCTGGCCCGCTCGGCACCGCGCCTGCGGTTCGAGTGGCTGCTGCCGGGCCACGGGGACCGCAAGCGGCTGCCCGCCCCGGAGGCGGCCCGCCGCCTGGCGGAACTGACGGACCGTGTGCGGGCGCTGAAGCCTCGGCCGGTCGACTTCACCGCCGTCCGCTGGTGAGTCACCGCCGTCCGCCGGTGAGCGGCGGCCAGGCCCCGCCGGTACGCTGGGCCGGGGCATTCCGGCGCTGGTGCCGGGCACCCGTATCCGCGTCTTGGCAGTCTCCACCGCGGCGGCCCCCGCGCGACGCTCCGCCGTGGCACCGGACGCGAGGAGGGCGGAATGGGCGGACACACACGGCCCCGGGGCATCGAGGGGACCGTCGTCCGGCGGGGCGATCCGGGCTTTGAGAAGCTCCGGGCGGGCATGGTGTGGAACGAGCTCAAACCGGCCAGGTCGCCGGAGGTGATCGTGGTGGCCGCCTCCGAGCGGGACGTCCCCGAAGCGGTGCGGCTGGCCCGCTCCCAGGGCATGCGGATCGCCGTCCGGGCGGGCGGGCACAGCTGGTGCGGCGCGCCGCTGCGCGAGGGCGGGATGCTCATCGACCTGTCGGGGCTGCGCCGGTGCTCGGTCGACCCGGCGTCCCGTACGGCCCGGGTCCAGCCGGGCGTGCCGGGAGGGGAGCTGGCCACCCGGCTGGCCCGCCACCACCTGGCCTACCCGACCGGGCACTGCGGTTCGGTGGCCATGGGCGGCTATCTCCTCGGCGGCGGCCTGGGCTGGAACTCCGGCGCCCTGGGCCCGGCCTGCGCGAGCGTCCGGCGCGCCTGGGCCGTCACCGCGGACGGCGAGGTGGTGGTGTGCGACGCGCGGGAACACCCGGACCTGTTCTGGGCGGCGCGCGGCGCGGGGCCCGGCTTCTTCGCCGTCGTCACGGAATTCGAGCTCGCCCTGCACCCGCTGCCCGCGGCCGTCGCGACGACCACATACGCCTTCCCGCTCGATCAGACCGAGGAGGTGGCGCGGCGGATCGCCGAGGTGTCGGAGGAGCTGCCCGCCGAGGTGGAGGTGAGCCTGACGCTCGGGACGGCCGAGCCGGAGATGTGGTCCACGCCGCCGAGGCCGCGGGTGGTCGTCGTCAAGGCCACGGCGTTCGCCGACTCGCGGCGGGAGGCCGTCCGCCTGACGGAGCCGCTGCGGGACTGTGCCGTCGCGCGGCGCGCGGTGTTCCGCCGCGAGAGCGAGCCGACCTCCACCGACAGCCTGTACGGCGGCTCCTCCGACGCCTGGCCCGCGAGCCACCGCTTCGCGGCGGACACCCTGTGGTCCGACCAGGACCTGGGCACGCTGCTGGCCCCCCTCGCCGACGCCGTCGCCGCCGCGCCCTCGGAGAAGTCCCTCGTCCTCGCGCCGCTGCGGCCCGCGTCCCGGGACGAGGGGCTGCTCGCGGACATGGCGTTCTCGGTGCTGGGCAGGTCCTATGTCGTGCCGTACGCGATCTGGGACGAACCGGCGCGTGACGGGGCCAACGTGCGGTGGCTGCGGGAGGCGATGGGCCGGGTGGAGCCGCTGGGCACCGGGCACTACGTCGCCGAGACCGACCTCACCGCCGCCCCCACCCGCGCCGAGCGCTCGTACACCCCGGCCGACTGGCGGCGGCTGCGCCAGGTGCGGGCGCGCTACGACCCCGACGGCGTCTTCCACTCCTATCCGTAGGCCGGATCACTTCCGCGGGCCGGGGCACTTCCGCGGGCCGGGACACTTCCGCGGGCCGGGACACTTCCGCGGGCCGGGTCACTCATAGCCGTGGCGTGCGGTGACGTGGCGCGGCCAGTAGCGCTCGTCGCCGCGCGGCCGGTACTCCTTCCAGCGCGGGGCGTCCCCGGTGGGCTCGTCCCCCAGCACGGTCACCCGCTGCCCCCGGCGGGGCCCCGTGTAGTCGTTGACGGCCAGGTGCTGCGTGGCGCGGTTGTCCCACAGCGCGACCGCCCCCGGCCGCCAGCGGTAGCGGCAGTTGAACCGCGGCGACTCGGAGTGGTCGAAGAGGTGCTGCAGGATCGCGTCGCTCTCCGGGCGGCTGAGCTGCGGGATGTGCGAGGTCCACATGCGGGTGACGTACAGGGAGCGGCGCCCGGTCTCCGGGTGCACCCGCACCACCGGGTGTTCGGCACGGTGCTCGCCGGTCTGCGGGGTGTTCAGGACGTGGACGGCGGTGAGCCCGTCGAGGAGGTCCCGCAGCGGCTCGGACAGCGTCTCGTAGGCCAGGTACTGGTTGCTCCACATGGTGTCTCCCCCGGCCTCCGGGCAGGTGATCAGGTGGAGGATCGAGGCGACGGGCGGGTTGGGCCGGAAGGTGACGTCGATGTGCCACTCGTCGGCCTTGGCGCCCTGGTCGGCGTCGAGGACCACGATCTCGGGGTGGCCCTCCACCTTCGGCAGGAAGGGGTGCACCTCCACCTCGCCCAGGCGCCGCCCGAGCGCGATGTGCGCCTCGGGGGTCAGATGCGCCTGGTCGGGAAAGAACACCACCAGGTGTTCCAGCAGCAGTTCATGGACGCGCTCGAACAGGTCGTCGGTCAGGTCCGTCAGGTCGACGCCGCGGATCTCCGCGCCGAGCGCCCCGGACACCGGGGTCACGGTCAGCTGGCGGGTGCTCATGGTCACACCGTCCTCCTAGGACGTGCGGGGGGGGGCAGGGGTTGGGTCAGCCGGTGGGCACGCGGTGGGCGCGGGGGTCGGGCACCAGACCGAGCTGCTGAAGCCGGTCCAGCAGGGTCAGCGGGCGCGGGCCGAGCCCGGACATGTTGTGGGTGACGGTGTGCAGCAGCCGGGGGTTGGCGCCGGTGTGGCGGACCGCGCGGCGCCCCAGGACCCGGCCGCGCCAGGACAGGTCGGTGACCATCCGGGCGGCGTTGCCGCTGGTCCGCGCGGCCTGGGCGAGGGTCGGGGCGAGCCGTTCCTCGACGTCGCGCAGCGCGCCGTCCACCGCCGCGGCCGACAGTCCCCCGGCCCGCCCGAGGTGCGCGGCGAGCTGCTCGGCCAGGCAGCCGGCGCTGGTGATGGCGGTGTTCATGCCCTGGGCCGCCATGGGGTGGACGGCGTAGGCGGCCTCGCCGAGCAGCGCGAGCCCCGGCGCGGTCAGCCGGGACGACAGCAGCCGCGCCACGGGCAGCGTCTGGCGGCTGCCGAGGTGCGCGAGCAGGTCCGGGGTCAGCGGCCGGAGCGCCGGCACCGAGGCGAGCGCGCGGGTCGCCCAGTCGGCGAGCTCGCCCGGCCCGGCGCCGCGCAGCTCGTCCGGCTCCACCTGGACGTACAGCCGCAGCCGTCCGCCGGGCAGCGGGTAGAGCAACCGCAGCCCGCGGTCGGTCACATACGCCGAGAAGTCCCGGGGCCGCCCGGCGGCCGCGCCGGCGATGTCGAAGGAGACCAGGCGGTGCGGGTAGTCGACCCGCCTGGCCTCGATGCGCGCCCAGCGGCGCAGCCGGGAGGAGATGCCGTCGGCGCCCACCACGAGCGCCGCGGGCGCCTCGTAGCGCCTGTCGCCCTCCTTCAGGAGCAGCCCGGTGACGCGGCCGGCGGCGTCGCGCAGCGGCTCCTCGGCGAGCACGCCCCGGCGCAGCTCGACCCCCGGGGGCAGGCTCTCGCGCAGCGTGTCGAGGATGACGGTGTGGTCGTGGGCCAGCAGCCACTGGTCCGGGGCGGGCAGCGCGCCGTAGTCCAGCGCCATCAGGGGTACGCCGCCGGGGTCGCGGACGACCAGCCGGCCGAGCCGTACGGCGCCCCGCTCGTCGAGCCGGCGCTCCACGCCCCAGGCGCGCAGCAGCCGCAGCGCCCCCGGCTGGAGCACCTCTCCCTTGGCGACCGGGCGGACCCGCGGCTGTTTGTCCACCACCAGCACGCGCAGTCCGAGACCACCCAGCGCGCGGGCCGCCGCGAGCCCGCCGACACCGGCCCCGCACACCACCACGTCCCAGGTCATGACCCCTCCTGCGCGCGGGCGGCGGTCCGGTAGTGAGCGAGCGCCCGCAGCGCCAGCCCGGTGGCGATGCCCTCGTCGGCGTAGCGGGCGCAGCCGCGGATGTACTCGTGCACCGGGGACGGCGGCCAGCCGCCGTCCGCCCGCTGGGCCTCCAGCAGCCGGTGCGCGGCCGCCGCCGGGGCCGGGTGGTCCGGGGGCAGCCCGGCGGCGAGCAGCCCGCGCAGCGCCCAGGCGGTGTCCTCGACGGTGCCGGGGCCGCCGTCGCCCGCGCCCCAGGAGCCGTCGTCCCGCCGGGTGCGCAGCAGCCAGTCGGTGGCCCGCCGTGCGGCGCGACGGTGGGCGTCGGTGGTGCCCGCCCGGGTGAGCGCCTCCAGGACGGCCGCGGTGCCGGCGGTGCCGCCGCGGTACCACAGCGCCTCGTACGACCCGTCGGGGCGCTGCACGGCGGCCAGCCGGCGCAGCGCCCTGGCCACCCGGGCGTCGCCGGGCGGCGCGCCGGAGTCGAGGAGCGCGCCCACCGCCTTGGCGGTCATCTGGGGGCACGGCCCGAACCCGCCCGGTTTGCTGTCGCGCACGCACAGGCTCCAGGTGCCGGCGGAGTCCTGGGTGGCGGTCAGCCAGGCGATGCCGTCCCGGGCGTGGCCGTCGTCGGCCCCGCCGGGCAGCCGGAACAGGAGGGAGCCGGCCTCGGCCGTCTCCAGGGCCATGGGCCAGCTCCGGGGGCTGGAGAAGCCCCAGAACCCGGGCGGGCAGCCGAACGCGTCGAAGGGCTCCTTCTGCTGGTGGGCGCGGAGCATCGCGCGCGTGGCCGCCAGCCGGGGGTCGGCGGCGTGACCGGCCTCCAGCAGGGCGGCGGTGACGAAGTTGGTCCAGGTGACGTCGAGGGGCATCAGGTCCCAGGAGCCGTCCGGACCGGCGGCCCGGCGCAGCCAGCGCGCCGCCGCCGCGGTCAGGTCGGGCGCCCGGCCGGAGCGGGCCAGGCCCAGGCAGATCAGGGCGGTGAGCCACGGGTCGGTGCTGAACCCGCCGGTCGCGCCCTCGCGTTCGTACGCCCCGCGCACCACGGCCAGCGCCCGGGGCCGGGCCAGTCGGTCCAGGGCGCGGCCGACCGGGCCGCGGCGGCGGTGCTCCGCCTGGGCGAGCGCCTGGGCGGCGAAGATCGGCAGCCGCAGGCTGAGCAGCCGGCGGCTGAGGCCTGGCAGCAGCAGGAGCTCCAGGGGAAGCCGGCGCGGCGCGCCCTGGTACGGCAGCCCGGCCAGCGCGTGCAGCTGACGGCACAGGGCGGCCATCGCCGGCTCGGGGAGCCCCTCGGCCCCGCCGAGCGCGGCGAGCCGCTCCAGGGCGGCCGGTACGGCGGCGGCGCGGTCGGGGGCGGGTCGGCCGGGGGCGGTTCGGACGGGGGCGGGTCGGCCGGGGGCGGGTCGGCCGGGGGTGGTGCCCGTCGGGTGGGCGCCGGTGTGGTCGGGGCCGGTGGGGCCGGCGGCGGTCAGCTGGAGCGCGGCGGCGGCGACGGCGGTGGCCAGCGGCTCGGTGGGCACGCCGGGCATCGCCCAGCCGCCGTCGTCCCGCTGGTTCCGGCACAGCCAGGCGACGCCGCGCCCGATGGCCTCGGCCGAGCCCCGCGGATCGGCGAAGTGCAGGGCGATGACCGCGCCCGCGGTGTTCAGCGGGGAGGTGCGGCGCGCGCCGAAGACGAAGGCGCCGTCGGCGCGTTGGCGAGCGAACAGCGCCTCGGCACCGGTGGCGACCGCCGCGTCGAGCCGGTCGGTCAGGGCGGAAGCGGGCATGGGCACCCTTCTGGTCGTGGTGACTTCTCGCGATGAGCCGCCCCATCGGGCGGGCGGGCGACCCGGGCGGCCGGCGGACGACCGGACGACGAGCGGGGCGACCGGCCCGGCGGCAGACGACCGGACGACGAGCGGGGCGACCGGCCCGGCGGCAGACGACCGGACGACGAGCGGGGCGACCGGCGCACCGGCGGGCGGCCGGCCCGGCCGCGCGGGGCCCGGCCGGCGGGGAGGGAGGGCCCGGGGGTCATGGGCCGGGGTCCGGAACGGGCGCGGGGCGGTGCGGTGGTGGGGGGAACTCGTACGCCGCCCGCATCCGGGCCTGGGTCACCACGCTGACCGCGAGGCAGGGCACCAGCACCGCCAGGGCCGGTGCCGCGCCGGCGCCCGTGGCGAGCACCGCGGCGGCCAGGACCAGCCGTTCGGCGACGAGGACCTGGTGCGCCCGCAGCGCCCGTGGCGCGGTGATCCGGCCCGGTGACCGCAGCAGCGGGGCGAAGGCGCACCCGCCGCACCCGGCGGCGGCCGCCAGCAGCACGGCGGCGCCCGCGGGCCCGTCGGGGGGCGAGGCGGACGAGGGGGTGACCGCGAGGGCCACGGCGGCCGTCGCGAGGGCGGCCAGGTAGAGGCCGGCCGCGGTGTGCGCCGCGCGCCTGACGCCCCGGCGCACCGACAGGGTCGCGTAGCCGCCGTCGCGGTCGCCGTCGACGTCCCTGACCGTGCCGACCAGGTTGGACGCCGTGTCATGGGACCAGAAGGCGAGGGCGAACGGCAGCGCGTGCCACGGGGGCCAGGCCTGGACGGCCATCGCCCCGAACAGCAGGGCCAGCGCCGTCAGCGCGCCGCGCATGACGTTGCCCGACAGCCCGCGCCCCTTCAGCACCCGGCTGTAGGCCACGATGCCCGCCGCCGCGGCGGCGGCCACGGCGACCGAGCGCCAGTTCGCCCACAGGGCCAGCCCGGTCATGGCGGCGGCGCAGACGAGGCCGGCCGCCACGGCCGCCCGGGGGTTCAGTCTTCCGGAGGGGATGGGGCGCTGGGGCTTGCTGATGGCGTCGAGCCGGCGGTCGAACCAGTCGCCGAGGTAGTGGCCGGCGATCCAGCCCAGGGTGGGCGCGGCCCAGGCCACGGCGAGCCACCGGGCGGGCGGGTCGCCGCCGGCGAGCGCGGCCCCGGCGAGCCCGACGAGACCGGGGTACCACAGGGTGTAGGGCCGCCAGGTCTGCAGATGGGCCAGAAGGCGGGTCGGGAGGGAGGTGCGGGTGCGGAGGTGGGTGCGGCGTGTCGAGCGCGGCGCGGCCACCGCCGGTCACCGGTTCCGGTCGACCGACAGGTCGGCGACCGCGGCGAGCACCGCGGCGCCACGCGCGGCGGGCAGCTCCGCGAGGCACTCCTTGGCGCGGGCCGCGTGGGCGGCGGCCTGTTCGCGCGCGGCGTCGAGCGCGCCGGTGGTCTCCAGCAGCCCGTGCACCAGCGGCAGGGCCTCGGCCGGGGGCAGGGTGCCGCCGAGCGCCGCCTCCAGCTCCCGGCGGCCGGCGGCCGGGGCCATGGCGTACCCGAGCAGCAGGGGGAAGGTGGGCCGGCCGGCGGCGAGGTCGCTGAGGGCGGACTTGCCGGTGCTCCGGGGGTCGCTGGTGTACGGCAGCAGGTCGTCGTGCATCTGGAAGGCGAGACCGAGGTGTTCGGCGTAGCCGGTGATCGCCCGCTGCTGGGCCGGGGAACCGCCGCCCAGGATCGCCCCGCCCAGGCAGGCCGCCCGGAACAGGGCCCCGGTCTTCAGCGCGGTCATGGTCAGATACCGGTCGAGCCCGCAGCCCGGGTCGCCGCGGAGCTCGCCTTCCAGGGCCTGCCCGCGGCACAGGTCCACGCCCGCCCGGGCGAAGACGCGGACCGCGGCGAGCGCGCGGTGCGGCGGCAGTCCTTCGACGGCGTCGGTGAGCGCGGCGAACATCCCCAGCATGAGGGCGTCCCCGGCGACGATGGCGTCGGTGACGCCGTAGCGGGCCGCCACCGAGGGCCTGCCCCGGCGCACGTCGTCGCCGTCGATGACGTCGTCGTGGATGAGCGATCCGACGTGCAGGTACTCCACGCTCAACGCGGCCCGCACGAGTTCGGGCCCGCCGCCGCCCACCGCCTGGGCGGATTCGACGAGCAGCAGCGGGCGCAGCAGCTTCCCGGCCGGGATGAGCGCGTAGCGGGAGATCTCCTGGAGGCGTTCGGCCCCGGGGGGCCAGCTCCGGTCGAGTTCACGCAGCAGCAGCTCGATCGTCGAGCCGGCCTCGGTCAGGGGGGTCACCAGGTCGGTCATTGCCGAATCGGGCAGGGTCATGGGGCCGCCTTTCCCGCGTGTGCCGTTGGGCCTTGGGTGCCGAAGAGCCAGGTGTACGGACGAGCCATGTGCGGATGGCCGGGGCGCCGGTGGGTCACTTCGACTCCCGGTATTTCGCGGCGAGTTGCCGGAACGCCTCGTTGGCCTCGGGCTCCGCCACGGTCACCCGCACCCCCTCTCCCGGCTTGCCGCAGACGACCACCGCGTGGTCCGCGCAGAACTGGGTAAAGCGCTCGACCCCGGACTCCATCGGCAGCCACAGGAAGTTGCCCTGGCTCACCGGCACCTCCCAGCCCTGGTCGAGCAGCGCGCGGCGCAGCCGGTCGCGCTCACGGGCGGTGTCCGCGCACCCCTGGAGCACCTTCTCGTGGGCGCCGAGGGCGGCGATGGCGGCCTGCTGGGCGACATGGCTCACCCGGAAGAACGGCAGTTGGGCGCGGATCGGGGCGAGCACTGGGTCGTGCCCCACCAGGTATCCCACGCGCAGGCTGAGCAGCCCGTAGGACTTGGAGAAGGTGCGCACCACACAGACGCGTTCGTCGCCGCGGTACAGGTCGATGCCGTCGGCGATGGCGCCGGGGTCGGCGAAGTCGCGGTACGCCTCGTCGACGACGACCGTGACATGGCCGGGCAGCTCGTCGAGGAACGCCCGGACCCGCTCGTGGCGCAGCGCGGTGCCGGTGGGGTTGTTGGGGTTGCACAGCAGGACCATGCGGGTCCGGTCGGTGACGGCCGCCGCCATGGCCCGCAGGTCGTGGTGGCAGTCGGTGAGCGGGACCCGGACCGTGGTGGATCCGGCGTTGGCCGCCATCATCGGGTAGGCCTCCCAGGAGGACCACGCGTGGACGGTGTGGGTGTCCGAGCCGGTGCGGGTGGTGAAGAGCTGCTGGAGCAGCGCGCCGGAGCCGGGCCCGACGAGGATGTGCTCCGGCTCCACCCCGAGGTGTTCGGCGAGGGCGCGGGTCAAGGCGGTGCCGAGGGCGTCATGGGTGCGGTGGGCCTCCCGCCCGGCGCGGGCCACCGCCTCCAGCACTTCGGGGAGCGGCGGGTGAACGGTCTCGTTCAGCGCCATCTGGTGGAACGGCCGATCCTCGGCGACCACGGGGCGCATCCGGTTCCAGCCATCGTGCATCGGGCACCATCCATCCATTCCGGCGGGGGATTCGGGCGCGGGGCTCGGGCGGGCAGTCAAGTGACCCGCGGGGTCCCGCGGGTGAACTTCCGGCGGAGCGGGGCATGCCGCTTCGGCCGCTTGGGGAACCGGCCCGGGCGGGCCGTGATCGCTTCGGTGGTCCGGGGCCGGGAGGGGAGGGGGTCCGGTCGGGCAGGACGGCCGGCCGGGGGCCGGGTGAACCGTCACGATGATTTTGACCGTCACCTGATCACACGTCCAATTAAAGTCTTACGCCTATTCATCAGGAGTTTTTATCGTCCTTCGGGTGATGGATCTTCGCCAGCTCACCGTGCTCGCAGAGGTCTCCCGCGCCGGCTCCTACCGCGCCGCCGCCGACCGGCTCGGTTACACCCAACCCGCCGTCAGCTATCACATGCGCGCCCTGGAGCGCGCCGCCGGAGTGCCGCTGGTGGCCAGATCGGGCCGCGGGGTGCGGCTGACGCCCGCGGGACACCGGCTCGCCGAGCGCGCCAAGGAGGTGCTGGCCGGGCTGCGGGCCGTGGAGAGCGAGTTCGAGGCGCTCGCCGCGCACACCCGGGGGCGGGTGCGGGTGTCGGCCGTCCAGAGCGTGTGCGTCGCGGTGCTGCCCGCCGCGCTCGCCCTGCTGCGCGCGGCGAGCACCGAGGTGGAGGTGGAGCTGGGCCAGGCCGCGTCCCCGGACTCGTACCGCCTGCTGCGGTCGGGCGAGACCGATGTCGCGATCGTCGACGACGGCGACCTCGGTGACCTCGGCGCCCGGGAGCCGGGGTCCCCGGTAGGGGCGGCGGACCCGGCGCTGTGCCGGGTGCCCCTGCTCGCCGACCGCCGCTATGTGCTGCTGCCGCCCGGGCACGCCCTCGCGCGGCGGCGCAGCCTCGCCCTGGCCGATCTGTCCGGTGAGCGGTGGATCCTGGGCCGGGAGCGGAGCCGGTTGCTGCGGCGGTGCGCGGAAGCTGGGTTCGAGCCGCGGGTGGTGACGACCACCGACGACCAGGCGACGACCATCGGGCTGGTCGGCGACGGGGTCGGCGTCGCCCTCCTGGACGGGGTGGGCCTGCTCCCCCGGCGTGATCCGCGGGTGCGGGCGCGCCGACTGAACCGCTGGCCCCGGCGCCAGGTGTACGCGCTGCTGCGGCCGGAGACGGCGCGGATGCCGGCGGTGGCGGCGCTGATGGGCGCGGTGCGGGCGGCGGTGGGCCGGCTGGCCGAGTCCACCGACTGCCTGCTGCCGCCCGGCGGCGAGCCGCCGGCGCCTCCCGGGGACGCGAGTCCACGCCGCGCCCCGGGCCGCGTCCGGCCGGCGTAGGCCGACGCCGGGATGGGCCGACGCCGGGATGGGCCCGGAGGCTACGCCGGTGGAGCGGCCGGGCCGGGCCCGCACCGGGTGCCCGTGAGCAGCCAGCCGCCCGTATCGCCCGCCTCCCGCAGCATCGGCAGGTACCGGGCCATCCGCTCGGCGGCGTAGGGCAGGCTCGCCGGGTCGGGGACCGTCATGCGCCAGCCGCGCTCGGCCCACCACAAAGCGGGGTCGCGCAGCGAGCACCGCCAGGGGGCTCCGTCGGCGGACAGGGCGTCGTGGCAGGAACGCAGGCAGTCCAGCCGGCCCTGGGACGTCATGGTTTCGGCCCCGACCTCGCTGCCCGGGGGCGAATGCGCGGCCATGGTGCGCACGACCGCGTCGGCCTGATCGGGCTCCAGATAGACCAGGGTGCCCTCGCACAGCCACGCCGTCCGCCGCGCCGGGTCGAATCCGGCGGCGATCAGGGCGTCGGCCCAGCGGTCCCGCAGGTCGGCGGGGACCGTGACGCGACGCGCGGTGGCCGGGACCCGGTCGCCCACCACCTGGTTCTTGAAGTCGAGGAGGTCGGGCAGGTCCACCTCGAAGACGTCGACCGCCCGGGGCCACGGCAGTCGGAAGGCCCGCGCGTCGAGCCCCGCGCCGAGCAGGACGACCTGGGTGCATCCGCCGCGCACCGCTTCGAGGAGGTAGTCGTCGAAGTACCGGGTCCGCACGGCCACTCCGTCGTGCAGGAACTCCCGGGCCTCCGGGCCACCCGGAGGCGGCTCCTGCGACCCCGCCGCCGCGACGAACTCGGCGGCCCAGGGATCGACGGCGCAGGCGTTCGGCGCACGGCTCTCGTCGGCCCGCATCTGTGCTGTCCATACGGCCGTGCGACAGACGGTGGGAAGCGGCAGCGGCTCGCTGTCGGCGGGCGTCATGCTCGCTCCTGCTCCTTGTCAGTGGTGAGGGGCACCAGGCGGTGCGCGGCGGAGGTGGGCGCGGGCAGCCCGATGGCCATGTTGCCCACATGGATCAGCCGGTCCCGGTAGGGGCGCAGGAACGAGGGGGTCATGGGCGCCTCGACCCGGCCGGTCAGGCAGGTGGCGAGGCCGATGTCGGTGCCGGCCAGGCTGAGGGTCTGCATCAGGCAGCCGGTGTCGCGGTAGATCAGGCTCAGCGCCATGCCCTGGTACTTCCAACCGGTGCGATACGCGCAGGAGGTGAGATACAGGCTGGCCGGCGGGGGCTGGTCCTCCTGCATGGGCACGCACAGGGTGCGCCGCTGGAGGTCGTCCAGCTCCTCGCTCCACGGCGCGAGGCGCTCCAGCGCATGGCCGAACGGGTCGTAGTGGTAGGCGCCGGGCGCCAGCCCCTCGACCTCCCGGGCGACCAGATAGAGCTCCAGGCTGTGGCGGGCCCCGCCGGAGGGCGCGGCGCGCTGCGTCTGCTCGTACTTCAGCGGCGGGAGGTAGCCGCGCACCCGGGCCGTGCGAGCGAAGAGGGCGGCCAGCAGCGGCAGGGGCACCGGGCTGGGGGCGTACTGGCGGATGGAGCGCCGGTCGGCCAGAACCCGGTCCAGGGGCCGGCTCGGTGGCGCGGTGTCCTCGGGCAGCTCGATCCGCTCCAGGGCCTCGGGGTGGAGCAGCCGGGCGGGCGGCGGGGTGCCGCGCAGGCGCGTCGGCACGCCCGAGCGGCTGGTCTGGGCGTGCACGGCCAGCTCGTACGGGGTCCAGCCGGTGCCCGGGGGCGCCCCGCCCGGCCCCGGCCCCTCGCCGGGCCCCTCGCCGGGCCTCTCGCCGGGCCCGTCGCCGGGCGCCTCCGGCCGGTCCCGGCGCGCCTCCGGCTCGTCGCGGGGCGCCTCCGGCTGGTCCGCCCGGGGGTCGGGCCCGTGGTCCTCGGGGGCGTCCCGGCATACGATCCCGGCCTCGGCCAGCCGCTCCAGCAGGCGCCGGACCTCGTCCTCGGGCCGGGAGGAGGACGCCCAGGCGCCGTGCACATCCCGGGCGCTGCGCGGGTGGTCCAGGAGGGAGAGCAGCTCGAGCAGCTCCGGCTTGATGGCGAACTTCCGCCAGGCGCCGCAGTCCACCAGCACCAGTTTGCCGTTCTCCCCCCATTCGACGAGCGTGTCCCTCCGGCGCCGGTACAGGGTCTGACGAGTCATCGTGGCGTTCTTCTCCTGGTCTGCCGTCCCCGTTCGCTGCCATGGGCCGCCGCTCGCGGGCGCTCAGCCGAGGGGCAGCGGATAGGGGTTCAGTTCGTCCTCGGTGAGCGGGGCGGCGCGCAGGCCCATGCGCACCGGTGCCTCGTACAGGCGCCGGCCGCCGCGCCGCCGGAAGTCGCGCCGCAGGGTGATGGGGCACAGCCCGGGTACGACGCTCCTGACCACGCGCACCCCGCACTCCGCCACATCGACCGGTGTGATGTCGACGGCGATCGGCTCGTGGCCCCGCGCGGCCAGCCGCCGGACCACCTCCTCGACCGCGGCCTCGTACGAGGCGGGCGCGGGGGAAGGCTCCGGCAGGGGGCGGAGCGGGCCCTCGTCCCAGAACGGCACCAGCGACAGCCGCCCCGGGCCGCAGTAGTAGGTGTAGAAGTCGGATCGGTCGAGCTCGATGTCGTCCAGGCCGGGGATGTCCCGCTCGGCCAGCCAGCTTCGCAGCCCGGTGCGGCACAGGTCCGCTTCCTCCAGCGCCCCGAGCAGGGCGCCGTGGAGGTCGAGATGGGCGCTGGTGGCGTGGGCCACCACGGGCCGGTCCGCCGGGCCCTCGACATACCGGACGGAGACCACGGGGATGCCGAGGTCGGTGGTGAGGTCCTTGCACAGCACCTGGACGCCCGCCGCGGTCAGCCGCTCGACGACCGCGGCGGCCGGTCCCCCGGTCAGCCCGCCGAGGTCCAGGGTGGGCAGCGCGAGGCGGTTCTCCCAGAAGACGGCGACGGCGTCGCGCTCGACGACCTCCAGCAGCCCGCCGAGCGTCGCGTGGTGCGGGCCGCTTCCGGCGGCGAGACCGGTGGAGATGGGGTCGATCAGCCGCTCCCGGCGGCGCGGGAACCGGTAGGGGACGTAGACCACGCAGGCGGGCACATACCGGGCCCGGCCCGTGGTGAGCGAGCGGCCCTCCACCCAGTCCAGCTCCAGGTCGGGGTCGAACGGGGCGATGCGGGGCAGCGCGGCGTATTCCCGCTCGGAGGCCAGCGGCAGGCTCCGGGGGTCCACGGCGGCGGCGCCGAGCTTCCGGAAGGAGGCGCGGACCAGCCGGTCCGGGTCGTAGACCCCGGCCGCGTAACGCTCCATGAACTCCCCCACGGCGCACACCCGGGCCAGTGTCGGGTCGTACTTGACGGCGCCGCTGCACGCGCTTGCCTGCACCGGGGAGAACCAGGTCGTCGTGGGGTGTCCGGCGGTGAGCACATGCGTGGTCGAGTTGCCCGGCTCGCGGTCCGCGTCCCGCACCCGGACCTCGGCCACCAGGCCGGTGAGCGGGTCCACCGCCCGGCGCATCCGCTCCCAGCAGGACTCCGGGTCCCCGGCCGGGGGTTCGGCCGGCTCCGGGGGCGCGGTCACGGGGGCGCAGGCCGGGCACAGCGGGGTGTGGAGCACGGGGTGGCGGGTGGTGACCGCGGTGGCGTGGTCGACCTCCAGCAGCTCGCCCGGGCCGCTCGGGCCCCGGGTGAGGGCCGCCATGGTCTGGTGGGCGAGCATCGCCGCGGCGATGGCCGTGGTGGGCCAGCGATCGCTCTCGGCCGCGCCGTAGAGCACGTCGAGCGGCAGGTCGGCGATGGGCTGCCAGGTGTGGTTGGCGCGCAGCCGGCGCACCAGGCAGACCGGGCAGGCGGTGCGCGGCGGGTCGAGGACGGCGAAGAGGAGCCGGGTGGGCGAGGACAGATGGGTGAGGATCGGCGCCCGGGCCTCCATGGCACGCTCGGTCCACCGGCGCAGCAGGGTCTCGTCCCCGTGGAGGGGCAGGACCAGCGCTCCCGGATCCGCCGACCGGTCGGGGGCGGGGGCCCGGACGACCTCGGCCCCGGCCCGGCGCAGCCCCTCGGCGACGCCGTCCGCCAGCGGTCCCTCGCCGACGACCACCGCCGGGCGGGTGGCGCCCGGGCCGCCCGTGTTGTACAGGGGGTGGCTGAGCGGGGCGTCGGAGGCGGAGTGCACCAGGGTGCGGGAGCGCAGTCCCGCGATGACGTCCTCGGGGAGGAATTCGAGGCCGATGTCGCCTTCGAGCTCGCTCAGGTCCGGATTCCGCTGGGGAACGCGCAGGGTGCCGGTGCTGGAGCAGATATAGACATGACCGGCGCGGTTGACAAGGCGAACATCCCGACGCGAGACGAGCCGGACGGATTCCCTCGGCGGTGTGCCCGGTTGCGCGTTCACACGGATCCATTTCTCAAGTGAGAGTCAACTGCCGGTCGAGAACGGAGGTGTTTCCCGGCCCCGGGTCGGAAGACCGGGAAACACCGGGGTGCTACTGGGTTTCCTCGATGTCCTCGTCCATCTTGATGGTGCAGGTGGAGACGACGACCGCCTCCGGCTCCTGAATGGCCATTTCCTCGAACAGCTCGTTGTCGATCACCGGCGAATCTCCTGTCGATCGGATACGAATACGGTTTCTTCCCGAACGGGGGCCGGACAGCGGGGTGTTCGGCCCTGTGCCATGAAAATGCGGGCGCGCGAAGCCTGTCAAGAAGTTCCGGATCAGGGAAATCCCAAAGAGTGAACTCATGCCCAAGAGAAAGTCATATGGAATTCCGACCGCATGAGCTGACTATTCCTGTCGCCCGGGCGTGTCCCCCCACCGGGTGCTATCGGTGACACATGCGGGGCATCGGGCCCCCACGGGGAAGGGGAGCCGATGTACGACGTGATCGTGGTGGGGGGCCGCTGCGCCGGCGCCGCCACCGCCCTGCTCCTCGCCCGCCGGGGGCTCCGGGTCCTCGTCCTGGAGCGCGCGCGCTTCCCCAGCGACACCCTCTCCACGCTCTACATCCACCAGCCCGGTGTGGACCGCCTGGCCCGGTGGGGCGTGCTGGAGGAGGTGCGGGCCACCGGATGTCCGCCCCTGGAGCGGGTCTCCTTCCGGGCGCCGGGGCTCCTGCTGACCGGCCCGGCGCCGGTGTGGGGCGCGGCCACCGGCGGCCTCGCGCCCCGGCGGTACGCCCTGGACGCGATCCTGGCCCGTGCGGCGGCGCGGGCCGGCGCGGAGTTCCGCGACGGCTGCTCGGTCACCGGGCTGCTGTGGGAGGGCGGGGCGGTGGCCGGGGTCCGGTACACCACCCCGCGCGGCGGCGCGGACCGCGCCCGGGCCCGGCTCGTGGTGGGCGCCGACGGGCGGCACTCCACCGTGGCCCGGCTGGTGGGCGCCCCGTACCTGCGCGACGACGGCCGGCTGACCGTCGCCCTCTACACGTACTGGAGCGGGCTGCCCGGGGACGGGCTGGGGCTGTACTCGGGCCAGGGCGCCGGCGCCGCCCTGGTGCCCACGCAGGACGGCCTCACGCTGGTCAATGTGCAGCTGCCCCGCGCCACGGCGGGCCTGACCCGGGAGAGCGCGCCCCGCGCCTATCTGGCCGGCGCGCTGCGCGCCTGCCCGGAGCTGGCGGAGCCGCTGGCCGCCGCCCGGCAGGAGGACCGGCTGTTCCGGTGCACGGACCTGCCCAACTTCTTCCGCCGGGCCCACGGCCCGGGCTGGGCGCTGGTCGGGGACGCGGGCCACCACAAGGACCCGTGCGGCGCCCAGGGGATCGGCGACGCGTTCGCCCAGGCCGAGCTGCTCGCCGGGTGTCTGGCGGACGCGGTCGACGATCCCGGGCTGACGGCCAAGGCCCTGCGGCGGTACGCCGAGGAGCGCGACCGGCGGTGGACGCCGCCGTACGAGTCCAATCTGGCGTTCGCGAGGCTTACGCCCACGGAGGAGCATCTCGAGGTACTGCGGCGGGGCGAAACGGACCCGCTCTTCCGGGACCGGTTCTTCCGCGCACTCGCCGGCCTCCCGGACGGGGAGCCGACAGCCGGCGGCTAGTGGGCCAGGCCGCGCACCAGCGGGGTCAGCGCCGAGCCGGCCAGCGTGGCCAGGGCGATGGAGCCCAGCGTGATGCCCCACGCCACGGGGCCCAGCGGGACGCAGCCGAAGAAGTGGCTGACGCCGGGTGTCTGGACGATGCCCGCGAGGACGGCGGCGGAGCCGAGCCCCGCGATCAGGACGTGGCGGTCCAGGCCGCCGGTGGCCAGGGTCTGGGCGAGCTGGGTGCCGACCAGGGCGGCGAGCGCGACGGTGGACGCCCGGCGCCGTCGCCCGGTGAGCCGCGCGCCGGACCAGGCCAGGCCGGCCCCGAGGGCGGTGATCACGCCCCGCAGCAGCATCTCGTTGGTGAGGGCGGTGCCCAGGGAGCGGTGCGGCCCCTCCCGCAGCAGCCGCTCACCGGTGTGGCCGGTCGGCTCGCGCACCGCGATGGCGAGCGCGGGCGCGAGGTCGGTCAACAGGTTGACCAGCATGATCTGCCGGGCGCTCAGCGGGGTGCCGCCGGTGAGCGAGGCGGTGAGCACGCTGAAGGTGACCTCTCCCAGGTTGCCGCCGATGAGGATGGCGAGCGCGGCCCGCACCGAGGCCCACATCGCCCGGCCCTCCATCAGCGCCGAGACGATCGTCTCCAGCCGGTCGTCGCCGACGACCAGGTCCGCGGCGGCGGTCGCGGCGGGCGTGCCGCGCCGGCCCAGGGCGATCCCGACGTCCGCGAGGCGGATGGCGGGCGCGTCGTTGGCCCCGTCGCCGGTCATCGCCACCACCCGCCCGAGGCGCTGGTACGCCTGGACGATGCGGACCTTGTGGTGGGGGCTGCAGCGGGCGATCACATCGACCGTGGGGAGCAGGGCGTCGAGCGCCGCGTCGTCGAGCTCGTCCAGCTCGGGTCCGGTGCACACCTTCGGCTCGGGGACGTCGCTGACTCTCGCCGCGATGGCGTCCGCGGTGGCCGGGTGGTCGCCGGTGAGCATCACCGTGTGCACCCCCGCCTCGTGCAGCCGCCGAGTGGCGGGGGCGGCGCTGGTGCGGACCGGGTCGGCCAGGGCGACGAAGCCGAGGAAGACCAGGTCCCGTACGGCCTCGTCGGTGAGTTCCTCGTCGTCCGCCATGGGGCGCTCGGCCACGGCCAGCACCCGGCGGCCCGCTCCGGCCAGCTCCTCGGCGCGCGCGGTGAGCGCCTCGACTGCGTCCGGGTCCAGCGGGGCCGGCGCGTCCCTGTGCCGCCGGCCGACACAGCGGCGCAGCACGTTCTCCGGCGCGCCCTTCACGCTCAGGAGCAGGCCGTGGGAGGTGCGCCCGGCGGTGGCGTGGTAGGCCCGGGACGGTTCGAAGGGCAGGGCGTCGGTACGCCGCCAGCGGGGGGCGCCCTGGCGTACCGCGACGCCGGCGCGGCGCGCCCCGGCCATCACGGCGCGGTCGGTCTGGTGGGCCATGGGCTCGGCCTGCCGGGCCGGCGGGGTGGCGCGCAGCGCGGCCGCCAGCACGGCTTTGCGCGGGGTGTCGAGCCGGTCGGCGGGCAGTTCGTGGTCCCCGTCGCCGACGGCGGCGAGCTGGAGGGTGCCCTCGGTGAGGGTGCCGGTCTTGTCGAAGCACAGGACGTCGGCGCGGCCGAGCGCCTCGATGGTGCGGGGGTTGCGCACCAGCGCGCCGAGGTCGGCCAGCCGGCGGGCGGCGGCGAGCTGGGCCGCGTTGACCAGGAAGGGCAGTCCTTCGGGTACGGAGGCGACGGCGAGGTTGACCGCGGAGGCCAGGGTGTCGGTGAGCTTGCGGCCGTGCAGCAGCCCGGCCGCGCAGACGGCGGCCGCGGAGCCGAGGGCGATGGGCAGGCTGGCCCGGGTGAGCCTGGTCAGCCGGGCCTCCACCCCGGTGACGGGCGCGGCCTGCCGCGCGGTGGCGAGGCTGCGGCCGACCTCGGTGGAGGTGCCGGTGGCCACCACGACGGCGACCGCGCGCCCGGCGGAGACGGTGGTGCCCTCGTAGAGCATCGAGCGGCGCCCGGTGATGTGCGCGGCGGCCACCGGCGCCGGGTCCTTGGGGACGGGGAGGGACTCGCCGGTCAGCGAGGACTCGTCGACCTCCAGGCCCTCGGCCTCCAGCAGCCGGCAGTCGGCGGGCACCACGTCCTCGGGGCGCAGCACGACGATGTCGCCGGGCACCAGGTCACCGGCGGCGACCAGCCGCTCGGTGCCGGCGCGGCGCACCCGCGCGCCGATGGCCGAGCGGGAGAACAGCTCCGCCAGGGCGCGCTCGGTCCTGACCCGCTGGACGCCACCGACCAGCGCGGAGGTGCCGGTGATGGCGGCCACCAGGGCGGCGTCGGTGCGCGAGCCCACGGCGGCGGCCAGCGCGGCCCCGGCGGCGAGCACGGGGGTGAGGGGGTTGGCGAGCTCGTCGATGAACGCCGCGGGCAGGCTGGTGCGGGGCGGCTCGCCGGTGCGCGGGCCGCCGGGGGCGCGGGCGCGGGCGGTGGCCTCGGCCGGGGTCAGGCCGTCGGGGGCGGTGCCGAGGCGGTCCAGGACGCGCCGGGCGGGCATCAGGTGCCAGGGGACGGAGGTCACCGGCGGTGCGAGGGGGCGGGCTATCAGCTGTCGGGCTCGCCAGTTGCCCATGCAGAAGGCGATGGTGCCGGCGGTGTTGCCGGCGGCGGTGGAGCGCGCGGCCGCATGCCGGCGGTGGGCCTGGAGGGCGGCTACGGCGCCGACGCCGCTGCCGCCCGCTGCGAGCACCGCGCTGTCCCGGTCGACCCGGGCCGCCACGCCCACGGCGTCCACGATCACCGCGGCCGACTCCAGGTCCGCGCCGACCAGCAGATGCGCTCCCCAGGCCGGGGCCTCGCCCTCGCGGTGGGTGCCGATGCCGCAGTCGGCGGCGCCCAGGGCCCGGCGGTTGCCGGACAGCAGCAGTACCACCGCGCCGTCGGCCTGGAGTCCGCGTACCGAGGCCACCAGGCGCCCGCCGGCGGGCACCACCGCGTCGGCGAAGGCGAACGCCGGGTGCGGGCGGTCGGTGGCCAGGACGACCCGCGCGCCCGCCCGGCGGGCGGCGGCCGCCACGGCCTCGGCGCCGGGCGCGGTCTGCGCGGCCAGCCCCACCACGGCCTGGAGGCGGGGGCCCCTGGCCAGGCCGAGGACGCGCTCGCTGCCCTTGCGGAGCAGCCGGGAGGCGGCCTGGGCACCGGTACGGCCCGTCAGGTCGAGCCGGTCCAGCGGGCCCAGCGCCCAGCCGTGGCCGTTCCGCCGGACCTCCAGGGGCCCGTCCGGGTCGAAGAGGTCGAACAGCCGCTCGGCGACCCGCGGCGCGTCGGCGCCGCCGAGCACCTCCACGTCGATGGGCTCGTACCGGTCGCCGCGCAGCGCCTCCTCGTCGAGCACCACGGTGTCCACCTGGCCCAGCCGGCGCAGCGCGGCGCGGTCCATGGCCACCACGCCGCGCAGGGCGAGGAAGTGGCCGAGGCTGGTGGCGAAGCCCTCCCGGCCCGCGCCCGGCGCCTTCGGCAGCGAGGCCAGCGCCACGGCCAGGCCGCGGCGGGGGCCTGCGAAGGGTGCGGCGAGCGCGCCGACGGCCGCGCCGATGCGCATGGACCGCTCGGCGTAGCGCGCGGTCGCGTCCCTGGGGGGCGGGCCCGGTCGTTCGACGACGATCGGCTCGGCCGCCACGTCCCGCGGGCCGTGCACCAGGTGCGGCTCCGCCGCCTCCCACGCCTGGCGTTCCGCGGCGGCCTCCCGCCACTGGGCCAGGCGCTCGACCACGTCCAGCGCGAGCCCTCCGCCTCGGGTGGCCACGCCCTGGGCCAGCGCGCTCACCGCGGTCAGCGCCGAGTCGGCCCGGTCGGGGCCGCTGACGGCCGCGGCCAGCCGGCGTATCCGGGGGTGGTGCTGGAGCAGGGAGGCCAGCGCGCCGACCTCGGTGGGCAGTTTGAGCCAGGGGGCCAGGCGCAGCGCCGTGGACAGGGTGAGGCCCACGGCGTCGGCGGTCAGCGCGGAGAGGGACTCGGGGGTGCTGGGCCCTTCGGAGGGGTGGTGGGGCTCGGGGAGCCACTCGTCGAACTCCTCGGCCACGGCGGCGGCCTCTGCCTCCTCCCCCTGCTCGACCAGGGCGACCAGCTCGGCCTCGCGGACCGCCTGCGAGAGGAGCGAGACCACGACGCGCTCGGACGGCGCGTTGACCCGCGCCCACCGGACCCGGGGGTGGGTCTCGAGCGCCCTCTCCACGCGGCGGGCGACCCGCTCGCCCCCGGTGCCGTGCACCCCCCGGACCTCGATGTACATGCGTCCGGGGTGGGACCACACCCCGCGCTGCGGCAGCCTGGCCAGCCGTCCGAGAAGTCCGGCCGCGCCGCGCACGCCCGCGGTCACCCCGCCGGCGAGGGGTCCCAGCAGCGGGGGCGCCGGGATGCGGATGCCCGACCTTCCCGACCTTCCCGGCGTGCCCGAGGTACCTGATGTGCCTGGCGTGCCTGATGCACCTGGCGTGCCGGATGTGCCTGACCGTGAGGACTGTGACATCGGCGCGGCCTCCCTACCCATCGCCCGGCTGCACGCTGCCCCGCCACCCGTCGCAGCCACCCCAGCGGAGAATAAATCCCTATTACCCTGAAAAGTGAGGAATTACCACAACGTCGACCATGTGCGGACGTGAGACCTGTGAGTACTCCCACCACCTCCCGCAAGCGCGGGTCCTCCGAGAAGACGAAGACGGCGGCGAAGGGGGCGGCCCGGAAGACGACGGCCGAGCGGAAGACGACGGCCCGGAAGACGACGGCCGGGACGAAGTCCACGGCCTCCGAGAAGGCCACGGCCACCTCCGCGAAGGCCGGGGCGAAGGCCGAGAAGCCGCCTGTGACCACGTCGTCCGGCGACGGCAAGCGGTCGTTCACCGTGACCGTCCCCACGGCGGGGCGCATGGCGGGCGGCCTGGCGGACGCGGCGCTGCTGCCGGTGGCGGTGGCCCGCCGGTGGCTGCCCGCCAAGGGCGGCCTCCCCCTCTACGTGGGTCTGGGCATCCTGGGCGCCGCGGAAGCGATCGAGTGGCCGGTGGCCGTGGGCATCGGCATCGGCTACGCCGTGCTGCGCCGCGGCGGCGTCATGGCACCCCCGTCCACCGGGGCGGCCCAGCCGGCCTGAGGCCGGACGGCCCCCGGACCGCGGACCGGCGCCCCCGGCGCCGGTCCCGCGCCGTTTCCGGCGAGTCCCCCACCCCGGGCGCGCCCCCGGCCGGCCTCAGCGCAGGTCCTTGACCCGGCGGAGCTTCCCGACGGAGCGCTCCAGCGACTCCGGTTCCACGACCGACACCTCGACGGTCAGGCCCGCCCCGTCCTTGACCGCCTGGGCGATGGTCCGCTCGGCGGCCGCCCGCGCCTCGGGCGTGGCGCCGGGGCGCGCCTCGGCCCGGACGGTCATGTGGTCCATCCGGCCGCGCCGCGTCAGCAGCAGCTGGAAGTGCGGGGCGACGCCCGGGGTGCGTAGCACGATCTCCTCGATCTGGCTGGGGAAGAGGTTGACCCCGCGCAGGATGATCATGTCGTCGCAGCGGCCGGTGATCTTCTGGATGCGGCGGAAGGCGGGCCGGGCGGTGCCGGGCAGCAGCCGGGTCAGATCCCGGGTGCGGTAGCGGATGACGGGGAGGGCCTCCTTGGTCAGGGAGGTCAGGACAAGTTCTCCCTCCTCCCCCTCGGCCACCGGCTCATCGGTGAGCGGATCCACGATCTCGGGGAAGAAGTGGTCCTCCCACACATGGAGGCCGTCCTTGGTCTCCACACACTCCTGGGCCACCCCGGGACCCATCACCTCGGAGAGCCCGTAGATGTCGACCGCGTGGAGGCCGGCGCGCTCCTCGATCTCCCGGCGCATCTCCTCGGTCCACGGCTCGGCGCCGAAGACGCCGACCTTCAGGGAGGTGGTGCGGGGGTCGATGCCCTGGCGTTCGAACTCGTCGAGGAGGGTGAGCATGTAGGAGGGGGTGACCATGATGACCTCGGGCCTGAAGTCCTCGATGACGCGCACCTGGCGCGCGGTCATGCCACCGGAGGCGGGGACGACGGCGCAGCCGAGGCGCTCGGCGCCGTAATGGGCGCCGAGGCCGCCGGTGAACAGGCCGTAGCCGTAGGAGATGTGCACCATCTGGCCGGGGCGCCCGCCGGCCGCGCGCAGCGAGCGGGCGACCACCTCGGCCCAGACGGACAGGTCGTTCGCGGTGTAGCCGACGACGGTGGGCCGGCCGGTGGTGCCGCTGGAGGCGTGCACCCGGCGCAGCTCCGAGCGGGGTACGGCGAGCATCCCGAAGGGATAGGTGTCGCGCAGATCGGCCTTGGTGGTGAAGGGGAAGCGGGCGAGGTCCTCCAGCGTGCGGCAGTCCTCGGGCTCGACGCCGGCCGCGCGGAACTTCGTACGGTACGCCTCGACGTGGTCGTAGGCGTGTCTGAGGGTGGTCCGCAGCCGGGCGAGCTGTGTCTCGCGCAGCTCTTCGGGTCCCATCCGTTCGGCGGCGTCGAGGAGCTCGGGCGGCGGCGGGGAGCCCAGTCGGCGGCCGGGACCTGCGGCATGCGTCGGGATCGTCATGTCTGGCACCACCCCAAGGGACCGACCGAACATTCGGTGAGCGGGACGCGATCAAGTAATCCCACATCCGCCCGGCCTGTCAAGGGGCGGCTTAGTCCCCTTCTTATAGAGGGCCGCTCCGCGGGGCCTCCCGGCGGCCCCTGTACCGACCCCTATAGAGAAGGGGACAGAGAGAGGAACAGAAGAGGGGGACGGCGGCGGTCGCGGACGTCGGGGGCCTCAGCCGGAGGGGCCGCCCGGCGGCGGGTCCGGCGCGCCGGGTGCGGGCGAGGCGGCCGGGCGCCGGGGGGAGGCGTCTTTCGGGGAGCACCTTCGCGGTGCGTACGCGGGCTTCACGTCCATCGATACGTACGCGGCGGCCGGGCCGTTCACCGGTCCCGGGATTTCTTCGGCTTTCCGCCGCCCGGAAAACGTCCGGCGGAAAGCAGCCCGGCAGACTACCAGCAGGGAGAGATCGCTGTCAGGGCTTTATTCATTGGTGATGAGGTCTCCACTCCCGGGCCACACCAGGCACTACCGTCCGGTGTCACTCCGAACCAAGGAGGGCGCTGTGCGATCAGCCATCATCAGCAGATCCATTGCTTCCAGCCGCACGATCGGGACCGGGCTCATCATTGGTGCGCTCGCGATGACGCTCGCGGCACTGCTCATCCCCGTGAGCCTGTTCGGCGAAAGCAGCGCCGCAGCGCTCCCGAGCGGGGTCATCGACGACGGCAAGGGAACCATCAGCACGCAGTACGGACCGCTCACGGCGGTGGACAGGGACTTCGTCCGCAAGGTCAAGCTCGCCGGCCTGTGGGAGCTCCCCTCGGGGCGCATGGCGCAGGAGCGCGGGAACACCGACGCCGTGAAGACCGCGGGCGAACACCTCATCGAGGGACACACCGAGCTGGACCGGCGTGCCAACGAAGTGGGCCAGGCTCTTGGGATCCCCCTGCCCACCCAGCCCAACGAGCAACAGCAGGGCTGGCTGAACCAGATGACGAACGCCGCGTCAGCCGCCGAGTTCCAGCGCCTGTTCGCCAACCTCCTGCGCTCCGCGCACGGCAAGGTCTTCGGCCTGGTGGCGCAGGTGCGGGCGCAGAGCCAGAACTCCATGGTCAGGTCCCTCGCCACCAGGACCAACGCCATCGTTCTCGACCACATCACGGTCCTTGAGGACACCGGGCTCGTCGACTTCGAAGCCCTCAACAAAAAGTGAAGTGATCTCATTGAGGCAACAGACCCATAAACGCGGGCGGTTCACGAACAAGACCGTGGCCATCGTCGCCGCGCTGGCGCTCGGCGGTGGCGGAGCCGCCATCATCGCCGCGAACGCCTCCGCGAGCGGCACCAAGGATCCGGGCCGGGAGCGGACCCTGTCGGCGAGGGCGGGCACGATCAGCTGCCCCGATGTGGGCCAGAAGCTGAACGACGTCCCGCGCCAGGCCAGGGCCGAGGTCGACAGGAACCTGGCCGAGCTGGACTCCCAGGTGGCGGGCGCCTATCAGCGGATGGCGAGGAAGGAGGCGGGCCCGGACTCGGTGCTCACCACCCTCCAGCAGCAGCGGACGGCCACCTTGGACCGCATCGGCATCGCCATCGGCCGCACCGCCCAGCGCCCCGCGGGCCTCGAGAAGATGAGCGCCTGCACGATGCGGACCGACTTCGGCGGGAAGGGCTGGGGAGGCGGCCAGGGCGGCAACCAGCAGGGCGGCGACCAGCAGGGCGGCGACCAGGGCGGGAACAACCAGGGCGGCGGCCAGCAGGGCGACGGCAACCAGGGCGGCAACGGCGGGCAGCAGGGCAACGGCCCCTCGCCCCAGGACTTCGTCGACATCACGAAGGTGCAGCCCAACGTCAAGGAGCCGCAGAACCAGAACGGCGCGTCCACCGGTTCCTTCGTCTCGGAGTGCGGTGTCAACGAGCAGGCCATCCGCAACAGCGACAACGTGATCGTGGCGCCCGGCGTGGGCAACGGCGCCCACCACACCCACGACTACGTGGGCAACAAGACCACCAACGCCAACTCCACCAACGAGAGCCTCGCCGCGGGCGAGACCACCTGCTCCAACGGCGACCAGTCCACGTACTACTGGCCGGTGGTCCGGGTCCAGGACGGCACCCAGGAGAAGGACGCCAACCAGCTCGGCGGCGGCCTCGAGGGCAACGTGGGCCGGATCCTCACCCCCAAGAGCGCCACGATCGAGTTCAAGGGCAGCCCGGTCGGCAAGGTCACCGCGATGCCCCGCTTCCTGCGGATCATCACCGGTGACGCCAAGGCGTTCACCAACGGCACGGCCAACGCCAACGCCCACTGGAGCTGCACCGGCTTCGAGGACCGCCAGCTCACCGACAAGTACCCGCTCTGCCCGGAGGGCAGCGACGTGGTGCGCAGCTTCGCCTTCCAGAGCTGCTGGGACGGCAAGAACATCGACAGCGCCAACCACCGTGACCACGTGGCCTTCGCCCAGGAGGACGGCTCCTGCCCGAGCGGCTTCCAGGCGATCCCCCAGCTGGTGAACAAGATCACCTACGAGGTCCCGGCGGGCGAGACCTACGCGGTCGACGGCTTCCCCGAGCAGTTGCACAAGCCGATCACCGACCACGACGACTTCATCAACGTGATGTCGGACCAGCTCATGAAGAAGGCGGTGGACTGCATCAACAGCGGCCGGAAGTGCGGCTGATGCCAAGACCTCGCGCGTGCGCCGGCCGGTCGGCCGGCGCACGCCGCGTTCCGGCGCGGGGCCGCGAGGCCCCGCCCTCCGACCAGGAACTCACCCGGCGGCTGAGGGAGGGGTACCGCGAGGGCACCCCGAGTCCGGCGGCCGGTGAGATCCTCTACCGCCGCCACCACGAGGCGGCGCTCGCCTACGCCCGCACCTGCTGCCGCGCCCCCCACGACGCCGAGGACCTCGTGTCCGAGGCGTTCATCCGTACGTTCCAGGCCGTCCGGTCGGGCGGCGGTCCGCGGGGCCCCTGGCGCCCGTACCTGCTGACGGTCATCCGCCACACCGCGATCGAGCGGAGCATCGACGAGCGTCGGCTGCTGCTCACCGCGGACTTCGAGTCCTGGCGGCAGCAGACCACCGAGGCGGACCCGCAGCAGCGCCTGCTGGCCGAGGAGGAACGCCGGCTGCTGGCCCGCGGCTTCGCCGCGCTCCCCGAGCGGTGGCGGGCCGTGTTGTGGCACACGCTGGTGGAGGACCGCTCCCCGCGCCGTGTCGCCGCGCTGATGGACCTGTCCCCCAGCGGTCTGACGTCCCTGTCCCACCGGGCCCGCGAGGGCCTGCGCGAGGCGTACTTACGCGCCCATGTGTGTGTCACGCCGGCGGACGACGAGCGCTGCCGCCACTTCAGCGCCATGATCGGGGCCTCGGTGCGGCGTGGTGTCGTACGCGGCCGCGGCCTCGCCCGCCACCTCGCCGAGTGTGCCTTCTGCTCGCGCGCGTACGCCGAGTTACTCGGCCTGAACGCGGCCATGCCGAAGACCACTGCGGCCGCCGCCTCCGCCGCCTCCGCCAGGGCCACCGGGGTCCGGGACTGACGCCACGAACACCGCGGGCTCCCGGCCCGGCGACCGGAGCGCACACGGGACCGGCGGCCGCGGGGGGGGGCCGGCGGGCCCCGGTGGGGGGGGCGCGGAGCGCGGCCGGCGGTCCCGTGTGCGGGGCTCGCGCCCGTGGCTCACAGCCCGTTGACGCGGGCCTCCCTCGCCATGCCGCCGACGGGACGCAGGCCGGTCGGCGCCACCCGGCCCCTGCGGGTCACCACCCGGGAGTAGTGGCGCCGGATCCGGTCCATCTGGGCCATCAGCCGGCGGCCGCGCAGCGCCATCTCCAGCTCGAAGCGTATCCGCGGGTCGCGCAGGCCCGGCCCGAAGAGCTTCTCGATCTGCCGCAGCCGGTAGCGGACGGTCTGCGGATGCACCTTGAGCGCCTTGGCCGCCTCGGGCGCGCCACCGCCCTCGAGCCAGGCCAGCAGCGTCATCTGCAGCCGCTCGCTCTGCCGGGGGGTCAGCCCGGACAGCGGCTTGAGCCAGCGGGCCGCCAGCGCCCGCACCAGCGACTCGTCCTGGAGCAGCAGCAGCGTGGAGAGGTGGTCGTCGACGAACAGGATCCGGGCCTCGGGCCCGCTGCGCGCGTGGGTCATGGCCAGCAGCCGCCGGGCCCATCGCACCGAGGAGGCCGCGTCGTTCAGCGGTACGACATGGCCGACGGAGGCGGTGCGGCCCCGCAGCGCGGCCTCCAGGGCGCCGCGCGCGGTGGCGGTGGCGGGTTCGGCCGCAGGGGCCCGGTCGGGGTCGGGCTCGGTGGCCGCGGCCGGGTCGGCCAGGGTGTCGGGGAGGGTGTCCGCGTCCGGGTCGGGGACCAGCAGGCACAGTTCGTCGCCGACGGCGCCGATGAGGGTGTCGCCGAACACCGGAGCCAGTTGCGGCGCCTCGCCGGGGGTGGGCAGGGCGATGGCCAGGACGGTGTCGGGCAGGGGCCAGCGAGCCGCCCGGGCCAGTTCGGCGAGGGCGCGCTCGGACACGGGCGCCTCGCCGACCAGGGCCTCGAAGAGGTCGCGCCGGGCCCGCTCGGGCGGGACCTCGGTCAGGGGTCCCAGGCCCCGGGCGGCGTCGGCCACCGCTTCCTCGGTGGCCTCCTCGCCCGCGGTTCGGTAGCCGAATGCCGTCAGGAGAGCCTGTTCGACTCCCCAGCGGACCTTGTCAGGCTCAATGTCCTCCAAGAGGTCGGCGAATCCCGGGACTCTGCGCCGAAGGGTCTCAACCACTTCTTCGGCCAGGGACGGGAGTTCATTGCGCAGGACGCGGGTCCGCTCGCCACGGGAGGGACGGGGGGACCGGATGCGGTTCGCGAGTTCGCCCATCATTACCTCGTTCTTGCCGGGGGGAGGCCCGACCGTCGGGGGGTCGGTCAGGCCCGTGGAGGTTGCCTCCGTCGCCGGTGTTGCGCTTCCGGAAAAGGGAGTCGAGGGTCCTCCGATGAATCTTGGAGGGACCCCTCCCCTGCCGGTCCCGGTGCTTTGCCGGGTCTTTGCCATCGGAATGACAGTGGAGCAGGCTTCGCCGGTGTGGGCAGTGGTCGTCCACAAGAAGTTGTCACATTACGACAAATCTTATGGAGATCACGTGTAGTTCGGAGATGCTGCCGTACCCAAAGACGACTTGACGTACTCGTCACTCGCGCGACCGTGCGCGATCGGGAGGCTCCGATGCCCATGCCCCAGCCGCCGACTCCCCCGATACCGGGGCCGCGCCGCAGGGCTCGCCACGCCGGATCGACCCTGTCGCAGGGCCCCGGAGGACCTGGCGGACGACGGGCCGCTCGCCGAGCCCGGCCGGTCAGGGCCGGTATCGGCTGGCCGCGCCACACCGCGCTGTACGCCGCCGTCGGGGCCGTCGTCCTCTCACTGATCGTCGCCGCCAACGCCGGTGCGTTCACCCGGACGTGGGCCTTCCTCGACTTCGGGGCCGGGGTGCTGGCACTGGTCTCGCTGAGCAGCGCGGTGCTGTGGGGACTGGCCGCCACCGACCGTTTGATCCTGCATTCGCACCACCGGCTGCTCGCCCAGGGGGTCCACCGCGGGGCCGCGGTGGCCGGTCTGCTCTTCCTGGTGCTCCATGTGTGGGTGAAGGTGGCGGAGAGTCACACGAGCGCCGCGGCCATCGTGATACCGTTCGCTGACGCAAATAAACCCGTGCTGATCGGACTTGGCACCTTGGCCGGATACCTGTTCATCACGGCGGCGGTGACCGGTGCGGTACGCAGCGCCTTCGCCTCCGCCGGCAAGTCCCGCTGGCGGTACCGCTGGTGGCGGGCGCTGCATGTGGCCGCGTATCCCGCGTGGTGTGCGGCGCTGATCCACGGCCTGAAGTCCGGGCGGGCGGCCAAGGACTGGGCGACGGCCGGATATGTCATGGCGCTTGCCGCCGTGGCCATCACCCTGTGGATCCGGCTCGCCACCCGCCGGGCCGAGCGCCATGAGCGCCATGCCATCACCGGCCAGATCGGCGTGGTGGCCGGTGCGCCGGGTGGCGGGGCCCGCAGGCCCGTGCCGGCCGCGCCCCCCACGGCCGGCCGTGGCGCCCGTGACAGTGAACCGCTCGGCGCCTCGCGCGGGTGGGGCGCGTGATCTCGACCAAACCCCGGCTGGCCTGTATCGACCCGCCCCGGCTGCTGGCCGGGCTGGACGAGACGTACCGGCTCGACCGCGTCGGACACCTCACCGTCCACGGCTCGCTGCCCACGCTGCGCCCGGACGAGCTGGTGGCCCTCGCGGAGAACATCGACCTGCGCGGCCGCGGCGGCGCGGGTTTTCCGTTCGCCAGGAAGGTGACGGCCGTCATGGAGTCGGCCGGCCGCCGGGACGGCCGCTGCGCGGTGGTGGTCAACGGCAGTGAGGGCGAGCCGAGTTGCCTCAAGGACACCGCGCTGCTGCTGCACACCCCGCATCTGGTCATCGACGGCGCCGTGCTGGCCGCCACCGCGCTGGGCGCCGACGACGTGGTCATCGCGGTGCACCGGCCGGATGTGGAGGAGTCGCTGAGCGCGGCCGTCGCCGAGCGCGGCCCCAGCGGGCCGCGGGTGCGGGTGAGCGTGACGGACGACCGCTTCGTCGCGGGCGAGGGCGGCGCCGTCATCAACGGCGTCAGCGGCGCCCCCGCCATCCCCAACGGCCGCAAGATCCGCACCAGCGACAGCGGCCTGGGCGGGCTGCCGACCCTGCTGTCCAACACCGAGACGTTCGCCCAGCTGGCCGTCGCCGCGCGGATGGGCGCACTGCCGTTCCGCTCGGTGGGGCTGCCCACCGAGCCGGGCACCACCTTGCTGACGGTGGGCGGGAAGTACGTCATGGAAACCCCGTTCGGTGTGCCGCTCACCTATGTTCTGGAGCTGTGCGGCCTCACCCCGGGCCAGGGTGTCCTGGTGGGCGGCTACCACGGCAAGTGGCTGCTGCCCGACAGCCTGGGCTCGGTCACCATCTCCCGTGAGTCCATGGAGAAGCACGGCGCCCGGCTCGGGGCCGGGGCGGTGCTGCCGATCCCGGAGAACACCTGCCCGGTGGGCGAGACCGCGCGGGTGGCGCGCTGGCTGGCGGGCGAGACGGCGAACCAGTGCGGTCCCTGCTTCATCGGGCTGCCCGCGCTCGCGGACGCCATCGGCCAGGTGGAGCGGGGTGGCGGCCAGGCGGCACTGGACACCGTGAACGCCTATGTCCAGTCGGTGAAGCGCCGTGGCGCCTGCAGCCACCCCGATGGCACGGCGGGCTTCGTGACCACCGCGCTGGACGCGTTTCCGGACGAGTTCCGGGAACACGCGCTCGGCGCCGGATGCGGCCGTCCCACGCTCGGGGTGCTGCCGCTGACGGACGGCGCCTCGTCCGGGCCACTGGCCCTGCCGCCCGGCCCCTCCGCCCGCCGGGACGAGCGGGATGCCTCGGAGCAGCTCATCGTGGACTGGACCCTGTGCCAGGGACACGGGTTGTGCGCGGACATCCTGCCCGAGGTGATCGAGCTCGGCATCGACGGCTATCCGCACCAGGCCAAGTACGGCGTGCCGCGCCAGCTGCGCGGGCAGGCCGTCCGCGCGGTGCGGCGCTGCCCCGCGCTCGCGCTGCGCATCGAGGAGTAGCCGGCCCGGACCACCACCCCCTCTCGACGGCCGTCCGAAACACGGCCGTCGACGCGTCTCCGTTCGGGGAACACCACCGTTTTTGCGTCTGATGACAAATTCTTCAGGCCCGTGAACACCCGCCGGGACGCCCTCCGTATGCAAGGGACGTCGGCGCAAAACAGCCGCCGGACCGCAAGCTTGAAGGAGTGGGCATGAAGAAGCGGCAGATCGCGTTCGCCGGGGCCTCGGTGGCGATGGTCCTGTTGACCGCGGCGTGCGGCAGCAGTGAGGACAAGTCCGCGGGCAGCGCCAACGTCCAGCCGGTCGGCGGCACCCAGACCGTGGGGGTCGGCGCCACCTCCGGGTCGTCGGGCTACGGCACCGGCGGCGGCAACGAGGCCGGCGGCGACGCGGGCGACGCCGCTTCCGGGTCCGGCAAGGACGCGCTGACCGGCCCCGCCAGGCAGCTGTCGGTGCGGGACGTCCCCAAGCTCGGCTCGGTCGTCACCGACAGCAAGGGCTGGACCCTCTACCGGTTCGACAAGGACACCGCCGGCTCCTCCCCCAAGTCCGCCTGCAACGAAGCCTGCGCCACCAAGTGGCCGCCGGTGCCCGCCGACGACGCCACCGTCAGCACCGGCATCCGGCAGAACGAACTCGGCTCGGTCACCCGCGCCGACGGCACCGAGCAGCTGACGCTGGGCGGCTGGCCCGTGTACCGCTACGCGGGGGACACCAAGGCCGGGGACACCAAGGGCCACGGTGTGGGCGGCACCTGGAACGCCCTGGCGCCCGACGGCAAGCCCGCCGGGAAGAAGGCGGCCCGGGACGACAGTCTCGAGCTCTCGGTCGACGACAACGCCAAGCTCGGTAAGATCGTCGTGGACGGTCAGGGCATGACCGTCTACCGCTTCGACAAGGACAGCGCCTGGCCGATGAAGACCGGCTGCCTGAACGCCTGTCTGGACACCTGGAAGCCCGTCGAGCCGGTGGACAGGACCAAGGTCGCCGGGGTCGACGCCAAGAAGCTCACCACCTTCACCAGGCCCGACGGCAGCAAGCAGCTGGCCTTCGACTGCTGGCTGCTGTACACCTTCACCGGGGACACCAAGCCCGGCGACACCAACGGACAGGGCAAACAGGGGCTGTGGTTCGCGGTCACCGACAAGGCCAAGAAGGCCGGCGCGGCCGCGGCCAAGTGACGCGCGGCAGCGGTCCACAGCGAAGCAGCGGTCCACCGGGCGGGGGTCCGAGGCCATCGGCGCCCCCGGGCCTCCCCGCCGGACCACCATCGGGAGGTTGACGTGTCACACCTACTGCGCGCCACCGCGCTCAGCGCCGTTCTGCTGGTGAGCGGCTGCGCCGGGAGCCAGGGGCAGGGCCAAACCGGCCACGCGGGTCACACGGGTCACACGGGTCACGGGCAGAAGAAGGCCTCCACGGCCGCCGGGGGCCCGGCCGAACCGGCGTCGCTGACGAGGATCGCCCGGGCCATCGGCTGCGAGGCGGATGTCGTCACCGACGCCGAGGAGCTGCGCCAGGCGGCGTGCAAGGCGGGCAAGGCCCGGTACACGCTGGTCACCTTCGCCACGGACCAGGGCAAGCGCGCCTGGCTGTCGGAGTCCAAGGACTACGGCGGCACCTATCTGGTCGGCTACCGCTGGTCGGTCACGGCCCCGTCGGAGGCTTCCCTGAAGCCGCTGCGGGTCAAGCTCGGCGGCACCATCGAGACCGGCACCTCCCACGGCGGCATGCGGATGGACGACGAGCAGGGTCACGACCGGCACGCCGGGCACCACTGAGCCCGGCGGGGCGTCAGGAACTTCTGCTGTCCACCCACTTGACCAGATCGGGGTCGGCGAGGGTGGAGACCCACAGGTCCACCGCCGGCGGTTCGTCCACGGGTTTGCGGGGGCCCACGCCGAGCACTCTCAGCCCCGCGCGGGACGCGGACAGGAATCCGCAGTGCGAGTCCTCCACGGCCAGCGCGTCGCCGGGGGCCGCACCACACAGGCGGGCGGCCTCCAGATAGACGTCCGGGGCCGGCTTGGGGCGCACCTCCCCCTCGGGGACCAGGACGTGTTTGAAGTACCGCAGCAGCCCGGCGCGGGACAGCCCCGCCTCCACCACGTCGCGGGGGCAGTTGCTCGCCACGGCCAGCGGCGCGAACGCGGAGGCCTTGCGCACGAGTTCGGCGGCCCCCGGCATGGTGACCGGGTCGTCGGCCACCAGGCGGCGGAAGTTGTCGAGGAGCTGTTCGGTCATCTGCTCGGCCAGCGCGGGCGCCCCCGCGAACTCGGCCATCATCCGGCCGCATTCGCTGTAGTGGAGGCCCTTGGTGCGCCGGGCGAAGTCGCGGTCGGGGGCGGCGCCGTGGTGGGCGAGCACGACCTCGCGCGCCTTCTCCCAGTGCCGTTCGGAGTCCATGAGGGTGCCGTCGCAGTCGAAGACGATGGCGGCGGGGGTCCAAGCGAGAAGCGTGTTGGCTGTCATCTGCCTGCCGTTCCTTGGGAGTGGATGGATCGGCGCAGGGCGTGCCTGTACCTGCGGAAGAGCAGCGCAGTGGGTTTCCTGGCGGCTCAGGCGCGAGAGCGCCAACCGCTGCCGTCCGACGCGCGGGCGCGTGTCGCGTGCGCGGCGCGGGAAGCCGTACAGGCGGAGAGTCGCCTGCCCGAAAGATAACGATCACTACGGTAGTTTGATGACCCGCAGTAAGCAAGAGATTACTATGTGTCGGCGTTTTGTTCGCCAATGATGTGTTCGTTGCTGCTGTGTTCGCCGCCGCTGTGTTCGCCGCCGCCGTGTTCGTGGCTCAGGGGTACCGCAGCACACCGACCGCGGTCCGCTGTCCCGCCTGCCACAGCCGGAAGACGCAGAGTCGGCCGTGCGGCACGCAATCGACGCGGGCGGGAGGGGCGAACTCGGTGAACCGCAGCGCGCGGAGCCGGCAGCCGACGGGCCGGGTGAGCACTCCCCGTGACGTAAGCGCCGCGGCCTGGCGCACGGCCTCCAGCAGGACCAGGCCCGGCACGTGGTCGCTCCAGTGGTCGAAGAAGAAGGGGTGACGGAGGTCCGCCGGGTCCAGGCACAGGGCGCCCGCCTCGCGCACCACGAGGACGTCGCGCGCCGCCGGCACCGCCACCAAGGGGGGTGCGGGCCGGGCGAGGACGGGGGACCGCGGCGGCGCGTCCGCTCCGGGGGGCGCCGCGCGGCGGGCCGCCTCGTACGCCTGGGCGTCGAGGAAGCGCGCGGTGCCGCCGGCCCGCGCGAAGGGCGCCCCGCCGGCGAGGAGCACGATGTCGAGCCGCAGGCCGGTGAGGAACCGGCCGCAGGGCGTGGTGCGCGGGTCGGTGACCGCGGCGCGGCAGACCACGTCCGTGGCGCCGTGTTCGGCCCGCGGCTCGGCGGCCGGGTCGAGCGCGAAGGAGAGGTCCCGGATCACGAAGTGCGCCCCCGCGGGGGTGGCGAAGTGCCGGGAGGGCAGGTAGATGCCCAGCTGACGCAGGGTTTCGGCGACCATCAAGGGGTGGTGACGGCCGTCCCCGCCGTGCGGGAAGGTGGGGTGGGACCGGGGCCACTGCGCCGCGGCCACGAACCGGTCGCCGCCCAGCGCGCGGACATCGGTGAGCAGCACCTCGGCCACCGAGGCCCGGTGCACCGACTCGCGCGCCACGGTACGGGACCAGCTCAGCCGCCGCGCCGCGAGCTCCCACGGCTCCGGGGGCCGCGGGCGCCGCAGGGGCTCCGGGGGCTCCGGGAGGTCACGCGCCTCACCAATGATCGCCATAAAATACTAATAATCCCTGACCTGCGGGCCTTCGCCTCCATGACATGCGAGAAGTCCGCTAAGTTCACCCCGACAACGCACCGCACGCGACGGAACACGCGACGGAACGAGGACGGACACACGTGCAAGAGCGGGCCGAGCAGACGCGCCGATCCCTCCTGGAAGCGGCGGCTTCCCTCTTCGACGAGCGGGGATACGCCGGCACCAGCATCAGCGACATCGCCACCCGGTCCGGCCATACCAGCGGCGCCATCTACTTCCACTACGCCAGCAAGGAGAAACTCGCGCTCGCCGTCGTCGAAGGACACTTCGCCACCTGGCCGCCGCTGATCGAGCGATACACGGGCCCCGCCGCCACCGGCACGCCGACGCTCGAGCGGCTGGTGCGGCTGAGTTTCGCGGTGGCCCGCGCCTTCCGCGACGACATCGTGGTGCGCGCCGGGGCGCGGCTGTGGGCGGAGCGCACCCTGATCGCGGCGCCGCTCCCGCCGCCCTTCGTCAGCTGGATCGACGCCGTGACCGCGATGCTGGAGCGGGCGCACGCCGACGGCGACCTCGCCCCGCACCTCGATCCCGAGCGCGCGGCCCGCACCGTCGTGTGCGCCTTCTTCGGTGTGCACACCGTCTCCGAGGCCCTGGACCGGCGCCGCTCCATCGAGGACCACCTGACCGATCTGTGGGCGCTGCTGCTCCCCTCGCTCCAGGCCCGCCCCGCCGCCGAGGAGTTGCTCCCGCTGGCCCGGCGGGGCTGAGGGCGGGAGCGAACCGGGCGGCGCCGGGCGGGGTTCGGCCGGGCGGGGCTTGGCGGGGCGGGGTTCGGCCGACGGGGCTCGGGGCGCGTTACCTCCAGATCGCGTCGACCCACTCGGGGTGGTCGACGAACGGGTTCCGGTTGTGCTGATAGGTGTCGTATATCACCTGGTTGCGCCGCTTCTCGAAGGCGTCCGGCGGGTCCTCGGCGTTCCACTTGCGCAGCGCGGACAGCCGTCCCAGATACGGCTGACTGCCGTTGCCCGCCTTGTCGTTGACCTCCAGGTCGGGGAAGCCGTCGTCGCCCTCGTAGCGCACCGCCATGTAGAAGATCATGCGGGCCACATCGCCCTTGACGGCGTCCCGGGGCTCGAAGGAGTCGGCGTCGGTGTAGTTGCCCGGCGCCTCGGACACCTGGGAGCCGCCCTCGTCGAAGTCCTTGTTGCCGCGGGTGCTGTTGACCGACACGTCCTCGGGACGCAGATGGTGCAGGTCGGTGCCCGGGCCGGTGGCGGTGCCGAAGTCGCCGTGGGACTTGGCCCAGACGTGTTCCCGGTTCCAGTCGTCGGGGTCGCCGCCGTTGGAGCTCTTGCTCTGCGACCGGCCGGTGTAGAGCAGGATGACGTTGGCCGAGTTGCTCGGGTCCTGGTCGGTGTTCTTCAGGGCCTCCCAGACCTGGCTGTACGAGATCTTGGTGTTATTGCTGATGATCTTGTGCAGCGAGTCCTTGAGCGGCTGCCCGGTCTTGCCGATGGCGTCCTTGTAGTACGTGTCGTCGTATCCACCGGCGAGCGCGGGGGTCGCGGGCGCGTCGCCGGCGGTGGCGGGGGTCTGCGCGGTGGCGGTCGCGGCCACCGCGCAGACCAGCAGGGCCAGGGATTTCCAGCGGGTCACACGGGTCATGTGCACAGGCGGTCCTCTCCCCGATTCACGTTCGATCGCCGAAAGGGTGTCAGAGAGGCGATCTCCCAAAGGTGAACACCAGGGAGAGGTTTCGTGACAGGGTCATGACCAAGAGGCCGTCATGACCAAGAGGCCCGGGGCCGGGTCACAGCGAGGCGCCCCCGCACATCACCAGCGTCTGGCCGGTCATCGCGCCGCCGTCCGGCCCGAGCAGGAACGACGTCAGCCCGGCCACCTCCTCGGGGCGCACCAGCCTGCCCAGGGGCGGCAGCACCGGAGGGGTGGCGCTGCGGCCGGGGTCGCGCAGCATCGGGGTGTCCGTGGGGCCGGGCGCCACGACGTTCACGGTGACCGCGCGGGGCGCGAGCTCCGCGGCCCAGGACCGGGCCAGGGCCGCCAGCGCCGCCTTGGTGGCCGCGTACTGGCTCTTGCCCGGAACACCGGTCATGGTGCGGCTGCCCACCAGCACCACCCGGCCGCCGTCCGGGATCCGGTCCGCCAGGGTGTCCACCAGGACCTCGGCCGCCGCCACATGGACGCGCCACATCAGCTCCCCATCGGCGGTCGACAGGCCGCCGAGCCGGGCGGAGCGCTGCACGCCCGCCGCGTGCACGACCGCGTCGGCCCCGGTCACCGGGGCGAGCGCCGCCCGCAGCGCCTCCGGCCGCGCCAGGTCCACCGGGATCCAGCCCATCCGCTCGGCGGCCACCGGGGGCGTACGGCTGATCCCGGTGACCCGCCATCCCTCGTCCAGCAGCCGGGTGGCGACGGCGGCCCCGATGCCGGAGCTGGCGCCGGTGACCACCGCGTGGCGCGGCTCAGGCATCGGCCGCCCAATCCGGCTCCACCCGCACGTACTTGATGGCACGGCGGTGGTAGGTGTACGCGATGTGCAGGGCGCCGTCCGGTGTCTGCGCCACCGAGGGGTAGGACAGCTCGCGGTTGAGGCGGTCGCGCGAGTTGTTGGTCAGGCAGTGGCCGTCGCCGGTGTCCAGGTCCCGGCGGTGCGGCCAGGTGTGGCCGCCGTCGGAGGACAGGGCGAGGGTCATCGGGGCCCGCGGCGCGCCCCAGAAGGCGGTCCGGTCGCCGCCCGTGGCCACCGCCGGAGCGGCGGCGGCCGGCGCCCCGCCCGCCAGGCCCTCGTCGTCGATCTCGTCGTAGAGCGAGACCCGTCGCGCGGTGGCGTCCGCGGCGCTGCTGTGGTTGTGGACCAGCGCCAGTCGGCCGTCGGCGAGCGGGACGTACTGGATGGAGGAGTTGTTGTTGGGCAGTTCCGTCGGCACCGGCTCGCTCCAGGTCTCGCCGCCGTCGCGGGAGTGGGAGCGGTACACCGAGTCCGCCCACCGGCTGCGGAAGAGGGCAAGCAGGGTGCCGTCGGGCAGCGGGTGGACGTTCATGTGCACACACCCGGTGGAGCCGGGCACCGGCCGCTCCCGCCAGGTCGCCCCCTGGTCGTCACTGATCATCACCGCGCTGGTGTCGTGGTCGCCGACCCAGGGGGTGCCCGGGGTGGCCACGCAGTGGAACACCGGCAGCAGCCACCGCCCGTCGTCCAGGACGACCACGGGCTGGCGCACGAACACGCCCCCCGCCGCGGTGGCCGGGAACAGCGTGCGCGACGGCCCCCAGGTGGCGCCCCCGTCCGCCGAGACCCGCGACCGCACCTCGGCGGTGTCCTGGGCACCCGCCCGCTGGGCGGTGTGCAGCAGCCACAACTCGCCGGTCGGCGCGGGGAAGAGCACCGGGTTCTGCTCCGAGCGCTCCGGGTCCTCGGAGAGCCGCACCGGGTCCGTCCAGGTGTCCGAGCCCGGGGAGAGCCGGGAGAACCACACGCAGATGTCGGCCACGCCCTCCTGCGTCCCGCCGAACCACACGCAGCCGAGATCGCCCCCGGGCAGGACGGCCAGGTTGGCGGCGTGGTTCTGCACGGCGGGAGCGGGCAGGAACGCCTCGGCGCGCGCCGGGTCGCCGGGGCGCGGGCGCACCCGTCCGTCGGTCCGCAGCGCCTCCTCGGCCTGCGCGCGGGTGGTGTCGTGGTCGGCGGTCATGGCCGCGGGCTCCTTCGCTGGTGCGGGTGTGGTGGTGGAGTGGCGGGTCGGGGCCTGGGGGGTGTCTTCCCGATCTCTGTGGATCAGTCCGCGGCGTCAGGGGGCACCGCCCAGCGGTAGCTGGGGGAGCGTGCGATCGCAAGGCGGAGGGTCGCCCTCGCGGGGGCACCTCCCAGCGGTAGCTGGGGGCGGGCCTACTCGGGCGGGCCCGACAA